>CBFGZU010000085.1:0-7291 GCA_965653335.1 uncultured Pseudolysinimonas sp.
ATGATCGGCAGGCCGGTCATCGAGCCGGCTCCGAGCTCGTCGGAGAGCTTCGCGCAACGCTCGAGCAGACGCGAGTGCAAGTAGAAGACGTCGCCCGGGTAGGCCTCGCGTCCCGGCGGACGACGCAGCAGCAGCGAGACGGCGCGGTAGGCCTCGGCCTGCTTGGTGAGGTCGTCGAAGATGATGAGCACGTGCTTGCCGCCGTACATCCAGTGCTGGCCGATGGCCGAGCCGGTGTACGGGGCAAGGTACTTGAAGCCGGCCGGGTCGGATGCGGGCGCCGCGACGATCGTCGTGTACTCCATCGCGCCGGCGTCTTCGAGAGCGCCCTTCACAGCGGCGATCGTCGAACCCTTCTGGCCGATCGCGACGTAGATGCAGCGCACCTGCTTGTTCACGTCGCCGGAATCCCAGTTGGCCTTCTGGTTGATGATCGTGTCGATCGCGATCGCGGTCTTGCCGGTCTGGCGGTCGCCGATGATGAGCTGACGCTGGCCGCGGCCAACCGGGATCATCGCGTCGATCGCCTTGATGCCGGTCTGCATGGGCTCGTGCACGCTCTTGCGCGACATGACGCCGGGGGCCTGCAGTTCGAGGGCACGGCGGGTCTCGCTCGTGATCTCACCGAGCCCGTCGATCGGGGCGCCGAGCGGGTCGACGACGCGACCGAGGTAGGCGTCGCCCACCGGGACCGAGAGCACTTCGCCCGTGCGGGTGACCTCCATGCCCTCCTCGATGCCGGTGAACTCACCGAGCACGATGACGCCGATCTCGTTCTCGTCGAGGTTGAGCGCGAGGCCGAGGGTGCCGTCCGCGAAGCGCAGCAGCTCGTTCGCCATCGCGCCGGGAAGGCCTTCGACGTGGGCGATGCCGTCGGCGGCGTCGACGACCGTGCCGACCTCGGTCTTCTTCGCGCCCGACGGCTGGTAGCCGGCGACGAAGTCTTTGAGGGCGCTACGGATCTCGTCGGGAGAGATGGTGATGTCTGCCATGGGGTTTCCTTATGTCGGAAGTGGTGGTGCCGGGGTCAGCCGGCGAGTTGGAGTCGAAGGTCGGCGAGGCGGGAGGCGACGGTGCCGTCGATGACGTCTTCGCCGATCTGCACGCGCAATCCTCCGACGACGCTCGGGTCGATGCGCAGCGCGATGCGCGGCTCGCGCCCGTACTGCGCGGTCAGGGTTTCGGTCAGTTTCGCGAGCTGCGCGGCGGAAAGCGGCGCCGCGGCCGTGACCGTCGCGACGATGCCGCCGGAGGCATCCGCCACCGTTTCGGCGGCCGACTGCAGCAGCTCGCCGATGCGACGGCCCCGCGGGCTCTGGACGAGGTGGCGCACGATCGACACCGTCGCCGGGTTCGCCTTGCCGCCGAGCAGTCGCTCGACGAGAGCCGCCTTCTGCGCCGGGTCGCTCAAGGTGCTGCCGACCGCGAGTTCGAGCTCGTTGTCGCTCGTCACCGCGCGAGCGAACGCGAACAGCTCGGACTCGATCGCGGCGTCCGGCGACGCGGCGGCGATCGCGCGGATGCCGATTTGCTCGATGCCGTCGATCAGCTCGTCGGAATCCGACCAGCGCGCCGTGGTGAGACCGGCAAGCAGTCGCGCGGCGGCCGCGTCGAGGCTGCTGAAGATCGTGCCAATGAGCTTCGACTTCGCGGGTGCATCGATCGACGGATCGACGAGCGTCGACCGCAGTTGCGGCGAGCCCGCGATGTCACGCCCGGCCGACAACAGCTGCTCGCCCGTGGCGCGCGGGAGCACCTTCTCCGCGGCGAGAGCGGTGACGGCCGCGGCGAGCGCGACGCGGGAGGCGGAACCCATCAGCGACCAGCCCCTGCCTTCGGGGACTGGGCCTTCTCGGACGCGGCGAGGTCGACCAGGAACCGGTCGACGATGCCCGCGGCCTTCTTGTCGTCGGTGAGCGACTCGCCGATGACGCCCGAGGCGAGGTCGAGAGCGAGCGTGCCGACCTCGGTGCGCAGCGACGCGAGAGCGGCTGCCCGCTCGGCTTCGATCTGCACGTGCGCGTTCGCGACGATCCGGGCGGCGTCGGCCTGAGCCTGCTCCACGAGCCCCGCGCGAATCTGCTTGGCATCCTCACGGGCGTCCTCGCGAATGCGGTTCGCCTCGCCCCGCACCTCGGCGAGCTGCGCCTGGTACTTGTCGCGCGCAGCGTTGGCCTCGGCTTGCGCCTCCTCGGCGCGCTTGATGCCCCCCTCGATCGCGTCGGTGCGGGCGTCGAGCGCCGCGTTGATGCGCGGGACGCCCTTCCAGATCATGACGATCAGGATGAGCGCGAAGGCGATCGTGCCCCACAGCAGGTCGGGCAAAGCGGGGACGAGAACCGAGTGGCTCTCCTCCTCGTCCGCGACGGCGGTGAGGACGGCGAATGCGGTCAGCATCCGGACTCCTTACGTGTGAGCAAGCCGCTTACGGCGCGACGGGCGCGGGGAACGGGATGAACGCGACGGCGATCGCGATGAAGCAGAGGGCTTCGGTGAGGGCGATGCCGAGGAACATCAGGCCCTGCAGGCGACCCTGCAGTTCGGGCTGACGCGCGACCGACTCGATCGTCTTGCCGACGATGATGCCCACGCCGATACCGGAGCCGATCACGGCGAGGCCGAAGGCGAGGGGGGCGAGCTGTCCGACTACGTTCACAGGTGTTTCCTTTCGAGGGTGCTTCTGGGGTGAGGCCGGGAGTCGAGCTTCTAGTGCTCGTCGGCCAGCGAGAACTGGATGTAAATAGCGGTGAGGATGGTGAAGACGTATGCCTGAAGCGCGGCGACGAAGAGTTCGAGCAGCGTGAAGGCGATGCCGAACGCGAAGGTTCCGATGCCGAGGAACCCGAGGGCGTTGCCCTGGGCGAGCACCGTGAAGAAGAAGAAGTGCGTCGCGAGGAAGCACAGCACGAGCAGCATGTGCCCGGCGACCATGTTCATCGTGAGTCGGAGGGTCAGCGTGATGGGCCGCAGGATGAACGTCGACAGGAACTCGAGCAGCGCGAGGAACGGCGTGAGCACGACCGGCACGCCCGGCAGGATCAGCTGGTTCTTGAAGTAGCGCAGTCCGTGCTGCTTGAGGCCCGCGTAGATGAACACGACGTAGGCGACCACGGCCATGATGATCGGCATGCCGATGAGGCCCGTGCTCGCGATCTGAAGCCCCGGGATGATGCCCGTGAGGTTGAGCCCGAGGGTGAGGAAGAAGATCGTGAACAGCAGCGGCATGAAGCGCCGGCCGTTCTTCTCGCCGAGGGTCGAGATGATGATGCTGTTGCGCACGAACCCGGTGACGGTCTCGAAAACGACCTGAGCCCGGCCCGGAACGACCTTGAGGTTACGCGTGCCGACCCAGAAGACGAGGATCAGCAGGACGACGACGAGCATCCGGATGATGAGCACACGGTTCATCTCGAACGGCGTGTCGACGAACAGAATGGGGTCCGGGAAGAACTCGTCGATCGACGGCCCACAGAACTCGCCCGGGGGGCACTCCGCCATCGGAAGGATCGGAGCGAGGATTGATGCTAACAGGGGCTTTCTCCTGAATCGGGCGCACGAAGGCGGGCGATTTGTGGGGGGAAGGTCGCTTCACCCTATCAAGGATTTCGGGGCCACTTGGCGCGCTCGGAGCCCGCTAGGCGCCTGACGCGCCCCGAGGCGGGTCGCCCGGCAGCTCGATATCGCTCACATACGGAATCCGCGTCCGCGCGAGCGCGACCATGTCGCCGATGAGCGAACCGACGACGGCGGCGATGACCGCCCAGAAGAACACGACCGGGTCGACGGCGTCCCAGCCGCGCATGAGGATCGCCGCGACCACGAAGGCGACGAGCTTGAGCACCCAGACCCCGAGCACGATCCCGAAGAACACCGGATTGCCGGCATCCCCTCGCGTCACGCGTCCGGCGATCAGGATGCTGACCGCCGTGAGACCGAGGAAGACCGCGGAGAGCGCCGCGCCGAGCAGGCCGCCGAACACCCCAGGAACACCGGATGTCAGCAGGCCGATCGTGCCCGCGACGACGGCCACGGCGACCGCGACGATCGCCCCGTACAACAGGGCCCGGGTGAGGAGGGGTGCGACGGTCACAGGGATGCCTCTTTCTCGTGAAGACGTTGGAGCGCGAGAGCTGCTTCAGCGGCGGTGTGCTCGGCCCCGACGTCACTCGCGGTCGCCGCGGCGTCGAGCGGGTCGAACTCGGCAACTCCGGCATCCGCCGCGAGTTCCGCGCTCGCGCTCTGCACGGCCGCTTCGGCGGCTTTGCGGCGGCTGAGCGGGGCAAGGGTCACGATCGTGCAGACGACGAACCCGACGAGCATCACGAGACCGCCGATGACCACCCCGCGCCCCGGGATGAGGAAGAGCAGCATGCCGGCCGACGCGACCGTGGTCCAGGCGTAGAAGATGATCACGGCGTGCATGTGCGAATGCCCCATGTCGAGCAGCCGATGATGCAGATGCTTGCGATCCGCCGTGAACGGCGACTTGCCCGCGCGCAGCCGCCGCAGCACCGCGAGGGTGAAATCGGCGAGCGGCACGATGAGCACCGCGATCGGCAGGATGACCGGGATGAGGGCCACGAGGCCCTGGCTCGCACTCACCGGCACGCTCTGCCCGGCGAGGGCGACGGTCGACGTCGCCATGAGCAGTCCGACGACGAGCGCCCCGCCATCCCCCATGAACAGGCGCGCCGGCCGGTCGTCGCCACGCCGCCAGTTCCACGGCAGGAAGCCCACGCAACCCCCGATGAGCGCGGCCGTGATGAACTGCGCGAGGTTGAAGTAGTCGCTCTGCTCGGTCGGCCCGTACGAGACGTAATAGCCGTAGACGAAGAACGCGGCACTCGCGATCAGGGCGACGCCCGCCACGAGGCCGTCGAGGCCGTCGATGAAGTTGACGGCGTTCATCACGAGCACGATGAGGAAGATCGTCACGAGCAGCGACATGTAAGGCGAGAGCGGCGCGACCGTGCCGGGCAGCGGAATCCAGACAATCTGAACTCCCTGCCAGGCGAGCAGCCCCGCGGCCATGATCTGGCCGGCGAGCTTGGTGAACCAGTCGAGATCCCAGATGTCGTCGGCGACGCCGATGAGCACGATGAGCAGAGCTGCGACGAGCACCGCGATCACTCGCTGGGGCTGGGCGAAGATCAGGGCGAGGGCCGGCAGTTGCGATCCGACCGCGAAGGCGATGACGATGCCGAGGAAGAGCGCGATCCCGCCGAGCCGCGGCGTGGGCCGGGTGTGCACGTCGCGCGCGCGGATCTGCGGATACAGCCGGTAGCGGTGGCTGAGCTTCCAGATCGCCCAGGATGCGCCGAACGTGACGACCCCCGACACCGCGGCGACGAGCACGTAGAAGACTATGCGCACCGCTCAGCCCCCACGACCTCGATGATCGCCGCGTCGGGGATGACCCCGTGACGCAGAATGCGCAGCTTGCCGTCGGGATGTTCGAGCGCTGTCGCGTCGACGATCGTCGACCCGGTGCCCGCGTCGGCACCCGGATATGCCGTACCGACGGCTCCGGCTTCGAGATACACCGCGACAGTGTCGCCGAGAGCCGCCTCGGCGGCGGCGGCCGTCATCGCGGCGGGCTCACCGGTGCGGTTGGCACTCGACACCGCGAGCGGCCCGGTCTCGGCGAGCAGTTCGAGCGCGATGCGCTGATCCGGCATCCGCACGGCGACGGTGCCGCGGGTCTCCCCCAGATCCCAGTCGAGCATCGGGCGCGCGCGCAGCACGACGGTCAGCCCGCCGGGCCAGAACTTCGCGACGAGAGCCCGCACCTCGTCGGGCACGAACTCGGTGAGCGCGTCGAGCGTGGGGATGCCCGGGACGAGCACGGGCGGCGGTGCCGTGCGGTCGCGGCCTTTCGCCTCGAGAAGCCGCTGAACGGCAGCGGGGGCGAACGCGTCGGCGGCCACGCCGTAGACCGTGTCGGTGGGGATGACGACCAGCTCACCGCGCCCGATCGCCGCTCGCGCGGAACGCATCCCGGTCAGCAGATCGTCGGGGACACTCGTGTCGTACAGGGCCATGGCGTCCTCTACCCTACGGGCGCGCGCTCCGCATCAGGTGGAGGCGCTTTCGCGCCTCCACGCGGCGCCAGCGCCGACGCCCGTCTCGGGCGGCGGGGCACGAGGGTCTGTTCGCGGTCGAGCCCCACGTCGACGAGACTGGAGCGACCATGGGTCTGCTCTTCGTCTTCGATATGGACGATGTCCTTTACGACTACGACTGGCGCCACCGAATGACGGGACTCACCGCGCTCACCGGGCTCGACCTCGCCGAACTACGGCACCGGTGGTGGAACGACGCGGGCGAATGGGCGGCCGAGGCGGGACATTGGCCCGACGGCGCGTCGTACCTCGCGGACTGGTCGGCGGCGATCGGTACCGCCGTGCCCGCCGACGTGTGGCTCGCCAACCGCGGGTCGGCGATGACGCCGCGACCCGGTGCGCTCGCCGCCGTCGCGCGAGCCGCCGAATTCGGGCGGGTGACCCTGCTCACCAACAACGGACCGCTCGTCGGCGAGAACCTGCCGACACTCGCGCCCGAGCTCGTGCCGCTCTTCGGAATCGAGCACCTCAAGGCGTCAAGCCACTACGGCGCGCGAAAGCCCGACCCGCGTGTCTTCGAAGGGGTGCTCCGGGCGTACGACGAGCCCGCCGAGCACGTGTTCTTCGTCGACGACATGCCGGTCAACATCGACGGCGCCGCCTCGGTCGGCATCACTGCCCACCTCTACCGCGACCCCGCCGCCCTGCTCGGAGCGATCGACGACTTCGCCGCAGCTGGAGAGGTCAGCGCACGGCCGTCGTCGCGCGGTCGCGGCTGAGGAGGTCGCGCGTGGTCGCGGGGGCGCTCCAGCCGTCGGCGGTGAGCAGGGCGCGGATGTCGGCACCCTGCAGCTCCCCGTGCTCGAGCACGAGCGTGCCACCGGGCCGAAGCAAGCGGCGGGCCGTCGTCGAGACCGCTCGCACGACATCCAGACCGTCGGCTCCGCCGTAGAGCGCCGCCTCGGGGTCGTGCAGTCGCACCTCCGGATCGCGCGGGGTCGCGCCGAGCGGGATGTACGGCGGGTTCGAGACGACGACATCCAGTTCGCCGTCGAGTTCGGGAAGCGCGGCGGCCAGGTCGGCGAACACGAGGCGCAGATTCGGTGCCCCGACACGGTTGACGTTTTCGCGCGCCCAGATGAACGCGCGCGGCGAATTCTCGACCGCGAACACTTCGGCATGCGGCACCGCGGTGGCCAGGGCCAAGGCGATCGCCCCGCTCCCCGTGC
>CBFGZU010000086.1:0-7283 GCA_965653335.1 uncultured Pseudolysinimonas sp.
GCCACCTCACCGGCCGCCGGCTCACCCGGGTCGGAGACCTCGAACAGCCGGCTCGCCTGCTGCCGTTCGAGCGCCGCCCCGATGAGCCCGCGGAACAGCGGATGCGGGCGGTTCGGTCGCGACCGCAACTCGGGGTGCGCCTGGGTGCCGACGTAGAACGGATGAACCTCGGTCGGCAGTTCGATGAACTCGACGAGCGACCGGTCGGGTGAAATGCCCGAGAACCGCAGCCCGGCGTCGGCGATCTGCTGCCGGTAGGTGTTGTTGACCTCGTAGCGGTGGCGGTGCCGCTCGGACGCCGTCGGAGCGCCGTAGAGGCCCTCCACGATCGAGCCGGGCTCGAACCGCGCCTCGTAGAGTCCCAGTCTCATCGTGCCGCCCAGGTCGCCGCGGGCGAGCAGATCGACTTGCTCGGCCATCGTCGCGATCACCGGGAACTCCGTGTCGGGGTCGAACTCGCTCGACGACGCGCCGACGAGACCGACGACATCCCGCGCGTACTCGATGACCATGCACTGCAGGCCCAGGCAGATGCCGAGCGTCGGGATCTTGTTCTCGCGGGCGAATCTGAGCGCCCCGAGCTTGCCCTCGATGCCGCGCACCCCGAAACCACCGGGCACGAGCACGCCGTCGACGTCGGCCAGTTCGTGCGCCGCCCCCTCCGGCGTCTCGCAGCGGTCGGAGGCGACCCACTTGATGACGACCTTGCTCTCGTGGGCGAAACCACCCGCTTTGAGGGCCTCGGTCACCGAGAGGTAGGCGTCGGGCAGGTCGATGTATTTGCCGACGAGCGCGATCGTGAGCTCGTGCTTCGGGTCGTGCACCGTCTTCAGCAGGTCCTGCCAGCCGTCCCACGCGACCTCGCCGGCGGAAAGCCCCAACTGCTCGATGATGTAGGAGTCGAGGCCCTGCTCGTGCAGCATCGTCGGGATGTCGTAGATGCTCGCGACGTCGATCGCGTTGACGACGGCACGCTCCTCGACGTCGCACATGAGCGCGATCTTGCGGCGGTTGGAGCCGGAGACCGGCCGATCACTGCGCAGGACGAGAGCGTCGGGCTGGATGCCGATCGAGCGCAGCGCCGCGACCGAGTGCTGCGTGGGCTTCGTCTTCTGCTCCCCTGACGCGCCCATGAACGGCACGAGGGAGACGTGCACGAAGAACACGTTCTGCCGGCCGAGCTCGTGGCGCACCTGTCGCGCCGCCTCGATGAACGGCTGGCTCTCGATGTCACCGACGGTGCCGCCGATCTCGGTGATGATGACATCCGGAGGCTCGGAACCGTCGGTGGGCGGCTCGGCCTGCAGCCGCATGCGGCGCTTGATCTCGTCGGTGATGTGCGGAATGACCTGCACGGTGTCGCCCAGATACTCGCCATGACGCTCGCGCTCGATCACGCGCGAGTAGATCTGACCGGTCGTGACGTTGGCCGCCTGGTCGAGGTTGATGTCGAGAAAGCGCTCGTAGTGACCGATGTCGAGGTCGGTCTCGGCGCCGTCGTCGGTGACGAAGACTTCGCCGTGCTGGAACGGGTTCATCGTGCCCGGATCGACGTTCAGATACGGGTCCAGCTTCTGCATCTTGACCCGCAGCCCGCGAGCGGTGAGGAGATTGCCGAGCGACGCGGCGGTGAGGCCCTTACCGAGGGAGGAGACGACACCTCCCGTGACGAAGATATGTCTCGTGCGAACCGGGCCAGCGCTGTATCGAGCGGAGTTGATCACCACGGGGTTTCAGCGTATCTCACTTCCACCGCCCGTGCGCTTGCTCCAGCAGCTCTCGCGCATGGGCGAGGGCGTGCTCGGAATCGGGGTATCCCGACAGCAGGCGCGCCATCTCGAACGCACGGTCGTCGGCGTGCACGAGCCGCACATTGCTCGTCGTGATCGAGCCGTCGGTGCCCTTCTCGACGACGAGATGATTGTTCGAGAACGCCGCCACCTGAGCGAGGTGCGTGACGACGATGACTTGCGCCGTCTCGGCGAGCCGAGCGAGCCTCCGCCCGATCTCGGTCGCCGACGCACCCCCGACCCCCGCATCCACTTCGTCGAAGACGAAGGTCGGCACCGGATCGGACCCGGCGAGCACGACCTCGATCGCGAGCATCACGCGCGACAGCTCCCCGCCCGAGGCGCCCTTGCCGAGCGGCCGGGGCTCGGCACCCGGATGCGGCTGAAGCAGGAACGTGACCTGGTCGCGGCCCGCGAAGGTCAGTTCGCGCTCGTCGATATCGATCGTGATCCGGGCATCCGGCATCGCGAGAGCCCGCAGCTCCGCCGACACGGCGTCTTGCAGCCGCGCCGCGGCGGTCCGACGCAGCTCGCTCAGGCGCGCCGCGAGGTCGTGCACCCGCGCGAGTCCCGCCTCCACCTCGGCCGCTAGTTGCTCGAGGCGGTCGGCATCGTTGTCGAGCTCGAGCAGACGCGTGCTGCCGGACTCGAGATAGTCGACGACGTCGTCGAGAGCGGGGCCATAGCGGCGGATGAGCGCACCGAGCGTGGCGCGGCGCTCCTGGATGGCATCCAGTTCCCTCGCCCCGTCGGAGTCGAGCTCGCCGAGATAACGCGACAGGTCGCCGGAGATCTCGGCCACCGCGAACGAGGCCGCGTCGAGCTGGGCCGCGATCGGCGCGAGAGCCGCGTCGTGCGAGACGACGCGGTCGAGGGACCGCCGCGCCGCGTCGATGAGCGACGTCGCGTCGGCCGACCCCGAACTCTCGCCGAGTTGCGTCGAGATCGCCTCACGCGCTTCCGTCGCCCCGATTCGGAGGTCCTCGAGGTTGGTGAGTCGCTCGGCGCGCTCCGCGAGCACGACGTCTTCCCCGCGCTGGGGAGCGGCGGCCTCGATCTCGGCGATCGCGATGCGCAAATCGTCGGCTTCCCGCGCCCGACGATCGCGTTCGGCGATGAGCACGTCGAGTTCGCCCCGGTCGGACTGCCAGCGTTCGAAGGCCTCCCGGTAGTCGCCGAGCACGGCGGCGAGCGGGGCGCCGGCGAAGCGGTCGAGAGCCTCGCGTTGAGCGGCCGCCGACTTGAGCCGCATCTGATCGGACTGGCCGTGCACGACGACGAGGTGGGCGCCGAGCTCGTCGAGCACGCCGACCGGCGCCGAGCGGCCCCCCACGGTCGCGCGGCTGCGGCCATCTGCCCCGACCGAGCGTCCGAGAATGAGGTGGGCGCGCCCGTCGGTCGCCGCGTCGACGACGCCGCCGGCATCCCTCACGCGATCCGCGACGACACCGTCGCCCGCGATCTGCCAGTGACCTTCGACGATCGCCTGCGAGCTGCCGGATCGCACCGCCCCGCTGTCGCCGCGCTCTCCGAGCAGCAAGCCGAGAGCCGTGACGACCATGGTCTTGCCCGCCCCCGTCTCCCCGGTGAGCGCGGTGAACCCCGGTCCGAGCGGCAGGCGCGCCTCGCCGATCACGCCGAGATCACGAATGGAGATCTCCTCGATCACGAGAGGTCCGGCTTCTCGACACGCCGGCCTGCTGTCGTCTCCTCGCCGGTCGGGCCGCGCCAGCCCGCGACCGGAAGAGCGAACTTGTTCACCAGGCGTTCGGCGAAAGGACGCGGACTTAGCCGAGCCAGTCGCACCGGGATCGGAGACCGGCGCACGATCACACGCGCCGCCGCCGGAAGATCGAACGTGCGGCGACCGTCTGCCCACAGCACGCCGGTGCCCGGGGTTCGGCGCAGCAACTCGACGGCGAGGGCCGACTCGGGCCCGACGACGAGCGGGCGGGCGAAGAGGGCGTGCGCCGAGAGCGGCACCATGAGGAGCGCTTCGACGCTCGGCCACACGACGGGGCCGCCGGCGGAGAACGAGTATGCCGTCGACCCGGTGGGCGTCGACATCACGACCCCGTCGCATCCGAACGTCGAGATCGGTCGCCCGTCGACCTCGATCGCGACCTCGAGCGAGCGTTCACGACTCGCCTTCTCGACCGAGGCCTCGTTGAGCGCCCAGGTCTCGTAGACGACGCGGTCGTCGACCTTGACCCGCACCGAGACCGTCATCCGCTCTTCGACGACGTAGTCGCGGGCGAGGGCGCGTTCGACCGTGGCATGGAGGTCTTCGCGCTCCGCCTCGGCGAGAAACCCGACGTGCCCGAGGTTGACGCCGAGCAGCGGAGCGTCGCCTCCGCGAGCCAGCTCGGCGGCGCGCAGGATGGTGCCGTCGCCCCCGAGGACGATGACGAGTTCGAGGTCGCCCTGCGCGACGTGCTCGCCGAGGATCGCGACCGGATCGAGGTCGGGAGCGGCGCCCACGAGGTGACGGTGCTCATCGGCCGACAGCACCGGCGTGATTCCCGCCGCGAGCAACTGCCGGCAGACCGCGATGCCGGCGTGCAGCGAATCCGGTCGCCCGGTATGCGCGACGACGAGGAGGTGGCGGTGTGATGACACGAGATCCTCCAGCGTTCCGCACCCTACGGCAGGGTGCCGATCACGCTCTTCCATTCTGGCGGATGGGATCCGACAGCGGATCGCGCCCACAGCAGATACTCCTGATTGCCGTTGCCGCCGAGGACTGGGGAGGGGATGATCCCCGCGGTCTCAAGACCGAGATCCCATGCCACCCAGACGACGGCGCTCACCGCGTCGTGCCGCGCCGCCCGATCACGCACGATCCCCTCGCGCACCCCCTGCCGCCCCACCTCGAACTGCGGCTTCACGAGCAGCACGAAGTCGGCGGGGCTGCCGACGGTCGCGACGAGAGCCGGGAGCACCGTCGCAAGCGAGATGAACGAGAGGTCGGCCGTCACCAGATCCGGACGCTCGACAGTTCCGGATGCCGCGCCGAGTCCCGCGGCGTCGAGCGTGCGCGCGTTGACCCCCTCAACCACCCGAACCCTCGGGTCGGCCCGCACGATCGGCGCCAGCTGCCCGTGCCCCACGTCGAGGGCGATCACGTCGCGCGCGCCGCGTTCGAGCAGCACTTGCGTGAACCCGCCGGTCGACGCGCCGACATCGAGGGCCAGTCGCGCCGAAGGATCGACATCGAACGCCTCGAGAGCCCCGATCAGCTTGAGCGCGGCCCTGCTCACATACCGGTTCTCGCCATCGATCTCGACGACGGCATCCGGCCCCACTTTCGTCGCCGGCTTCGCGACCGCGCGACCGTCGACCCGCACCCGGCCCTCCTCGATCGCCGTCACCGCGAGAGCGCGCGAACGGGCGAGGCCCCGGCGGACGAGCTCCGCGTCGAGGCGTGCGAAGTCGGCCACGGTCAGGCGGTGGGACGCGCGTCGCCGGCTTCGAGCGTCGCACGCAACTCCTCATAGACCTGCGCGAGGTGCTCGGCGCGGGACTCGAGCGGCTGGTCTTCGATGACCTTGAGCCGCGAAAGCAGAGCGTCGCCCTCGTCACTGTGCGGCGCGTCGTCGAATCCCGGCTCGTCCGTCATGATCCCCACGATAACGGGGAGGCGTACAGCTCGGGTGCGACGTCGAGGGCGTAGATCGGCACGCCCGCTCCCCAGATCGCCGCGGCCGCCGCTCGCACCACGTCGACGGGGTCGCCCGCGCGGGCGAGAGCGACCGCTGCACGCTCGATCCTGACGACCGCGCGACCGACGGTCACGAATCTCGCCCCGCGCTTCTCCGACGTCACGGCGACCGGATACGGCTCGAACAGCTCGCGCAGATCGCCGAGGATGAAGGCGGGACGCGAGTCGGGCTCGGCGGAAAGCACCTGCTTGGGACCGTCGATCCCGGTCAGCACGAGCGCGGACGCCATCCCTGCGCGGTTGGCGCCGACGATATCCGTATCGAGCCGATCGCCGACGACGAGCGGAGCGGATGCCGAGAACCGCGTCGCCGCGGCATCGAAGATCGCCCGCTCGGGCTTGCCCGCGACGACCGGCAGCCGCCCGACGGCCGTGTGGACCGCCGAGACGAGGGTGCCGTTGCCCGGAGCGGTCCCCCGCGCCTGCGGAATCGTCCAGTCGGTGTTCGTCGCCACCCACGGAATGCCGTCGGCTCCCTCCGGAGCGCGCAGCGCGTACGCTGCTTCGGCGAGATCGGTCCACGCGACGTGCGGCGCGAAACCCTGGATGACGGCGTCGGGGGCGTCGTCGGCCGAGCGCACCACCACGAACCCGCCGCGCTCGACCTCGGTCACGAGACCGTCGCCGCCAACGACGAGCACCCGGCTGGCCGGGGCGACGAGATCCGCGAGCAAGGCCACCGCAGCCTGCGGCGAGGTGACGACATCGTGGGGCGAGACGGTCAGACCGAGTTCGGTCAAGTGCGCGGCGACCGTCACGTCGGTGCGGGCGGCGTTGTTGGTGAGATACCCGATCCGGATGTGGGTGCCCGCGCGGTTGAGACTCTCCACCGCGTGCGGGATGGCATCCTCACCCCGATAGACGACTCCGTCGAGGTCGGCGAGGAGCACGTCAACGCCGTCGAGGGGCGCACCGGCGAACCGCCCGCCGGCGCGACGACGATCAGTGCGGAGCAAAGGGGTCGCCATCCTCGTCGATGATCTCGACCGTGTCCTCGCCCTCGGGGATGGCGGCACGATCGAGCGCGGCCGTCGCCCGGTCGGAGCGCTGCCACCACTGCTCAGCCTCCTCCTCTCGGCCGAGGTCTTCGAGCACCGTCGCATACGCGTCGAAGAGCGCGGGACTCCAGACGTAGGCCCGCTCCGGGTCCAGCTGCGGGATCTGAAGCTCGGTGAGGGCCGCCTCCTGCTGTCCGAGATCGAGCCGGGCACCCGACATCGCGATCGCGAGTGCCACCTGGACGGGGATGTCGAGCGTCGAACGCAGCACCGAACGTCCCAGCTCGAGCGCCTTCTCGGGCCGACCGATGCCGCGTTCGCTGTCGACCATGAGCGGCAATTGGTCGTCACGACCCGAAATGCGGCGGTAGGTGCGCAACTCACGGAGCGCGAGCTCGAACTCGCCGAGCGCGTACGCCGTAATCCCCACGGACTCCCGGACAACCGCGATGCGGCCGGCCCGACGGCCCGCAGCTTGCGCATGCTTGTGCGCCAGCTCGGGGTCGTCGTCGATAAGCCGCCCCGCCATGACGAGATGACGCGCGACCCAGTCGGCGTTGTCCTTACTCAGAGTTCTCAACTCGGAACGCGCCACCTTGTCGAGGAGGTTCGCGGTGACATCCTCCGGAATCTCCGGATCATCGTGGCGGGGCCGATCGTCGTCATCGCGCGGACGAGGCGGGCGACGATCCGAACCCACGGCAGCGCGGGTGAACGGTTTGCGGTCGCCGGCGTTACGGTCGCCGGCGTTACGGTCGCCGGCGTTACGGTCGC
>CBFGZU010000087.1:0-7258 GCA_965653335.1 uncultured Pseudolysinimonas sp.
AGTCGAACTTCTCGACGGCGCGGATGAGGCCGAGGTTGCCCTCCTGGATGAGGTCGAGGAACTGCATGCCGCGGCCGGTGTAGCGCTTCGCGAGCGACACCACGAGACGGAGGTTGGCGCCCAGCAGGTGGCTCTTCGCGCGCTGACCGTCCCGGGCGACCCAGGCGAGTTCGCGACCGAGCTGGCTGCGCTTCTCTTTGTCCCCCATCGCCGACAGCTTCTCTTCGGCGAACAAGCCGGCTTCGATCCGCATCGCGAGTTCGACCTCTTCGGCGGCGTTGAGAAGAGCGACCTTGCCGATCTGCTTGAGATAGTCCTTGACCGGGTCCGCCGTCGCGCCGGTGATCGCGGCGGAATAGACGGGCACCTCGTCTTCGTCGTCGGTCATCGACAGACGCAAGGCCCCACTCGGCAGCTCGATCGCGGGCTTCTCGTCGTCGTCATCGTCGTCGCTGTCGGAGACATCGGTGGCGTCGTCGTCGGCGACGACCTCCGGGACGGGCTTCTCGGCGACGTCGTCCTTGTCGATCTCGTCCTCGACGTCGATCTCTTCGACGTCGACCGGATCGATGTCCACATCGTCGACGTCGAGATCGGTCTCGGCATCGGCATCGGTCGCTTTCGTCGCGCCCTTCGTCGCCGCTTTCGACTTCGCGGCGGCACCCTTGGCCGCAGGGGTCTTCGTTGCGGGAGCGGCCTTCGCTGCCGAAGACGACTTCGCGGCCGGGGTCGCCTTCGCGGGCGTCGCCGCCTTCGCAGAACTCTTCGCCGCGGGAGGTTTCGTCGCCGACGCGGTCGCCTTCGCGGGACTCTTCGTCGCGGCAACCTTGGCCGCGGGCGCCTTCGCCCCTGCCTTGGTCGCAGCCGTGACCGCGGGCTTGACGTCAGCGGGCGCGGCGTCCTTCGTCGCGGACTTCGCGTCGCTGCTCTTCGTGCTCGATCGGGGGGCCATCCGGGTTCCCTTCCGCGGCCCGCTCGGGCCGGCAATTCCGGGCATTACGAAGACCCTTGTCAAGTCCCCCGGATTTCCAACGGAAACCTCAGAGACTCGACCGGGTCTTGAACATTGAGTCTCTCACACTCTGATGCCCTCGGCTTGCATCTGCCGGTCTCGAGGCGACGGCGAGGTCTCAGAGCCCGTCGTCGCGACGATTGGCGAGGAACTTCTCGAGCTCCGCCGCGATCGTGTCGGCCGACGGCAGCTCGCCACTCGCATCCATGAGCGGCGACGGCAGCGGGTTCTCCTCCATATAGGAGTCGTGCCGCTCCTCGAGCGCGCTCACCAGCCGTTCCAATTCCTGGTTGCCGTGCACCTGATCGTCGACCTTCGCGAGGAAGTCACGATTCTCTTCGCGCAACTTGTCGGACGGGAAGATCAGGCCCGTGGCCGCGCTGATGCTTTCGAGCGCCGTCACGGCGGCTTGCGGGAACTCGGTGTCCGAGAGGTAGTGCGGGATGAGCAGCACGAAGCCCGCGGTCGGGTGGCCGAGCTGCTGCAGTCGGTACTCGAGCAAGTGGAGGGCGTTCGACGGCACCTGAGTGCGCGGCTTCCAGACCGAGAGCGAGTCGATCAAGTCGAGTCGGTTTCCGCTGACGGTCACCCCGATCGGCCGGGTGTGCGGCGTCGGCATCGCGATCGCGTGGACCCACGTCGTGTCTTTCACCCCGTACTTCTCAACGAGCTGCACCACCGCTGCCGTGAACCGCTCCCATTGGAAATCGGGCTCGAACCCGGTGAGGAACAGGAACGCCTGCCCGAGCTCGTCTTTGGCGAGGTAGAGCGACAGCTTCGCCGGCTTGTATTCGCTCAGATGGTCTTGATCGAAGAACATCGTGGGTCGCCGCGCCCGATAGTCCAGCAGCGCGTCGGTGTCGAAGGCGACCACTTCGCTCATCTCGAGATTGTCGAGCAGATACTGGCTCACCTGAGTCACGGCGCCGCCCGCGTCGGCGAAGCCGGTGAGCCCCGCCACGAGGTGTAGGTCGCGGGGCACCAGGCCGGCCTCGACCGAGAGGTCGTACAGGCCGCCAGGATCTCGCATGCGTCGATTCTATTTCCGGGGGCCGCATCCCCGCAGAGATCCGGCAGCCACGGGTGAAGCCGTGAGCGAACACGCGGTTAGCATGGCCCGATGGCCGTACCGGTGCTCTCCGTCTCGTCGTCCGATCCCCTCGGCACCGCGGCGGAGGTGCTCGTGCTCGGAGTGCGCAAGACCCCCGAGGGGCCCCGGCTCGCCGTCGACGGGGACTCCTTCTCCTCGGTCGCGAGTGCCCTCGCCGGCGTCGCGGCGACGGGAAGCACCGACGAACTCCGTCGCCTGCCCGCTGTCGAGGGCGGCACGGCATCCATCGCCCTCATCGGTCTCGGCTCGGGGCCGGTGACGGTCGACGGGCTGCGATACGCCGCCGGATCGGCCGCGCGCCAATTGACAGGAATCGAACGGCTCGGCCTCGCACTCCCCGTCACGGACGCCGCTGAGACCCTCGCGGTGCTCGAGGGCGCCGCGATCGGCGCCTACGCCTACACCGGGTACCGGGTCGCGACGATCGGCACCACGAAGACACCGGCGGATGACATCGTCGTGCACGTTCCGAGACCCCTCGCCGACGCGGCCAGGGGTGTCGTCGAGCGCGCATCGGTCGTCGCCGAGGCCATCCACACGGTGCGCGACCTCGTCAACACTCCGCCGTCCGACCTCTACCCCGAGACGCTCGCCGCCGCCGTCGTCGACCTCGCGCAGGGCCTCCCCCTCGATGTGGAGGTCCTCGATGAGTCAGCGCTCAAAGCCGGAGGCTTCGGAGGCATCCTCGCCGTCGGTCGCGGGTCGGTGCGTCCTCCGCGACTCGTCGTCGTGCGCTACACCCCCGCCGCCGCGACCCGCCACCTCGCGCTCGTCGGTAAAGGGATCACGTTCGACTCGGGTGGCCTCTCCCTCAAGCCCCCGGCCGGCATGGTCGGCATGAAATACGACATGACGGGCGCTGTCACGGCACTCGCCGTCATCGTCGCCGCGGCGCGCCTCGCCCTCCCGGTTCGGCTCACCGCGTGGTTGTGCATCGCCGAGAACATGCCCTCGGGGGCGGCAACCCGCCCGAACGACGTGCTCCACATGCGCGGCGGCACGACCGTCGAGGTGCTCAACACCGACGCGGAAGGCCGCCTGGTGCTCGCCGACGGGCTCGTCGCGGCGAGCGAAGAACGGCCGGATGCCATCGTCGACGTCGCGACCCTCACCGGCGCCGCGCGCGTCGCGATGGGCGAGCGCTACACCCCTGTGATGGGCGACGACGAGATCGTCGAGAAGATCATCGCGGCGGGTTCCGCGGTCGGCGAGGTGCTGTGGCACATGCCGATGCCGCCCGAACTGCGGTCGGTACTGGACAGCGACGTCGCCGACATCGCGAACGCGAAACCGGGCACCACGAGCGGCGGAATGCTCGTCGCGGCGCACTTCCTCAAGGCGTTCGTCGGCACCGCCGGCGATGGCGATGAGAAACGCGGCATTCCGTGGGCCCACCTCGACATCGCGGGGGTCGCGAACAATCCCGGCAGCCCGCACGGAGGCATCGGCAAGGGTCCGACCGGGACCACGGTGCGCACCCTGCTGCGTTTCGCGGAAGACTTTTCCACGCCGTAGTAGGGTCTATACGGCAAGGAACACCTTGCCCTTCTGGGCCACACGCCACCCTCTGTCGTGGTCCGCAATCGCACGCATATAGGGAGTCGCCGGGTGTCCGAGCAGAACTTCGATCTTGTCGTTCTGGGTGCAGGAAGCGGTGGCTACGCCGCCGCGCTGCGCGCCAGTCAGCTGGGCCTCACAGTCGGGCTCATCGAGCGGGCGAAAGTCGGCGGCACGTGCCTGCACGTCGGCTGCATCCCCACCAAGGCGCTGCTGCACGCGGCTGAAGTGGCGGATGTCACGCGGGAGTCTGCGAAGTACGGCGTGACCTCGACGTTCGGCGGCATCGACATCGCGGGCGTCACCGCGTATCGCGAAGAGGTCGTCGCGAGCAAGTGGAAGGGCCTGCAGGGGCTCATCAAGGCGCGGGGCATCACGACCATCGAAGGCGAAGGCCGCCTCACCTCGCCGACATCGGTGCAGGTCGGCGACATCACGGTCACGGGAAGGAACGTCGTCCTCGCCACGGGCTCGTATTCGCGGTCGCTTCCCGGGCTGGAGCTCGGCGGTCGCGTGATCACGTCGGAGCAGGCCCTCGCTCTCGACTTCGTGCCCAAGAAGGTCGCCGTGCTCGGCGGCGGCGTGATCGGCGTCGAATTCTCGAGCGTCTGGCGCTCGTTCGGCGCCGAGGTCACCATCATCGAGGCACTTCCCAACCTGGTTCCGAACGAAGACATCGCGATCTCGAAGGCCTTCGAACGCGCCTTCCGCAAGCGCGGCATCGAGTTCAAGACCGGCGTGCGATTCGCGGGTGTCGTCCAGAACGAGTCGGGCGTCGTCGTCTCGCTCGAGAACGGCGAGACGGTCGAAGCCGAACTGCTGCTCGTCGCCGTCGGCCGCGGCCCGGCAACCGCCCATCTCGGTTTCGAAGAGGTTGGCGTGCGCCTCGATCGCGGCTTCGTCGTCACCGACGAGCGGCTTCGCACCAACGTCCCCGGCGTCTGGGCCGTCGGCGACATCGTTCCCGGTCTGCAGCTCGCTCACCGCGGCTTCCAGCACGGCATCTTCGTCGCCGAGGAAATCGCGGGGCTCGCCCCGATCGTCGTCGATGACGTGAACGTTCCGAAGGTCACCTACTCCGACCCCGAAGTCGCCTCGATCGGACTCACCGAGGCGAAGGCCGTCGAGAAGTTCGGCGCGGACGCGATCGCGACCTACGACTACAACCTGGCCGGCAACGGCAAGAGCCACATCATCGGTACGTCGGGCAACGTCAAGGTCGTGCGCCAGAAAGACGGTCCCGTGCTCGGCGTGCACATGATCGGCGCGCGCGTGGGCGAGCTCATCGGCGAAGCGCAACTCGCGGTGAACTGGGAGGCATACCCCGAAGACATCGCGCCGTACATCCACGCCCACCCGACGCAGAACGAGGCCCTCGGCGAGGCGTTCCTCGCCATCGCGGGCAAACCGTTGCACGGCATCTGACCCACGCGGATTCCGCGTAGCTAAGCTATCCACACAGGCTTCGAAGGAGCACCCCCTGATGAGCGAATCGGTCACCCTCCCGGCACTCGGCGAGAGCGTCACGGAAGGCACCGTCACCCGCTGGCTCAAGAAAGTCGGCGACCGTGTGGAAGTCGACGAGCCGCTGCTCGAGGTCTCGACTGACAAAGTCGACACCGAGATCCCGTCGCCGGTCGCGGGCGTGATCGAGCAGATCCTCGTGCAGGAAGACGAGACGGTCGAAGTCGGGGCCGTTCTGGTCACGATCGGCGACGGCTCCGGTTCCGCTCCGGCCGAGAGCCCGGCACCCGCTGCCGAGGCCGCTCCCGCCGCCGAGGCCGCTCCTGCTCCCGAGGCCGCACCCACCGCCGAGGCTACGCCGCAGGAGTCCCCGACGCCCCAGCAAGCTGCTCCCGAAGCCGCTCCGGTCTCGCCCGCACCGACTCCCGAAGCCGGCCCGGCGGAGCCCGCGCCAGCAGCGGGTTGGGCACCTGCCCCGGCGGAGCCCGCACCAGCACCGGGCTGGGCACCTGCCCCCGAAGGGGCCCCGGCTGCACCACCCGCCGCCGAGCCGGCATCTGAAACTGCTCCCGCAGCGGCTTCTGCACCCGAAACGGCTCCCGAAGCCGCTCCCGCACCCGAAACGGCTCCCGCAGCCGCCCCGGAAGCGGCTTCCGCTACCCCGGCCCCGGAGCCGGTCACCCCGGAGCCAGCCTCCCCGGCCCCCGTCACCCCGGCTTCCGCGCCGGTCGCCTCGGCCGTGAACGCCCACGCCGGCTACGTGACCCCGATCGTGCGCAAACTCGCGAACGATCGGGGCATCGACCTCTCCACCGTCACCGGCACCGGGGTCGGCGGGCGCATCCGCAAGCAAGATGTTCTCGCCGCGGGAAGCCCTCCCGTGTCGACGGCGCCCCCGACCGCGACACCCGCTCCCGCTCTCGACGTGTCTCCGCTGAGGGGAACGACGGTGCCGATGTCGCGTCTGCGCAAGGTCGTCGCCGAGCGCGCGGTCGTGTCGATGCAGACGCTCGCGCAACTCACGACCGTCATCGAGGTCGACGTCACGAAGGTCGCGAACTACCGCGACGAGGTGAAGGCCGCCTTCCAGGCCAAGACGGGCCAGAAGCTCAGCTTCCTCCCCTTCTTCGTGCTCGCCGCCGCCGAGGCGCTCAAGGCCTACCCGATCATCAACGCGACGGTCGACGGCGAGAACATCGTCTACCCCGACCACGAGAATGTGAGCATCGCGGTCGACACCGAACGTGGCCTGCTCACGCCCGTGGTCCGCGATGCCAGCGACCTCAACATCGCGCAACTGGCAGCCGAGATCGCCGACAAGGCCGAGCGCACCCGCAGCAACAAGCTCACACCCGATGAGCTCTCCGGGGGAACCTTCACGGTCACCAACACCGGATCACGCGGCGCGCTGTTCGACACGCCGATCGTGTTCCTGCCGCAGTCGGCGATCCTCGGCACGGGGATCGTCGTGAAGAAGCCGGTCGTGGTCACCGACGACGGGCTCGACGCGATCGCGATCCGCTCGACGGTGTACCTCGCCCTGTCCTACGACCACCGCATCGTCGACGGTGCGGATGCCGCGCGCTTCCTCGGCGTGGTCAAGGCGCGCCTCGAAAGCGGTGACTTCGCCGCCGTCCTCGGAATCTGAGGGCGCGGGCACTCTCCGGCGGCAGCCGGGCGCTAGCCAGTGACAGCAGAGTCGCCTTCGGGCGTCTCGAGGGGCGCATCGAGGTAGTCCCGGATGCGCCAGCCCTCCGCCACGAGGATGAGAAGCAGCGATGCGGGCCGGCTCCCGGGCGGCATGTCAATCAGGACCACCTCGCCGAGGCGCTCCACGATCACCGGCTCGCCCTCGACGATCCCGGCCGCCGGATACTCGGCGCCCGCCTGAACACCCCGGATGAGCGCCATGTCCTCGGCCTGGGCGGCCGAGCCGGTCTGCACCACCCCGTCGAGACACAGCAGCGAGAGGTCGCGGAGGCACCGTTCGCGCTCATCCAACAGCAGAACAACCGCAGCGAGCGGGTCGAGGGGCATCGCCGGTTCGTCCGCCGCGGGTGACGCTGCGGGCGACCCCGCGGCATCCGCCATCGCGCCGCTGGTCGACCTGCCGC
>CBFGZU010000088.1:0-7240 GCA_965653335.1 uncultured Pseudolysinimonas sp.
TGCCCGGCGACACCCACATCCCGATCGCGGGCGTGCGCAAACACACGGCCGCGGCGATGGTCGCGAGCGCCTTCACCGCCCCTCAAGTGACGGTCTTCCACACGATCGACGTCACCGCGGCGATGGATCTGCTTGCCCACCTTCGCGAACATCCGCTCGCGGCAGGCCCGCGCGTCACCCTCCTCACGCTCGTCGCGCATGCCGTCTGCGCGGGGCTCGCCCGGCATCCGTCGCTCAACAGCTCGTGGGATGGCGCCGGCGGCGAGATCGTGCAGCACGGCGTCGTGAATCTCGGCATCGCGGCGGCGACCACGCGGGGGCTCATCGTTCCGAACATCCCGGATGCCGGCTCGCTCGGCCCGCTCGAACTCGCCGAGCGCCTCGACGATCTGACCACCCTGGCACGCTCGGGACGCACCCCCGTCGAGCACCTCCGCGGCGGCACCTTCACGATCACCAACATCGGCGTCTTCGGTGTCGACGCGGGAACTCCCCTCCTCAACCCGGGCGAAGCGGGCATCCTCGCGCTGGGCGCCGCGGCACGCCGACCGTGGGAGTACCGCGGCGAGGTCGCGCTGCGTGACGTGCTCACGCTGAGTCTCACGTTCGACCACCGGCTGGTCGACGGCGAACAGGGCTCGCGGTTCATCGCCGACGTGGGATCGCTCCTCGCGGAGCCCGCACTCGCCCTGCTGACAGCAGACGTTCGATGAGCGACCAGGAGACGAGCAGATGATCTACGAGCTCACGCCCGACCAGCAGAAGCTGCAGGACACCGTCCGGGCGTTCGCCGACGAAGTCGTCGCCCCCGTGGCGTACCGGTACGACACCGAACGCCGCCTTCCGCTTGAGATCATCGCGCAGCTGGGCGACCTCGGGCTCTTCGGGCTGCCGTTCCCGAAAGAGATCGGCGGACAGGGGAAGGACTACCTCTCGCTCTGCCTCGCCGTCGAAGCTCTGGCCCGGGTGGACCAGAGCATCGCCGTCACCCTCGAGGCGGGGGTCGGGCTCGGCATCATGCCGATCTACCGGCACGGGACCGATGAGCAGAAGGAGCGCTGGCTGCCCGACCTCCTGCGCGGGCGCGCGCTCGCCGGGTTCGGGCTCACCGAGGCCGACGCCGGTTCGGATGCCGGTGCCACCCGGACGACGGCGGAGCTCGAGAACGGGGAGTGGGTGATCAACGGCACCAAGCAGTTCATCACCAACTCCGGCACGGCGATCACGAGCGTCGTCACCGTGATGGCGGTGACCGGTGAGACCCGCGGGGCCGACGAGAGCGTCGAGCCCGAGCTCTCGTCGATCCTCGTTCCGGCCGGCACTCCCGGTTTCACCGTCGAGGCGAGTTACGACAAGGTCGGCTGGCACACCTCCGACACGCATCCGCTCACCCTCGTCGACGTACGGGTGCCCGAATCCCATCTGCTCGGCGAACGCGGACGCGGCTACGCCAACTTCCTCCACGCGCTCGACGAGGGGCGCGTCGCCTTCGCGGCGCTCGCGACGGGGGCCGCCCAGGGCTGCCTCGAAGAGGCGCTGCGCTACGCGAAGGGGCGCAACGTCTTCGGCCGCAGCATCGGCTCCCACCAGCACATCGCGTTCAAGCTCGCGACGATGCAGGCCCGGGTTCACCGAGCGCGGCTGTGCTACTACGACGCCGCGCTGAAGCTCACGCACGGCAAGCCGTTCAAGATGGAGGCGTCGATCGCGAAACTGACGTGCGGCGAGGCGGCGATCGAGAACGCTCGCGACGCGACGCAGATCTTCGGCGGCTACGGCTTCCTCAACGAGAACGCCGTCGCGCGGCACTACCGCGACTCGAAGGTTCTCGAGATCGGCGAGGGCACGACCGAGGTGCAGCTCATGGTGATCGCAAGGGCGCTCGGCCTGACCGTCTAGGTTGACTCTCGTGTGCAACTCTTTCGTCGCGATGGCCGGGGGGCGTGCGGCGTGACGTTCGACTTCGGCCCCGCCCTGCTGTTCTGCCCCGCCGACCGGCCCGACCGGTTCGCGAAGGCGCTCGACCGATCGGATGCCGTCATCCTCGACCTCGAGGATGCCGTCGCCCCCGCAGATAAGCCGCCCGCGCGCGCCGCCCTCGCCGAGCATCCGCTCGACCCCGCGCGCGTGATCGTGCGCGTCAACCCGTCGGCGACCGCCGACTTCGCAGCCGACCTCGCGGCTCTCGCCGCCACGCCCTATCGCCGCATCATGGTCGCAAAGGCCGACGCGACGTTGCCCGCGGTGCCGGGGTTCGAGATCGTCGCACTGTGCGAGACCGCGGCGGGAGTGCTCGATGCGCGCGACCTGGCCCGCCGCCCCGGGATCGTCGCGCTCATGTGGGGCGCCGAAGACCTCGTGGCCTCGATCGGGGGCACGTCGAGTCGAGCGGGCGACGGACGATACCGGGATGTCGCCCGGCACGCCCGCGCGACGGTGCTGCTCGCTGCGGGCGCGGCGGGGGTCGCGGCGATCGATGCCGTGCACCTCGCGATCGACGACCTCGAGGGGCTCCGCGCCGAGGCCGAGGATGCCGCGGCGAGCGGGTTCGCGGCGACGGCGTGCATCCACCCGACGCACGTCGCCGTCATCCGTGACGCCTACCGGCCGGACCCCGAGGAGGTCGCGGCGGCTCGTCGCGTGCTCGCCGCTGCAACCACGGGAGGTGCCGTCTTCCAGCACGACGGCCGGATGGTCGATGGCCCTGTGCTGCGCCACGCCGAGTCCGTGCTGCGCCGCGCTCAGGCCGCCGGCTGAGAAGCGCCGCCCACCCCGTGGGTCGAGGAGCGCCGCCCCTTGTGGATAGATGGTTGTCTAACAACCGGCTAGATTGATAGGCAATGTCACTCCAGCCCACAACGATGCCGGATGCGATCTTCGAGACGCTCAAGACACGCATCATCGACCAGTCCGAACCGCCCGGCTCGACGCTCACCGAGTCCGCCGTCGCCCTGCGGTTCGGCGTCGCCCGGCCCACGGCGAAGCTCGCGATCGAGCGACTCGTGTCCGACGGGCTGCTGCGCCGCGAAGCCCACCGCGCCGCCCGCGTCCCCGAACTCCGTCGCGACGACATCGTCGACCTGTTCGCCACGCGGCGGCTCATCGAAGCGGAAGCCATCGACTCCCTCGCCCGGGGCGGGGCGATCCCGGCCGACGCGCTCGCCGCCCACCGCGAGCTGCTCGGCATCGCGCGCACCGGCGGCGCCTTCGCCGCGCACGACGCCACCTTTCACCGCGCCCTCGTCGCCGGGTCGCCGAGACCACGGCTCGCCCGCATGCACGCCGGCCTCATGGGCGAGATCGAACTGTGCATCGGTCAGGTCGAAGCCCACCATCTGCTGCCGGTGGCGGATGTCGCGGCGCAGCACCAGGGCATCCTCGATGCCGTCACCGCGGGCGATCCCGCGACCGCCGCCGACCTCGCGCGCGCCCACATCGACGCCGCCGGGTCGGCTCTGCTCGCGCACTACGACGCACGCCACGACGCACACCACTAGGACACTCATGACCCGCACCCCGCAACAGCAACGTCGCCAGATTCCCCAGCCGGCGCAGATCTTCGACCTGCTCACGTTCAAAAAGCCCGTCTGGAACGCGACCGAGCGGCGCCTGAAAGCGGCGCTCACGATCCACGACCTCCGCCTCATCGCGAAGCGTCGCACCCCGAAGGCCGCATTCGACTACACCGACGGGGCCGCCGAACAGGAGCTGTCGCTCACGCGCGCCCGCCAGGCCTTCGAGGACATCGAGTTCAGCCCGTCGATCCTGCGACCGGCCGCCGACGTCGACACGTCGTCGACGATCCTCGGCGGGCCGTCGGCTCTGCCGTTCGCGATCGCTCCCACCGGATTCACCCGGCTCATGCACACCCAGGGCGAGTTGGCCGGCGCGAGTGCGGCGGGGGCGGCGGGCATCCCGTTCACCCTGTCGACGCTCGGCACGACGTCGATCGAGAACGTGAAGGCCGCGAACCCCGAGGGGCGCAACTGGTTCCAGCTGTATGTGATGCGCGACCGCGACATCTCGTACGGGCTCGTCGAGCGCGCCGCGGCAGCGGGGTTCGACACCCTGCAGTTCACCGTCGACACCCCCGTCGCCGGGGCGCGGCTGCGCGACAAGCGCAACGGCTTCTCGATCCCGCCGGCGCTCACCCTCGGCACGATCCTCAACGCCATCCCGCGGCCGTGGTGGTGGTGGGACTTCCTGACCACCCCGAAGCTCGAGTTCGCGTCCCTGTCGTCGACGGGCGGCACGGTCGGCGAGTTGCTCGACGCCGCGATGGACCCGACGATCTCGTATGCCGACCTCGAGGTGATCCGCGAGATGTGGCCCGGCAAGCTCGTCGTCAAGGGCGTGCAGAACGTCGAGGATGCCCGGCAGCTCGCCGACCGCGGAGTGGACGGCATCATCCTCTCCAACCACGGCGGACGGCAGCTCGATCGTGCGCCGATCCCGTTCCACCTCCTGCCCGAGGTCGCCCGGGAGGTCGGCAGCGACGTCGAGATCGGCGTCGACACGGGCATCATGTCGGGAGCCGACATCGTCGCCTCGGTCGCTCTCGGGGCGCGATTCACGATGATCGGCCGCGCTTACCTCTACGGCCTCATGGCGGGCGGGCGGCGCGGGGTCGACCGCACGATCGAGATCCTCAGCACCGAGCTGGTGCGCACGATGAAACTGCTCGGTGTCGCCTCCCTCGCCGAACTCACCCCCACCCACGTCACCCAGCTCGAGCGCCTCACTCCCCGGCCGCGCTGACTCCTCCCCCCTTCCTCGGCTATTTGCCCAACTTCGTGGCCTCGGGCGTCGTTTTGGGCACGATCTCGGGCAAATAGCGAAGGATGGGCGGGTGACCCGTGACCATGTGATCGTGCTGCCGGGCGGCGGCTACAGCCGAATCTCCGACAACGAGTCGACGACGATCGTCGCGTGGCTCGAGAGTCTCGGGATGTCGGCGAGCTACTTCGCGTACCCCGTGAACACCCGGCATCCGGCCGTGCTGGATGCCGTGCGCGGCGAGATTCGCGCGCGACGGGATGCCGGGGCCGACCGGATCGCGCTCCTCGGATTCTCCGCGGGGGGTCACGCCGCCGCGCACGCCGCGCTGGCACCGGGAGCTTCGGCGCGCGAACGGGTCGACCTCGCGATCCTCTGCTACCCGGTGGTGTCGATGATGCTTCCGACGCATCAGGGATCGCGCGAGACGCTGCTCGGGCGCGACGCGTCGCCCGCCCTGCGGGCCGCGACGAGTGTCGACCTGCTCGTCACTCCCGACGCACCGCCGTTCTTCGTGTGGCACACCGCCGAGGATGCCGCAGTGCCCGTGCAGCACAGCTACCTGCTCGGCATGGCGCTCGCCGCCGCGGGGGTGCGGCACGCCCTGCACGTCTTCCCGAACGGCCGGCACGGGCTCAACCTCGCTCGCGCGACGGGGGACGGCGACGCCCGCCAGTGGACCGAGCTGTGCGCCGCCTGGCTGCGCGAGGAGCGCTGGCTGTAACCACCGTCCGGCAGCCCGCGCGGCGGGAGCCGCCGGGTGCCGCGTTCCCGCGCGCGAACGGGTACGAGCGAGCAGGCCGGGCGTCATACCGAAACCGCTTCGGGCTACGCGGGAGCCTCGTGCGCGGCGGCGAGCACGAGGGGGTCGGTACACCCTCGTGCGAACCCCGCGATCCGACGGTCGATGTCATGCCGGATGAGCCGAGCGCCGACCCATTCGGCGAGTGGCGCGATCAGGCGCGGGCGGCAGGAGAAGTTGTACTTCCAGGTCGCGAGGGTGCCCTCGGGGTGCGGCGCGAACCGCCAGCCACCGCCTAGCTTCTCGAAGAACCAGGGCAGCTTGGTGACTTTCATCCCGACGCTCGTCGGCGGGCGGTACGAGACGTACTCGCTCACCATGCGCAGGCCGCGGCGCGACACCGTCAACGTGCGCACCCCGACGGCGGGGCGATCGGCACCGTCGAGCAGGCGCTGTTCGCGGATGAAGACGTCCCACCGCATCCGGATCTCGCCGGTCGTCTGCGACACCGCGAACGCCACCGCAGGGGGTACCGGCACGACGATGCTGCTCTCGACAACGGGCACCTTTCGAGGCTATCTGCCCGAGATCGTGCCTTCGCGCGAGCGAATAGGCACGATCTCGGGCAAATAGCTACGTCGTGAGGTCGAGCAGCACGACGGCGAGAGCATCGACGGCGAGGTCGAGGTCGGAACGTTCGACGACGAGCGGCGGGGCGAAGCGGATGGTGGAGCCGTGCGTGTCCTTCGCGAGGATGCCGCGCGCCATGAGCTGCTCGCACACCTCGCGGCCGGTGCCGAGTCGCGGGTCGATGTCGACGCCGGCCCAGAGGCCGACCCCGCGCACCGCGACGACGCCGTGCCCGATGAGCGCGCGCAGCCGAGAGTGCAGGTGCGTGCCCAGCTCTCGCGCCCGCGCCTGGTACTCCCCGGTCTCGAGCAACTCGACGACCGCGAGGCCGATCGCTGCCGCGAGCGGGTTGCCGCCGAAGGTCGAGCCGTGTTCCCCCGGCCGCAGCACCCCGAGGATGTCGGCGTTCCCGACGACGGCGCTCAGCGGCACGATCCCGCCGCCGAGTGCTTTGCCCAGCAGATACAGGTCGGGCACGACGCCCTCGTTGTCGCACTGGAACGTCGCGCCCGTGCGACCGAGGCCCGACTGGATCTCGTCGGCGATGAACAGCACGTCGCGTTCCGCCGTCATGCGCCGCACCTCGGCGAGGTATCCGGGGCGCGGCACGACGACGCCCGCCTCGCCCTGGATGGGTTCGAGCAGCACCGCAACCGTGTCGTCATCGAGGGCGGCGCCGAGGGCCGCGGCGTCGCCGTAGGGCACCGACACGAAGCCCGGGGTGAAGGGGCCGAACCCGTCGCGCGCGGCCGGGTCCGACGAGAAGCCGACGATCGTCGTCGTGCGCCCGTGGAAGTTGCCGTCGGCGACGACGATCTTCGCGCGGCCGTCGGGAACGCCTTTCACCCGGTAGCCCCACGCGCGCGCGACCTTGATCGCCGACTCGACCGCTTCGGCGCCAGTGTTCATCGGCAGCACCATGTCTTTGCGGGCGAGTCGCGCGAGGGCTTCGAGGAACGGCCCGAGGCGGTCGTTGTGGAAGGCGCGACTGGTGAGCGTCACCCGGTCGAGCTGATCGCGCGCCGCGGCGAGAAGCAGCGGATGCCGGTGCCCGAAGTTCAGCGCGGAGTAGGCGGCGAGGCAATCCAGGTA
>CBFGZU010000089.1:0-7215 GCA_965653335.1 uncultured Pseudolysinimonas sp.
AGGAGGTCGACGAGGCCCTCGACGTCTTTCGCGTGGCGGTCGGGGGCGAGGCGCTGGAGCTCGAGTTCGGTCTGCTCGATGATCTTCGGGTCGAGCAGCTCGCGCAGCTCCGCTCGCCCGAGGAGTTCGGCGAGCAGCGTCGGGTCGAGCGACAGGGCAGCAGCGCGGCGTTCCGCGAGCGGCGAGTCGCCTTCGTACATGAACGCGGCGACGTAGCCGAACAACAGGGTGCGGGCGAACGGCGACGGGGATGTCGTCTCCACCTCCACCATCCGCACCGCCCGGGCGGCGATGGCGGTCGTCAGTTCGGCAAGGGCGGGGAGGTCGTAGACGTCCTGCAGCACCTCGCGCACCGTCTCGAGGATGATCGGGAACGACGGGTATTTGCGGGCGACGTCGAGCAACTGGGCGCTGCGTTGCCGCTGCTGCCAGAGCGGATTGCGGCGCCCCGGGTTGTACCGCGGCAGCAGCAGCGCGCGTGCCGCGTTCTCGCGGAACCGCGACGCGAACAGCGCCGATCCGCCGACCTCGAGCGTGACGAGTTCTTCGAGCTCGTCCTTCTCAAACAGGAACAGGTCGGCGCCGGGCGGGTCGGCATCCGTCTCGGGCAGCCGCACGACGATGCCGTCGTCGCCCGCCATCGCCGAGCCTTCGACACCGAGGCGCTCGCGGATGCGGGCCGAAACCGCGAGCGCCCACGGCGCGTGCACCGGCATGCCGTAAGGGGAGTGCAGCACGATGCGCCAGTCACCGAGCTCGTCGCGGAACCGTTCGACGAGCAGCGTCGTGTCGGTCGGCACGGCACCCGTCGCCTGCTTCTGCTCCTCGACGAACCGGATGAGGTTCTGCACCGCCCACTCGTCGAGGCCACTCGCGCGCAGCCGGTCCTCGATGCCGACAGGCTTCGCCGCGAGATCCTTCGTGAAGGCGCCGATCGCTCTGCCGAGTTCGGCGGGGCGGCCGAGGCCGTCGCCTTTCCAGAACGGCACACGCCCGGGTTGCCCGAACGCCGGGGTGACGAGCACCCGATCGCTCGTGATTTCCTCGATGCGCCACGAGGTCGCGCCCAGGGCGATGACATCCGCGACGCGTGACTCGTAGACCATCTCCTCGTCGAGCTCGCCGACGCGCCTCGCGCCGTCGTCGGTGCCGACGATGAAGACTCCGAACATGCCGCGGTCGGGAATCGTGCCGCCGCTCGTCACCGCGAGCCGCTGTGCGCCGGGGCGCCCCGCGATGGTGCCGGCCACCCGATCCCACACGATGCGCGGGCGCAGCTCGGCGAACTCATCCGACGGGTACCGCCCGGCGAGCAGATCGAGGGTCGCCTCGTATGCGCTGCGCGGAAGCGTCGCGAAGGGAGCCGAGCGGCGCACCGTCTCGAACCACTCCTCGACCTCGATCGTGTCGAGTGCCACGGCTGCGACGGTCTGCTGCGCGAGGATGTCGAGCGGATTCTGCGGCACCGTGATCGCCTCGATGAGCCCGGTGCGCATCCGCTCACTGACGACCGCGGTGCCGAGCAGGTCGGCGCGATGCTTCGGGAACAGCACGCCCTTGCTGATCTCGCCGACCTGATGCCCGGCGCGACCGACACGCTGCAGACCGCTGGCGACACTCGGCGGCGTCTCCACCTGGATGACGAGATCGACGGCGCCCATGTCGATGCCGAGTTCGAGGGATGACGTCGCCACGACGCAGCGCAGGCGGCCCGACTTGAGATCGTCTTCGATCTCCGCGCGCTGCTCCTTACTCACCGAGCCGTGATGCGCGCGCGCTAGCACCGGAGGAGCGCCCGATGTGGATCCCGACTGCCCCATGACCTGCGCCGGCACCCTTTCCGCTAGTTGAGTAGCCCGCGCAGGCACCCCTTCCGCTGGTTGAGTACCCCGCGCAGCGGGCGTGTCGAAACCAGGCTGCCCAGACATTGGTCTCGATACACCGCCTGCTCCGCGGTCGGCACTCGACCCGCTGGGGGCGAGGCCCTCCGCGATCTCCGCATAGACGTCGTTCATGGATGCCGTGATGCGTTCCGCGAGGCGGCGCGAGTTGACGAAGACGATCGTCGACCGGTGCGCGAGCACCTGTTCCACGACGGCTTGGTCGACGTGCGGCCAGATCGATCCCGCCGACTGCAGCCCGGTCTCGTCGGGCTCACCCGGACCCGGTGTCACGGGCTCCGTCGACCGCACCCCGAGCTCCGTCATGTCTTCCACCGGAACGATGACTCTCAGGTCGAAGGTCTTCGCGGCGGGCGGTTGCACGATCGTCACCGGTGCCATGCCGCCGAGGAACCGCGCCACCTCGTCGATCGGCCGCACCGTCGCGGAGAGCCCGATGCGTTGTGCAGGCTTCTCGAGCAGGGCATCCAGTCGTTCCAGCGTCACCGCGAGGTGCGCGCCGCGCTTCGACGCCGCGACCGCGTGGATCTCGTCGACGATGACCGTCTCGACCCCGGCGAGGGTCTCGCGGGCGGCGCTCGTGAGCATGAGGTAGAGCGACTCGGGGGTGGTGATGAGGATGTCGGGGGGCTCGCGTTGCAGCAGCCGCCGGTCGGCGCTCGTCGTGTCGCCCGAGCGCACCCCGACGCTCACGGGAGGCACCTCTTGCCCCAGTCGGCGACCGGTCGCCGAGATGCCGACGAGCGGACTGCGCAGGTTGCGCTCCACATCGACGCCGAGGGCCTTGAGTGGCGAGATGTACAACACTCTGGTGCGGCGCTTCGGGTCGACGGGCTTCGGTGTCGCGGCGAGCCGGTCGAGCGACCAGAGGAACGCGCTGAGGGTCTTACCGGATCCGGTCGGGGCGACGACGAGTGCGTGCCGGCCCGATGCGATCGCCTCCCACGCTCCGGCCTGCGCCGGCGTCGGCTCGGGGAACGCGCCCGCGAACCACTCCCGCGTGGCGGGGGTGAAGCGCTCGAGCGCGGCGTGCATCCTCACATCCTCGTCGGAACCGCCGTCAACCGCCCGGGTCGCTCAGCCGAACTCGACGTCGAGGAAGGCGACGACGTCGGCGAGCACCGCATCCGAGACGGAGTGCCCGAGACCCTCGTAGATGCGCTCGGTGAGGCGCGAGTGCTCCGGCAGCCAGTCGGCGGTGTCGGCGAAGCGCCACGCCGGGATGACCTCGTCGGCGGTGCCGCGTCCCGAGAACACCGGCGGGCGGCGAGCCGCCATCGCGGCGTCGCCCGGGTCGGGCTCGGGATGCCGGGCGCTCGCGAGCATGACGAGGGCATCCACGACATCCGGCCGACGTCGCAGCACCTGAAGCCCGACGCAACCGCCTTGCGAGAACCCGAGGATGCCGACGCGCGACGCCTTGCCCGAGATCTCCTCGATCCAATCCGCGAGCTCGTCCGCGGCCCGGTCGACGTCGGCCCGATCGACCCCGTCGTCGAGCGGGAACCACGAGTAGCCGATCCCCATCGGATGCCGCAGCGGCGCCCGGGGTGCGGCGAGCACGAAGCTCAGCGGCAGGAACGGCGCGAGCTGGAACAGGTCGCCTTCGGTACTCCCGTAGCCGTGCAACAGGATGAGGTGCGGTCGCCCCGCCCGTTCACGCTCCGGGGAGCTCCACATCACGTGCTCCGGGTCGATCGGCATCCCTCGAGGCTATCTGCCCAACTTCGTGCCTATCGAAGGGCCCATAGCCACAAAGTCGGGCAAACAGCCGAGAGACGGCAACAATGAGAGGCATGAGCTCCGTTGGCACCCCCGACCCGAACTCCTCGTGGCTCTCCGATGAGGAGCTGGCGGAGGCTCGGCGCCGCATCCCGCTGCTCTACGTCGAGGCGGTGCCGGTGCGGGTCGACGGGATGGGCGTCGTCACGAGCGTCGGGCTGCTGCTGCGCGCGAACCCGCAGGGCGCGATCACGCGCACCGTCGTGTCGGGGCGGGTGATGTACGGCGAGACGATCCGGGATGCCCTCTTCCGGCACCTCGAAAAAGATCTCGGGCCGATCGCGTTCCCGCAGTTGCCGCCGAGCCCGCTGCCGTTCCAGGTCGCCGAATACTTTCCGATCCCGGGACTCAGCCCGTTCCACGACGAGCGGCAGCACGCCGTGTCACTTGCCTACGTCGTTCCCGTCACCGGCACGTGCGAACCGCGGCAGGATGCCCTCGAACTGTCGTGGATGACGCCCGCGGAAGCGTCGTCGCCGCAGATCCACGCCGAGATGGAGGGTGGACGCGGCACTCTGCTGCGGGCGGCTCTCGCCTCGGTTGGCGTCCTCGGCTGACGAACCCTCCCGCGCTGTCGGCCTCCCGTCGCGCCGCCGTACCGCTCGGACTCACCCGTGGTGCGTGCGCGCCGCGATGACTCTCCGGATCCCGAGCGCCCGGTATTGCCAGAGCAGCCACGCCCCGACCCAAGCCAGCGGGGTCAGCACCCCGGCCGAGATGTCGAGCCGGTCGCGGTAGAGCGTGCGCCCACCCGCGAGCGGTGAGACCGCCATCCGGTGCCGCCAGCCGATGACGAGTCCGAGAGCGCCCGAGACCGGCCCGCCGGTGTCTTCGAGGATGCGCGCCCCGTTCCGCCGCGCGGTCGACAGCCGGATGCGCTGATCGCCGAGGGGAAGGATGCCGAGGAGCCGCAGTCGCACCAGGTGGTCGCCGGTGGAGCGTTCGGTGCTCCAGGTCGGCGGGAACCGCCGGTGCCCGACCGGTTCGATGAGGATGAGCGGTGCGACGACGTCGGCGAGGGCGAGCGGGTCGCGCAGCATCGCCCACACCTCGTCGGGGTAGGCGTCGAGTTCGAACCGCAAGGCGACGTGCACGAGGTCCAGTCTGCGCCGCTACCCTCGATGCGTGGAAGAGGCAGGCCCCGGCACCCAGTCGAGCTACCAGGTGCGCTTCGACTGGGGTGCGATTGGCGCCGCCGCGGTCGGGGTCGAAGCGGATGTCGTGGTCTGGGTCGACGAGATCGGCGCGGAACCCGTTCCTGCGGGAGCCCGAGTCGTGGCGCTCGCCGACGCGGCGGAGTTCGCGCAGTGGTGCCTCGCTCGGCAGGAGGAGCTCGGCGGGCGCTTCCGCATCGCCGTCGTCGCGGCGGGGGCGACCCGGCCGGACGGGTCGCTGCGTTTCGCGGTCGAGGATCTGCTGGGCGCCGGTGCGGTGATCGACGCGATCGCCGAGGTCGGGATCGACCACCAGTCGCCGGAGGCCGCTGCTGCCGCCGCGGCCTACACGGGCCTCCGCACGGCCACCCGTCACCTCGTCAATGCTTCGGTCAGCGCGCGCGAAGCGGCCGTCGGCTGACGCTATCGGCCCAATCCGGGCGAGTGCGGTCGACACGGGCGACCGCGGACGCCCGAAATGGCCGTACTCGCCCGGATAGCGCGGGCCCCGATAGCGCGGGCCACCGGTCGTCTGGCTCAGAACGCGGATGCCACCTGTCGCGCCCGGTGCGCCCGCACCTTCGCGCGGTTGCCGCAGCGCTGCATCGAGCACCAGCGGCGATTGGCGGTGCGGGATTCGTCGCGGAACACCCGGCGGCAGTCGTCGGCGTCGCATCGGCGGATGCGTTCCGGTTCGACCGACAGAATGGTGATCGCGTCGCGGGCGAGGGTCGACAGCGCCTGACCGACGCGGATGCGTCCGGCCCCGGCCTGCCGCCGCCCTCCGTCGAGAGCGGGAGGGATGTCGGGCGTCGCGCCGAACAGGTTGATCGTGTCGACGTCGTCGGGGTCGAGCGGCTGCCGGTCGGCGGCGGCGGTCGCGAGCCGGTCGATCGCGGCGCGGAGGGCGAGCGCGTCGGTGAGGTCGCGGTCGGATGCTTCGCCGGCATCCAGTCGTTCATATCGCGCGGCGAGCCACTCGCCGAGGTCGCGCGCGTGCACCGGCTCGGGTGTCGCCGCGAAGTCGAGGGCGTCGGCGCCCGCATCGAAAAACCAGCTGATCCCTTCCGGAGCGATCAGCCATTGCCCGGCGCTCATCCGGTCGCCTCACAGCTCGGAGTCATGTAACTCAGTTTGCCGGTTACTCGCATCGTCGCGATGCAGCCAGGAGATCTGGAATCGCGTGTCGAACTTTCGTGAACATTTTGCGCACGACAGTGCCCGGGTGGGTTTGCGGTACCGGTAGTGCACGTGGCCGTTCGGGCACGAGCCGATCCACGTCGCGAGGTCGTCGGCGATCGCCCCTCCGTGCAGGCGCTTGCCCTCATAGCCGAGGTCGGCCGCGACCTTCTTCCAGCGCGGCCCGTGGCCCGCTCCCGGTCCGGCGAGCGCGTGCGCGACCTCGTGCAGCAGCACCTGGTGGATCTCGTCGTCCTCGTAGCGCGCGGCGAGGTGCCGTGACACGGTGATGCGTTTCGACCGGTAGTCGCACAACCCCGCGCGGGTGCGGGCATGGTCGAACCCGAAGGTCCACGTGGCGTCGAGGTGCAGCGCGATGAGGGCATCTGCCCACCGCCGCACGCGATCGAGATCCGCCACTAGAGCCCGGTTCCTGAGTAGCGGGCGAAGCCCGCGTGTCGAAGGGCCGCGAGCGGCTCGAGGCGCACCTCCATGAGCCGGTCGTCGCCGTCACGCGGGTCGCCGCGCCCGTCGGTGTTGTTGGTGAGGAACCACAGGCTGCCGTCGGGACCGGCCGCGACATCCCGGATGCGGCCGAACTCGCCGACGAACCACGGCACGGCGCCCGCGCTGCCGTCGTCAGCGACGTAGATCGCCCACACCCGTTGCCCGCGGAGCGCCGCGAGGAAGAAGGTGCCGTCGACGTAGGCGAGTCCGCTCGGGCTTGCCTCGGTCGACGCCCACTGCAGTACGGGGTCGATGAACCGGGGGTCGCCGGTCTGCCCTTCGACAATGGGCCAGCCGTAGTTGCCGCCGGGCTCGACGCGGTTGAATTCGTCCCACGTGTTCTGCCCGAACTCGGCGCTCCACAGCTGCCCGTCGGCATCCCACGCGATCCCCTGCGGGTTGCGGTGGCCGAGCGAGTAGACGAGTGATCCGGGCATCGGGTTGTCGTCCGGAACGTCGCCCTCGGGGGTCATCCGCAGGATCTTGCCGTTGAGCGACGCCGGGTCTTGCGCGAGGCCGGGCACCGCGGCATCGCCGACGGTCGCGTAGAGCATGCCGTCGGGGCCGAACGCGATGCGGCCGCCGTTGTGGTTGCCCGCCTTGCGCAGCCCCGCGAGCACGAGCTCGGGTTCGCCGAGCGTCTCCCCGTCGAACGGCATGCGCACGATGCGGTTGTCGTCGGATGTCGTGAG
>CBFGZU010000090.1:0-7193 GCA_965653335.1 uncultured Pseudolysinimonas sp.
GTGCGCGGGCTCGCATCCCCGCTCAACCTTCCCGCGTGGCGCGACCACCCGCTGCGCTCCCTCGTCGCCGGACTCGTTCCTGGCGCCGACGTCGCGCTCGCGATCGACGGCCTCGCGATCACCCTCGCCGAGCACCGGTACGGCGCCGGGCGCGGGTCGGACAACGTCATGGGAATGGTCGTCTCGACCGGCGTCGGCGGCGGCCTCGTGCTCGACGGTCGCGGAATCGCGGGCGCGAACGGCAACGCCGGACACATCGGGCACGTGCAGGTGTCGGGCTTCGACGACCCGTGCGCGTGCGGTCGCTCCGGGTGCCTCGAGGCCGTCGCGTCAGGGCCGAACTCGGTGCGCTGGGCTCGCGCGCGGGGCTGGGACGGCGCGACGGGAGAGGAACTCGCGGCCTCGCCCGACCCTCGGGCCCGCGCCGCGATCGAACGCTCGGCGCGCGCCGTCGGCCTCGCGATCGCGTCGGCGAGCGCCCTCGTCGACCTCGACGTCGTCGTGATCGGCGGCGGCTTCTCGCGCTCCGCCCCCGACTACCTCGACCTCGTGCGCGCGACCGCAGCCGACGGCTTCCCCTTCGTGCGCGCGACGCGCATCCTCGCCGCGGGTCTCGGCGACGACGCACCGCTCATCGGCGCCGCGCTCCTCGCGGGCTGATCACCGACGGGGTCGCGGCGCGATCTCGTCGTCGACCATGCGGTCGCGGCGCAGAATCAGCACAGCGGGAACGACGAGCGCCATCGTCGCCAGCAACACGACGATCGACACCTGCCAGTTGCCGGTCGCCTCATGAAGCAAGCCGACGCCGAGCGCGAAAGCCCCCGCCACGACGTAGCCCACCCCCTGCACGAAACCGCTCACCGACACCGTCACCCGGTGGTCGCGGGTGCGGGTGTTCACGAGCAGGAGCGCGAGCGGAAAGGCGATCGGAACGAGCCCGATGAGCACCGCCCAGAGAAAGGGCGCGGATGCCGGCGTGAGGAGCATCCCGAGCCAGCCCGCGACGCCGCACAGCCCCGCCACCACGACCATCGGCAGCACGGTGCGGGAACGCGTCGCCAGAATGGGCACGATCAGCGCCTCCGGGATGCCGATCACCATGACCAACCCGAGCGCGACCCCAGCCGCCGCAGGGGTGAGCCCCACGACGGTGAGCATCGCCGGAAGGTAGGCGAAAGCGGCATAGGCGCTGATCGAACTCAGAGCGAACGCCGCCGTGATCGCCCACGCCGTCGGCGACGTGACGACTCGACGCAGCTCCGACGCGGGCATCGGAGCGACATCGGGCTCGGCGACCGGGCCGGAAGCGCCGTGAACACGCAGATTCGCAAGCCACGGCACGAGCGCCAGCAGCGGGATGACGAGCCAGACCCCGATCGCGCCCCGCCAGCCGAACGTCTCCGCGAGGTGCACCGCGGTGAACGCCGGGCCCGCCGTCCCCAGACCCAGGAGCACCAGATACATCGACGTGACACCGCCGACGCGGTTCGGAAAGTAGCGCCGCACGAGCGGCGGCAGCAGCACGTTGACGGCGCCGATGCCCGTCATCACGATCGCCGTCGACCCGACGAGGAGGACGGCCTCAGACGAGAGGGCTCGAACCCCCTGACCGATCACCATCACGACGAGCGACACCATCAGTGTGCGCTCGAGCCCCCAGCGCGGGGTGATCGCCGGCACCACGAGACCGGCGAGCGCGAAGCCGATCGGAGGAGCCGTACCGATGAGCGACAGCACGACGACGTCGAGACCGAGATCGTCGGAGATGGTCGTGAACAGCGGCCCGAAGACGGCGACGGCGTTGCGCATCGCCAGCGCGACGAGCACGACGCCGAGAAGGGCGACGATCCGCCCCCGTCGCTCGTCGGCGACAGCGCGCCCGCTCACCCGACGAGCCGGTCGTGCCACGCGGTCGCCGAGACATCGGTGAGCGACGCGACCTGATCGACGACGACGCGTTTGCGCGCCGCGTCGTCACCCGCGACCGCCCAGTCCCCGGTGAAGCCGACATCCAGCTGACTCGGATCGGCGAGCAGCGCCTCGGCGAGTTCGGTGAGCACCTCCCGCTGTCGCGCGTAGAACGGCTTGCGGGCGTTCGTCGACATGACATTCGCGGCGACGATGCCCTTGAGCACCGCGATCTCGGCCCGCGTCTCGACCGGCACCATGACATCCGCTCCGAAGCGGGCGAGCGCCGACTGCGGATGCGCCTCGCGGGTGGCCCGCTCCGCGTGTCCCGCGAAGCGTCCGATGAGGTAGCTCGTGAGGTTCTTCAGCCGGGCCAGATCCCGTCGGCTGCCATCCCAGGAGTCGATCCAGTAGTCGAGGTTGTCGAGCCGGTCGAACGCCCGCACGAGCGTGTCGTGGTCGAACTCGCCGCCGATCCAGGCGAACATCTTGTCGACGAGGGCGTCGTGATCGACCCGGGCCCCGAGCGCGCGCACATCGAGGAAGCTGCCGACGATCGCATCCTCGAAGTCGTGCACCGAGTAGGCGATGTCGTCGGCGAGATCCATCACTTGCGCTTCGATGCACCGCGTCCGCTCCGGAGCCCCCGCGCGGATCCACTCGAACACGTCGACGTCGTCGGCGTAGAAACCGAACTTGCTGCGGCCCGAAGGGTCGGGGATGCCGTGCGCGACCGGCCACGGGTACTTGCACGACGCGTCGAGGCTCGCGCGCGTGAGATTGAGCCCATAGGAGCGGACGTCGTCGAAGACCTTCGGCTCGAGGCGCGTGACGAGCCGCAGCGTCTGCGCGTTGCCCTCGAACCCGCCGATGTCGCTCGCCCATTCCGAGAGGGCTCGCTCCCCGTTGTGGCCGAACGGCGGATGCCCGAGGTCGTGGGCGAGGCACGCGGTGTCGACGATGTCGGGGTCGAGCCCGAGCCGCGACCCGAGCTCACGTCCGACCTGGGCCACTTCGAGGGAGTGGGTGAGCCGGTTACGGGCGAAGTCGAGACCCGCAGTCGGGCTGAGCACCTGGGTCTTCTGCGCGAGCCGACGCCAGCCGCTCGAGTGCAGGATGCGCGCACGGTCGCGGGCGAAGTCCCCGCGGCGGCTCACGTGGTTCTCGGGAAGGCGACGTTCGGCATCCGCTTCTGTGTAGCCCGCCGTCACCGGAGCGGCCGGCTCAGCCACCGCTGTTGTGCAGTTCGGCGTCGGCGACTTCGGCTCGCATTCCTTCGGCGATCTCGCGGCTGTCGAGCCAGCGGTCGGGAAGGCTCGGCGTCTTCGGGGTTCCCGCGCGACCGCGCTGGCCCTCCGCGGTCGCACCCGGGTAGGGCTGGTCGTGGTCGAGGCCGCCGAGCAACTGGTCGATCTCGTCGAGGCTCGACGACATCGCGAGCGCCGCGCGGGTCTCGCCGCCGACCGCGTAGCCCTTGAAATACCAGGCGACGTGCTTGCGGATGTCGCGACAGGCCCGCACCTCGTCGTCGAAGAACTCGACGAGCAGCTCGGCGTGCCGCTTGAACGCCCGCGCCACCTCGCCGAGCGTCGGCTGAATGTACTCGGTGGTCGAGTAGGCGGCGGATCCGCCGTGTCGAGACCCCCCGCCGAACGCCGCCGCCAGGTCGCCGAACAACCACGGCTTGCCCAGGCAGCCGCGCCCGACCACGACACCATCGCATCCGGTCTCGGCGACCATGCGCAGGGCATCCTCCGCCGACCAGATGTCGCCGTTGCCGAGCACCGGAACGTCGGTCACGGTCTCTTTGAGCTTCGCGATCGTCGACCAGTCGGCGTGGCCCGAGTAGAACTCGCTCGCCGTGCGCGCGTGCAAGGCGATGCTGCCCACCCCGGCACCTTCGGCGATGCGGCCGGCTTCGAGGTAGGTGAGGTGTTCGGCGTCGATGCCTGTGCGCATCTTGATGGTGAGCGGCACCCGCCCGGCGGCCTGAACGGCGCCTTCAACGATCTCGCGGAACAGGTCGAGCTTCCACGGCAGCGCCGCTCCCCCGCCCTTGCGGGTGACCTTCGGCACCGGGCAGCCGAAGTTGAGGTCGATGTGGTCGGCGCGATCCTCGGCGACGAGCATCGTCACCGCCTCGCGCACCGTCGTCGGGTCGACGCCGTAGAGCTGGATGCTGCGCGGCGTCTCCGACTCGTGGTGCCGGATGAGCCGCATCGATTCGGGAGTGCGCTCCACGAGGGCACGGGAGGTGATCATCTCGGAGACGTAGAGCCCCGCGCCGTACTCCCGGCACAGTCGCCGGAACGCCGTGTTCGTGATGCCCGCCATCGGCGCGAGCACGACCGGAACGGTCAGCTCGAGCGGCCCGATGCTGAGGGGCTTCGCGATCACGGAGGTGGACACCCCCCGATTGTTTCAGACCGGGCTTCGAGGTGCCGGTGCGGGGGTCGCGCGCGGCGCCAACTCTCACCGAGAAGGCACTCTGAGCCTCAGGAAGCCCTGAACCCGCGCATCCGGGAGAGTTAGCACCCGCGCGCTGGCAAGATCGAGGAGTGACGACCGGCAGAGAGCGGGTGGCGGCGGACGCGGAGGCCCGCGGCATCCCGGTGGAGTTCATCGAGCGGATGCGGGCGTCATCCCTTGAGGACGCAGCGAAGATCCTGGGGATCACTCCGGCCGACATCGTGAAGTCGCTCGTCGTGCGACGCCACGACGGCAGCTACCTGTTCGCCCTCGTGCCGGGTGACCGACAGATCTCCTGGGCGAAACTGCGTGCCGTCGTGGGAGTCAACAAGCTGCGGCTGCCCGAGGCGGACCTCGCGCTCGAGGCGACCGGATACGAACGCGGCACGATCACCCCGCTCGGGTCGAGCACCGCGTGGCCCGTGTACGCCGACGAGCGGATCGTCGGAAAACGTGTCTCGATGGGGGCGGGCGAGCACGGCTACTCGCTGTTCGTGCAGGCCGACGATCTCGTGCGGGGCCTCGACGCGACGCTCGCCGACATCACCGAAACCCTCTAGCGTCGGGCCTCGACGCGCCCATGGTCGTGGACAGTCGCGCCGAAGTTCAGCTCCCGTACGGCGCCAGCGGCCCTGCGGGAGCCGTCACCCCGATGCGACTGAGCCGCTCGATGCCGCGACGCCGGGCGAACCACTCGACGCCGGCCACCCACAGCGCGACGGTGATGATCTGCGCGACCAGTCCGGCGAGACCCCCGGTGTCTTCCGTGATGCCGGTCGGACCGAACATCCCCGTGCCGGTGACGACGAACGCGGCGACGTTGTTGACGGTGTGCATCGCGATGCCGGCTTCGAGCCCTCCGGTCCGCACGGCGACGACGCCGAAGCCGACCCCCATGACGATGACCGTGAGGATGCCCCACTGGTCGTAGGCGTGGCTGAACCCGAAGAGCACCGCCGAGACGATGATCGTGACCGGTGCCCACCGCACCCAGGCACCGACCGACTGCAGCAGCACGCCGCGGTAGAGGTACTCCTCCGTCGCCGCCTGCACGGGCACGAGAAGCACGACGATGAGCACCGAGATCAGGTAGGTCGGCACGTCGGTGCTGAACGGCAGCAGTTCCTCTCCCGTGGCCGCCCCGATCGCCAACTGCCCGGCGAACGTCGCGATCCACACGACTGCGGCCACGGCGAGGGTGACCAGCAGCCAGCGCCAGCGGAGGCGCAGGAGCACCGAATGCAGGATGTTCACTCGAATTCCGACGGGCCGAATCCCGGCGATCCGCACGGCGAGCGGCACGAGCGGCAGCACGAGGATGATCGAGCCCAGCCCGAACAGCAGGGTCCACGGCCGGGCCATGTCGGGGCTGACGAGCTTCACGAGATCGTCGGTCACGGTCGAGGTCGAGAGGTCGATCCAGCCCGTCGCGAAGAGCACGATGAACAGCGGGATGGCGACGAGGATGCTGACCCCGAGGAAGAAGACCGCCGTCAACAGGATGGCGACGAGGGGTCGCCACCAGCGGTAGGTCGGCTGGGCGCGGTAGAGCCGGTGATACGGCAGCTCGATGATCGCGAGCTCGGAACGAGCCGGCGGGATCTGACCCGGGATGGGCGGGGGAACGTCGGTCACGCGTCGGCCTCCTCGTCGAGGTCGTCGATCAGCTTCAACCCGTCGCGCGCCCAGGCGATCTCCTGTTCGGCGCGGAGCACGAGCCCCTCGTAGGCGTAGCGCTTGAACGCCGCCGTTCGCTTGCGGTCCTTCTCGGGGGTGACCGCGAGGCGGCGGTTGAGCATGAAGGATGTCGCCGTGTCGATCTGGTGGATCTGCTCCTCCCATTGCGCCAGCTCGCCCTCGTAGTGCGCGATGTGGGCGCGCAACTGGGCGCGGGCGGCGTCGGGGGTCGCCCACTCGAAGTAGGCGGACTTGAGGTGCATCGCGTCGCGGAAGCGCGCATACGGCAGGGTCGCGTTCATCCAGGCGCGGAGGGCCTCCCGGCCGGCCTCGGTGATGGAGTATTCGCGCTTGGTGCCCTTGGTTCCCCACGGCACTTCGGCGGCGGTGACGACGCCGTCGGCCTCCATCTTGCGCAGCTCGGGGTAGATCTGCGAGTCGGGCGCGTACCAGACGTGCCCGACCGACGAGTCGAACCGCTTGTGCAGGTCGTAGCCGGTCATAGCATCGACGCTCAGCAACGCGAGCAGGGCGAATCTCAGAGACATCGAACGAACACCTCGGGCCGGATGCGGAGGCGAATAACCCCCACATCCGACCCTAAGGGTTTCGTCACGCGCGAGCTGCGCGCCGACGACTGCCGATGGTCAGGCCGTGTAGCCGGTGCGCCAGCCGCCCTGGTAGGACTGACGCGCGACCGTCGAGTACGGGACGGGGCTCACGACGGCCCGCACGGGCAGCTGCTCGTGCTTCTCGACGGATGCTTTGGTGGTGTTGGGGTTCTCGCCCCACAGCACGCGCAGCTCGGTGCCTTCGGGCACGTCGGGCGAGATCGTCGCGAGCGACAGCGCGCGCTTCTCGTTGGCGCTGTAGCCCGTGAACATCGAATAGCCCACGACGGTGCCGTCGGCATCCACGACGGCGTCGTAGTTGGCCGAGCCGTAGTTCGCGAGCGGCAGGTCGAAGAACTTGTGCGACGGACCGTCGACGTCGAACAGCGACGCGAAGATCTTGGTGACGTCTTCGGCATCCCAGGCGAGAGTGACCTTCTTGCGCTGCGAGGCCGGGTCGATCTTTTCGAGCGCGTCGCGGCCGATGAAGTCGTGGTCGAACTTCACGAACGAGCCGTAGCCGAG
>CBFGZU010000091.1:0-7066 GCA_965653335.1 uncultured Pseudolysinimonas sp.
CGGATACGACCACCGAAGCTTAGCAAGCCCCATGTCGGCGCTCTTGACGCGCCGTGCTCGTCGGGCCAGGGTCGGGGCATGACCGCGCACCGGCGAGGAGTCGTGGCCTCACTCCTGTTGATCGCGGGGGGCGCGCTCAAGATTCCGCTGTGGATGGTGTTCATCTCGCTCCACGGGCCTACCTCGTTCAACGAGAACGGGCGCTACCTCGGCGGCGACCCGCTCATCTGGGGCGCGGTCATGAGCGGGGTGCCAAGCCTCCTCGTCGCCGCGGGGCTGATCGGTCACTCGAGGTTGCTGGGAGCTCCGGCCGCCCGCCGTGTCGGGTTGGTGCTCGCGCTCGCCGCGCTCGTCGTTCCCGCACTGGTCGACCTGGTGACGGGAGCGCTGTGGCCACCCTTGCTGCTGCCGGTTCTTGCCGCGGGCTCGATCGTCATGGGGGTGACGGGTTCGCGGAACCCGGCGCTCGGAAAGCTCAGCGCGGGAGCCCTCGTGGTCATCGGGGTGCTCCTTGCCGCGACCTTCGCCTATGCCGCGCTGATTCCGCAGGAGGTGTTCGACGCGATCGAAGGGTACCGACTCGAAGGTCTGGTCGAGCACGTGACGGTGGGGGTCGGGTGGGTTCTCGTCGGCATCGGCCTTCTCATCCGGCCTCGACCCGTTCGGCCGGAGGCAGACGCCCCGATACTCTGAATCCCATGCTGCTGAGCGACCGCGACATCCGGCTCGAACTCGACGCGGGACGCATCGGACTCGAACCGCTCGACCGCGAGATGATCCAGCCGTCGAGCATCGATGTGCGGCTCGACCGGTTCTTCCGGCTGTTCGACAACCACAAGTACCCGTTCATCGACCCGGCGGACGACCAGCCCGACCTGACCCGGCTGATCGAGACCAAGACCGACGAGCCGTTCATCCTGCACCCCGGTGAATTCGTGCTCGGGTCGACATTCGAACTCGTCACCCTGCCCGACGATGTCGCGGCCCGGCTGGAAGGCAAGAGTTCGCTCGGCCGTCTCGGGTTGCTGACGCATTCGACGGCCGGCTTCGTCGATCCCGGGTTCTCGGGGCATGTGACGCTCGAACTGAGCAACGTCGCCACGCTGCCGATCAAACTCTGGCCGGGGATGAAGATCGGGCAGCTCTGCTTCATCCGCACGAGCTCGCCCGTCGAGAACCCCTACGGCTCGGGACCGTACGGCAACCGGTATCAGGGGCAACGCGGGCCGACGGCATCCCGGTCGTTCCAGAACTTCCATCGCACCGACGTGACGACGACCGACGCGGGGTCGACCGGAGGCTGACGCCAATCCGGGCGGATTCGGACAACATGGGCGACCGCGGACGCCCGGGTTGACCGTACTCGCCCGGGTCGGCGACCGCGCACGCCCGGGACGGGCCGCCGCCGACCGCCGGCTCGAGCAGCAACCGGATGCCATCCACCTCGACTAGGTCGGCGGGGTCGGCTTCCACTGCTTGAGTTGCAGCACGAGCCACGGGCTGAACGCGAACGGGGCCGCGGTGACGGCGCGAACGAGGTCGGCCGGTACCACCCAGGCCCAGTCGTCGACCTCGTCCGGTCGGGGCATCGGATCGTCGCGCGCGACGGTGCGGTAGACGGGGCAGACCTCGTTCTCGACGACCCCGCCCGCGTCGACGGCACGGTAGCGGAAGTCCGGCAGCACGAGGTCGAGGTCGCCGATCGGCAGAGCCAGTTCGCGCAGGCCGCGGCGACGCACGGCATCCTCGATGTTCTCGTCGGGGCCGGGATGCCCGCAGAACGCATTCGTCCAGACGCCCGGGAAGGTGAGTTTCGAGACCGCCCGGCGGGTCACCAGCACGCGGCCGCGCGCATCGAAGACGTGACACGAGAACGCCAGATGCAGAGGCGTGTCGTCGTCGTGCACCGACACCTTGTCGGCGACGCCGATCGGGTCGCCCGCCTCCGACAGCAGCACGACCTGCTCGGAGGCCGAAGGTCCTGAGGGCTGCGACATGGGGCGAGGTAGTCTGCCGGAATGGGTGCGGGACTCGCGACTGCGGAGGCGCGGCAGACGCAGGTCGACGCCGTTCTGGCGCGTTTGTTCAGCCTAGCCCGCAAGCGCGCCGAGCCTCTGGGGCCGACTTACGTCGAGCTGTGGGACCGCATCGAGGCGTCCACGACGGGCGGCAAGCGGTTCCGTCCGAGGATGGTTTTCGCCGCCTACGCGGCTCTCGGCGGCACCGACTTCGCGGCGGCCGCCTACGTCGGCGCGGCGTTCGAGTTGCTGCACACCTCGCTGTGCCTGCACGACGACGTCATCGATCGCGACTTCACCCGTCGAGGTGCCCCGAACGTGGCCGGCGCCTTTCGCGACCGCGCCCTCGCTGCCGGGGCCGACCCGGCGACCGCCGAGCATCACGGGGTCAGCGCCGCCGTCATCGCGGGCGACCTCGCGCTCTTCAACGCCTACCGGCTGATCGACCGCAGCGGCGTCACGGGTGACGTGCGCGCTCGGCTGCTCGACGTCATGGATGAGGCGCTGTTCGCGAGCGCGGCGGGCGAACTCATCGACATCGACTTCACCCTCCGCCCCACGGTGCCGCACGTCGACGACATCCTCAGCATGGAGCGGCTGAAGACCGCGGTCTACTCGTTCGAGGGCCCGCTGCAGGCGGGGGCGATCCTCGCCGGCGCAGCGGATGACACGGTCGCCACGCTCGGTGATTTCGGGCGGGAGATCGGAATCGCCTACCAGCTCGTCGACGACGTGCTCGGGGTGTTCGGCACCGAGGAGGAGACCGGCAAGACCACGGTGGGCGATCTGCGCGAAGGCAAGCGCACCGTGCTCATCGCCTACGCGGCGAGCGCCCCCGACTGGGACGGGTACGCCACCCTGTTCGGCGATCCCGCGCTCACCGACCAGGGTGCCGCGACCCTGCGCGCGCACCTCGTCGATTCGGGGGCGCGGGGCTTCGCGGAAGGGCTGGCGAGGTATTACGTGAATCGCGCCCTCGCCCGCCTGGTGGAGCCGCACATTCCCGCAGCCCTCCGCGCCGCGCTGCACCCCGTCGCCGGCGCCGTACTCGGCCGCGCGAAGTGAGATCCGACGGCGACGGCGGTCCCCGCCTCACGCTCTACGACGAGGTCGCCGAGCGGACGGCGAGTCTCGTCATCCGCCGCTATTCGACATCGTTCGGGATGGCGTCGAGACTTCTCGGCGACGGCATCCGTCAGTCGGTTGAGAACATCTACGCGCTCGTCCGCGTCGCCGACGAGATCGTCGACGGCGGCGCCGAAGAGGCCGGGCTCGACCGACTTCAGGCCGGTCGGCTGCTCAACGCCTACGAAGCCGAGACGGAGCGAGCTCTCGACGAGGGATACAGCGCCGACCTCGTCGTGCATGCCTTCGCCCGCACCGCGCGGGCAGCCGGATTCGGCCCCGAGCTGACGCGACCGTTCTTCGCGTCGATGCGCGCCGACCTGAGCCAGACCGAGCACGACGCCGAAAGTTTCACGGCCTACGTCTACGGGTCGGCGGAGGTGGTCGGGCTGATGTGCCTTCGGGTCTTCGTGCGGGAAGCCTCCCGCCCCTATACCTCGGCCGAGGTCGCCACGCTCGAGTCCGGGGCCCGTGCACTCGGTGCCGCGTTCCAGAAGATCAACTTCCTGCGCGATCTCGCGGCCGATCACGACAAACTGGGACGCAGCTACTTTCCCGGTGTCGACGTGACCCGGCTGACCGAAGACGAGAAGAACACCCTGCTCGACGACATCGACGCTGACCTCGCCCGCGGCGCGGCGGCGCTCCCGCTGTTGCCGCGCGGCTCGCGGCGGGCGGTGGCGCTCGCCCAGCGGCTGTTCGCCGACCTCTCCCGACGCGTGCGGCGCACCCCTGCCGAGGTGCTCATCCGCACCCGGGTTCGGGTTCCCGATCCGATCAAGCTGCGTATCGCCCTCGGTGCCATGACCGGCGGGGGCCGGCCGTGAGCCGCGTCGCCATCGTCGGCGGCGGGATCGGCGGACTCGCCTCCGCCGCACTGCTCGCCCGCGAAGGTCACGACGTCGTGGTGCTGGAGCAGCTCGCCGCGTTCGGCGGGCGCGCGGGCTCGTGGCAGAAGGATGGCTTCCGCTTCGACACGGGACCATCGTGGTATCTCATGCCCGAGGTGTTCGACCACTTCTACCGACTGCTCGGCACGAGCGCCGGGAACGAACTGGACCTCGTGCAACTCGATCCCGGCTACCGCGTGTACGCCGAAGGCGAGTTCGAGCCGGTGGATGTCTCCGCCGACGTTCAGGAGACCCTCGACGCCTTCGAGCGCCTCGAACCCGGTTCGGCGCTGCGCGTCGCGAGATACCTCGATCGGGCGCGGGAGATCTACGACCTCGCCAAGGAACGCTTCCTCTATTCGACGTTCGTGAAACTCGGCCCGGTCTTCCGCGGCTCGGTGCTCGCGAGCGGGCCGCGGCTGGTCCGGCTGCTGCTGGAGCCGCTCGATCGGCTCGTGAACCGCACGGTGAACGACATCCGGTTGCGGCAGGTGCTCGGGTACCCGGCCGTGTTCCTCGGCTCGGCACCCGCGCTCGCGCCGAGCATGTATTCGCTCATGAGCCACCTCGACCTCGTCGACGGGGTGCACTACCCGGTCGGCGGCTTCACTGAAGTGATCGGCAGCATCGAGCGGCTCGCCCGGAGGGCGGGTGCCGACCTGCGTTCGGGAACCCCGGTGACCCGCATCATCGTCACCGACGGCGCGGTGACCGGGGTGGAACTCGCGGATGGCGAGGTGATCGACGCCGACATCGTGGTGTCGGCCGCCGACCTGCACCACACCGAGACGGTGCTGCTCACCGACCCGGAGACGCGCACCTACCCGGAGGAGTTCTGGCAGAAGGCGGTCGCCGGGCCGAGCGCCCTGCTCGTCTATCTCGGGGTCGAGGGCGACCTGCCGCAGCTCGAGCACCACACGCTCTTCTTCGCGCGCGCGTGGGCCGAGAACTTCGAGGCGATCTTCGGATCCCCCGCACGCATCCCCCAGACCCCTTCGTTCTATGTCTGCAAACCGAGCGGCATCGATCCAGCCGTCGCCCCGGAGGGCAGCGAGAACCTCTTCGTGCTCGTGCCGTTGCCCGCCGACCCGGGTTTCGGGCATGGCGGCGTCGACGGTGCCGGCGACGAACGGATCGAGGCCCTGGCGGATCAGGTGATCGAACGGCTGGCGGAGTGGGCGAACATCCCGGATCTCGCGAGCCGCGTCGTGCTGCGCCGCACCGTCGGGCCCGCCGACTTCGCGACCGACCTCAACGCGTGGAAGGGCACGGCGCTCGGGCCCGCCCACGTCCTCAAGCAGAGCGCCTTCTTCCGCCCGGGCAACGCGTCGAAAAAGGTCGCCGGGCTGTACTACGTCGGGTCGTCGACCATTCCGGGCATCGGTCTGCCGATGTGCCTCATCTCGGCCGAGGTGCTCGTGAAGCGGCTGCGGGGCGACACGACGGCAGGCCCGCTGCCGGAGCCGCTGACCCCCGTCACGATGACCCTCGCGGGGCGAGCGCTCGGGTGAACTACCTCTACCTCGTGGCTCTGCTGATTTCGATCACCGGGATGCTCGTGCTCGACGTGCGCTTCAAGCTCTTCTTTGCCGCCGCCCCGCTGCGAGCCGCGATCGTGCTCGGCGTCGGCGTCGTGTTCTTCCTCGCCTGGGATGTCGCCGGCATCACCCTCGGAATCTTCTTTCGCGGCGACCCTGACGTCCTCACCGGGGTGCTGCTGGCGCCGGAGCTCCCGCTCGAGGAGCTCTTCTTCCTCACGCTGCTCTGCTACACGACGATGAATGCGTTCGCGGCAGCTTCCCGTTGGTTGAGCTGCGCCCGCAGGGCGCGTGTCGAAACCGGGAGCGCAGACCAGTGACCTACTGGATGCTCAACGTGGCGTTCCTGGGGATCGTCGCAGTGGTTGCGCTGGCGGCGATCATCTCCCGCCGAGCCCCAAGGTGGCGCGCCGTCGGCCTCGCCGCGATCCCGCTGCTGATCCTCACGGCGGTCTTCGACAACGTGCTCGTCGGAACCGGCATCGTTGGTTACGACCCCGCTCTGATCTCGGGCGCACGCGTCGGCGTCGCCCCTCTCGAAGATTTCGCCTACGCGATCGCCGCGCTCGTCTTGCTGCCCTCGGTGTGGTCGTTGCTCACTCCGCGCGAGGGAGCGGTCGAGTGATCCGGGCGCTGTTCCTGACCAGCCGGCCGCTGTCGTGGGTGAACACGGCATTCCCGTACGCGGCGGCGTACCTCGTGACGACGCGCGAGGTCGACGCGACCCTCGTCGTCGGGACGCTGTTCTTCCTCGTGCCCTACAACGTCGCAATGTACGGCATCAACGACGTGTTCGACTACGCCTCCGACCTGCGTAACCCGCGCAAAGGCGGAGTCGAGGGTGCGCTGCTCGACCCCCGGTGGCACCGGCCGGTGCTGTGGCTCTCCGGCATCCTGGCGGTGCCGTTCGTCGTCTACCTCGTGGCTGTCGGCGGCCCGGCGAGCTGGGTCGCGCTCGCCGTCAGCCTGTTCGCGGTCGTCGCGTACTCGGCGCCGGGACTGCGCTTCAAGGAGCGCCCGGTGCTCGACTCGCTCACCTCGAGCACCCACTTCGTCTCACCCGCGGTCTACGGCCTGCTGCTCGCCGGGGCGACGTTCACCTCCGCGCTGTTCGCGCTGCTCGCGGCGTTCTTCCTCTGGGGCGCGGCGTCGCACGCCTTCGGGGCGGTGCAGGATGTCGTCGCCGATCGCGAGGGCGGCATCGGCTCGATCGCGACCGTCATCGGCGCTCGCCGTACCGTGCGGCTCTCCATCGTGCTCTACCTGCTCGCCGGCATCCTGCTGCTCGCGACCGAGTGGCCCGGCCCGATCGCCGCCGTCTTCGCGCTGCCCTACGTCGTCAACGCTCTGCCGTGGTGGCGCGTCACCGACGAGACGGCACCGACGGCCAACCGCGGGTGGCGGCGGTTCCTCTGGCTCAACTTCGCGACCGGCTTCGGAGTCACGATGCTGCTCATCGCCTACGCCGTGTGGGAACCGTCGGCGCCCTGCGCCT
>CBFGZU010000092.1:0-7027 GCA_965653335.1 uncultured Pseudolysinimonas sp.
CCCGGTGCCGGAGATCGACTGGCCCGCGCTGCGGGCCGCCGCGAACGAGGCGAAGTCGTGGTCGTACTCGCCGTACTCGCAGTTCCCGGTCGGGGCGGCGGCGCTCGTCGACGACGGCCGCATCGTGCAAGGGGCGAACGTCGAGAACGCGTCGTACGGCGTCGGGTTGTGCGCCGAATGTGGACTGGTGTCGGCGCTCGCGGCGTCGGGCGGCGGGCAGCTGGTCGCCTTCACGTGCGTCGACGGGCACGGCAACGTGCTCATGCCGTGCGGCCGCTGCCGCCAGTTGCTTTACGAGTTCTCGGCTCCGGGGATGCTGCTCGAGACCGTGTCGGGCATCAAGACCATCGACGAAGTGCTCCCCGACGCTTTCGGTCCCCGCCAGCTTGAGGAATACCGTGGTTGAGCCTTTCGACGCCGTCGACCTCATCAAGACCAAGCGGGACGGCGGCATCCTCTCGACCGTACAGATCACCTGGCTCGTCGACGCCTACACCCGCGGATACGTCGCGGACGAGCAGATGTCGGCGCTTGCCATGGCGATCTTCCTCAACGGGATGTCGCCCGAGGAGATCCGCGACCTCACCCTCGCGATGATCGCGACGGGGGAGACCCTCGACTTTTCGGGTCTGTCGAAGCCGACGACCGACAAGCATTCGACGGGCGGAGTCGGCGACAAGATCACCCTGCCGCTCGCGCCGCTCGTGGCATCCTTCGGGGTCGCCGTGCCGCAACTTTCGGGCCGCGGGCTCGGGCACACCGGCGGCACGCTCGACAAGCTGGAGAGCATCCCAGGATGGCGCGCGCGGTTGTCGAATGACGAGTTCATGCGCCAGCTCGAGGAGGTCGGCGCGGTGGTGTGCGCCGCGGGAGCCGGACTGGCCCCCGCCGACGGGAAGCTCTACGCGCTGCGCGACATCACCGGAACCGTCGAAGCCATCCCGCTCATCGCGTCGAGCATCATGTCGAAGAAGATCGCGGAAGGCACGGCATCCCTCGTGCTCGACGTCAAGCACGGGTCGGGCGCGTTCATGCAAGACCCGGCGCGCTCGCGGGAGCTGGCGGAGACGATGGTGCGGCTCGGAAACGACGCCGGCACCAAGACCGTCGCGCTGCTCACCAACATGCACGTGCCGCTCGGGTTCGCGATCGGCAACGCCAACGAGGTGCGGGAATCCGTCGAGGTGCTCGCCGGGGGCGGGCCGGCGGATGTCGTTGAGCTCACCGTTGCCCTCGCGCGCGAGATGCTCGCGCTCGCCGGCCTGCCCGATGCCGACGTCGAGGCCGCGCTCGCCGATGGCCGCGCGATGGACTCCTGGCGGGCGATGATCGCGGCGCAAGGCGGCGACCCGGATGCCGCGCTGCCGACCGCCCGCGAGACGCACGTCATCACGGCCGACCGTGACGGCATCCTCGTGAAGCAGGAGGCGCTGCCGTTCGGGATCGCCGCCTGGCGCCTCGGGGCCGGCCGCGCCCGCAAGGAAGACCCGGTGCAGCACGCCGCCGGTATCGACCTGCACGCCAAGCCCGGCGACACCGTGCGCGCCGGCCAGCCCCTCTTCACCCTCTCCGCCGACGAGCCCGCCCGCTTCGCCCGTGCCCTCGACGCCCTCGACGGGGCCTGGGCGATCGGCGATCCCGGTTCCCCCGTCGACGACGGCGGCCCCCTCATCGCCGGTCGCGTGGACTGAGGGTGCGACGCGTCGTGGCATCCCGCGCAAAACTCAGGCTGGGATGACGCGGGGAGCGCGGATCGCACGGCGGGAGCCCTTCCCGCCTGAGTTCTGCACGTCGGGACGGGCTCCGGCGCGCCTAGGCTGAACCAGTGACCCTTCGACACGGCGCCGATGGCGCCTACTCAGGACAAGTGACTGACGCCGAGCGCATCCTTCCGGGCACGCGGGTTCCTCTCGGCGAACTGCCGAAGATCTCGCTGCATGACCACCTCGACGGGGGGCTGCGGGCGCAGACGATCATCGACCTCGCACCCGGGGCGGGCGTCGAGTTGCCGGCCGACACCGCTGAGTCGCTCGAAGCGTGGTTTCTCGAATCGTGCTCGTCGGGCGAACTCGTCGACTATCTGAAGACCTTCGACATCACGATCGCCGTCATGCAGACCGCCGACAATCTCACGCGCATCGCCCGGGAGTTCGTCGAAGATCTCGCCGCCGATGGGGTCATCTACGGCGAACTCCGCTGGGCACCCGAGCAGCACCTGCAGCAAGGGCTCACCCTCGACCGTGCCGTCGAGGCGGTGCAAGCGGGCATCGACGAAGCGGTGGATGCCATCGAGGATGCCGGCGGCTGGATCCGTGCCGGGCAGCTCATCTCGGCGATGCGCCAGAACGACCGCGGCATCGAGATCGCCGAACTCGCCCTGCGCCACCGCGACGCCGGCGCCCACGGCTTCGACCTCGCCGGACCCGAGAAGGGCTTCCCGCCGTCACGCTTCGCCGCCGCGTTCGACCTGCTCGCGCGGGAAGGTTTCCCCGTGACGGTGCACGCCGGCGAAGCTGACGGACTCGAGAGCATCCGCAGCGCCCTCGTCGACGGGCATGCCCTGCGTATCGGACATGGCGTCTGCATCGCCGAGGACATCGAGCTGGAAGAGAGCGACGACGACGCGAGCTACGTCACCCTCGGCCGCCTCGCGCAGTGGATCAAGGACCGCGGCATCCCGCTCGAGACGAGCCCATCATCCAACCTGCAGACCGCCGCGTTCACCGCGTGGGGGCCCGGGATGGCGGGGCATCCGTTCGACGTGCTCTACCAGCTCGGGTTCCGGGTGACCGTCAACACCGACAACCGGCTGATGAGCGGCACCTCGCTCACCCGCGAGATCGGCCTGCTCGTGGATGCCTTCGGCTACGACGCCGACGACGTCGAACAGTTCATGGTCAACGCGGCCGATGCGGCCTTCCTGCCGCTCGAAGACCGCGAAGACCTCATTGAACGCATCGTGACGGGGTTCGGCCGGCCCTGACGCAGCATCGGTCAGCCCAGCAGCGCGCGCATCCCGGCTTCGAGGGTCGCGACGGTGGTGGCGGCGGTGGCGCGGCGTTGGGCCGCCGAACCGTCGCGGGATGAGGCGTCGAGGTAGCACTTGAGCTTCGGCTCGGTGCCGCTCGGGCGCACGATGACGCGCGAGCCACCCGCAATACGCAGACGCAGGATGTCGCTGGCCGGGAAGCCGTCGACACCGAGCAGGTAGTCGTCGACGCCCTCGACGGGGATGCCGCCCAGCTCGGCGGGTGGCTCCGCCCGCAAGCGGGACATCGCGCGGGAGATGTCGGCGAGGTCGGCGACCCGGATCGAGATCTGCGACGACGCGAACGCCCCGAACTCGAGCGCGAACCGGTCGAGGTGCGTCTCGAGCGTCTCGTCCGCCGCGCGCAACTCCGAGAACAGGGAGAGCACTGCGACCGCGGCCGAGATGCCGTCCTTGTCGCGCACCTTGTCGGGGTCGACGAGATACCCGAGAGCCTCCTCGTAGCCGTAGATCAACCCGGGGACGCGCGAGATCCACTTGAAGCCCGTCAGCGTCTCGACGAATTCGAGCCCGTGAACCCGGGCGATCTCCCGCAGGGCGGGCGAACTCACGAGCGAGCAGGCGAGGGTGCCGTGCCGGGAGGCCCGAGCTGCGCGCCAGCCGAGCAGCCAGCCGACTTCGTTGCCGGTGAGCCGCCGCCATCCGCCGCGCGTCTCCGTATCGGGAACGCCCACGGCGACGCGGTCGGCGTCGGGATCGTTCGCGATCACCAGGTCGGCGTACGACTCGCGCGCCGCCGCGAACGCCAGATCCATCGCCCCCGGTTCCTCCGGGTTCGGAAACGCCACCGTCGGAAAGTCGGGGTCGGGGTCGGCCTGTTCCGGCACGACGACCGGTGCGGCGAACCCGGCCGCGGCGAACACCTTCTCGGCGACCTCGCGCCCGACGCCGTGCATCGCCGTGTAGACGAAACGCAGTGGTTGCAGGGCGCTCGCGACAGTTGCCGTGCGTCGCACGTACTCCTCGACGAGCGACTCGTCGGCGGTGCGCACGTCGGTCGACGTCGGATGCTCGGCGAAGGGCACCGTCGCGGCGCGCGCGATCTCGGCGGCGATCTCGCCGTCGGACGGCGGCACGATCTGCGCGCCCTCGTCGCCGCCGCCGAGATAGACCTTGTAGCCGTTGTCGTGGGCCGGGTTGTGGCTCGCGGTCACCATGATCCCGGCGGATGCCCGCAGCTCCCGCACCGCGAACGCGAGCACGGGGGTGGGCAGCGGGCGCGGCAGGATCGTCGCCGCCACCCCCGCGCCGGCGAGGATCGCGGCGCTGTCGCGCGCGAAGACCGCCGAGTTGTGACGCCCGTCGTAGCCGATGACGACCGTCGGATGCGGCTCGCGAGCGAGCAGGTAGGCCGCGAGTCCGGCGGCGGCCTGGCCCACGAGCACGCGGTTCATGCGCATCGGGCCCGCGCCGAGCTCTCCGCGCAGGCCCGCCGTGCCGAACTCGAGGCGACCGGTGAAACGTTCGGCGAGATCATCCACGGCGGCCTGCTCGCCCGCCTCCGCGCGCGCCACGAGCGCGTCGAGTTCGGAACGCGTGACCGGGTCGGGGTCTTGCGCGATCCAGGCGCGGGCGTCGTCGAGGAGGGCCATGGGACTACAGTGCCGCCACGACCCGGGCGAGCAGCCCGGAGATCACCGGCTCGGCATCCTGGCCGGCTCGCAGCACCTCGGCGTGACTGAGCGGCTCGGGCGAGATGCCGGCCGCGAGGTTGGTGATGAGGGAAAAACCCAGCACCTCCATCCCCGCTTCGCGCGCCGCGATCGCTTCGAGCGCCGTCGACATCCCGACGATGTGGCCACCGACCGCTTTCACCATCTGCACCTCGGCGGGCGTCTCGTAGTGCGGGCCGCGGAACTGCGTGTAGACGCCTTCGTCGAGGTCGGGCTGCACGCGACGGGCCACCTCGCGCAAGCGTGCCGCGTAAAGGTCGGTCAGGTCGACGAACGTCGCGCCTTCGAGCGGGGAGTCGGCGGTGAGGTTGATGTGGTCGCTGATGAGCACAGGCGTGCCGGGTGCCCAGTGCTCCTTGATTCCCCCGGCGCCGTTGGTGAGCACCATGACGGATGCCCCCGCCGCCGCCGCGGTGCGCACCGCGTGAACGACCCGGCGCACGCCGTGACCTTCGTAGTAGTGCGTCCGTGCGCCCATGACGAGAGCGTGCCGCCCGTCGGCGAGACGGATGCTGCGGATCGTTCCGACGTGCCCGACCACGGCGGGCTTGCCGAACCCGACGATCTCGGTCGCCGGCACCGTCGCCACGGTCTCGCCGAGCAGATCCGCCGCTTTCGCCCACCCGCTGCCGAGGGTGAGCGCGATGTCGTGCCGCGCGACCCCGGTGGCTTCGGCGAGCTGGGCGGCGGCATCCTTCGCGATCGCGAACGGATCCGCCGCGGGGTCGTCGAGGGGGTTGGCTGCGTTACCCATCCGTTCACTCTAGGACGGCGCTCGTGCCGCAGCCCGCTCGTTCCTTGAGAGGATGGGAACATGCCGTACGAGTTCGAGCGCACCCACCGTCTGGCCGTCCTCGGCGGTGGTCCCGGCGGCTACGAGGCGGCGCTCACCGGCGCGCAGCTCGGCGCCGACGTGACCCTCGTCGAACGCGCGGGCGTCGGCGGTTCGGCGGTGCTCACCGACGTCGTGCCGTCGAAGACGCTCATCGCGACGGCGGAGGCGGCAACGGCGGTCGGCGAAGCGGCCGACCTCGGGGTGCAGTTCTTCACCCGCAACGACAAGGGCCGCCCGGTGCGCCCGGAGGTGGCGGTCAACCTCGGCGCCGTCAACAAGAGGCTGCTCGCCCTCGCCCAGCAGCAGTCGGCCGACATGAAGGCGCAGCTCGTGCGCGCGGGCGTGCGCATCGTGCAGGGCGACGGCCGGCTCGAGGATGCCAACACGATCATCGCGTCGACCGGCCGCGGCAAAGCGCGCACCGACTTCGACGAGATCAGCGCCGACACCCTCATCGTCGCGGTGGGGGCGACGCCGCGCGCGCTGCCGACCGCGAAACCCGACGGCGAGCGCATCTTCACCTGGACCCAGCTCTATTCGCTCGAATCAATTCCTGAGCACCTCATCGTCGTCGGCTCGGGAGTGACGGGCGCCGAGTTCGCGTCGGCCTACCTCGCCCTCGGCGCGAAGGTGACCCTCGTCTCCAGCCGCGACCAGGTGCTGCCGGGTGAGGATGGCGACGCGGCCGCCGTCATCGAGAACGTGTTCCGCCGCAACGGCATGACAGTGCTCAACAAGAGCCGGATGGCTTCCGTCGAGCGGGTCGGCGACGGGGTCGTCGTGAAACTCGTCGACGGCCGGGAGGTCACCGGCTCGCACGCCCTCCTCGCGCTCGGGTCGGTGCCGAACACCGCCGGGATCGGACTCGTCGAGGCCGGCATCCAGCTCACCGAGTCGGGACACATCCGCGTCAACCGGGTGGCCCGCACCTCGATGCCGTCGGTGTACGCGGCGGGCGACGCGAGCGACTTCCTGCCGCTGGCATCCGTCGCTTCGATGCAGGGGCGCACGGCGGTGTTCCACGCGCTCGGCGACGCCGTCAACCCGACCGAGCTGCGCAATGTGACGAGCAATATCTTCACGCACCCCGAGGTGGCGACGGTCGGCTGGTCGCAGCGGCAGATCGAGGAGGGTCTCACGCAGGGCGACATCTACAAGCTGCCGCTCGCTTCCAACCCGCGCGCCAAGATGATGGGGCTCAAGGATGGCTTCGTGAAGCTGTTCGCCCACACCGGTTCGGGCACCGTGATCGGCGGGGTCGTCGTCGCCCCGAAGGCGAGCGACCTCATCCTGCCGATCGCTCTCGCGGTGGAGCATCGCCTCACGGTCGACGAGCTCGCGCGCGCGTTCAGCGTCTACCCGTCGCTCTCGGGTGCCATCACCGACGCCGCGCGCGCGATGCACATCGTCGACTGACGGCTCTCATACCGCGTTGGTCCGCCTTCTGCGAATCGTGCCGCGCGATTCTGC
>CBFGZU010000093.1:0-6903 GCA_965653335.1 uncultured Pseudolysinimonas sp.
TCGGCAGGCCGAGGTCATGCGCGAGCCCGGCGAGGGCGTCGTTGCGATCGGAGTCGAGCGGGTCCCCGCGGTCGGTCAGTTCGACGATGACGTTGTCGCGGCCGAACCGCTCGACGAGGGCGCGCAACTCACGCAGGGCGGCATCCCGGCCATGGGTCTCGAGCGCCTGCCGCACCGTGCCCTTACGGCATCCGCTCAGCACCGCCCAGTGGCCGTCGGCGGTGTCGCCGAGCACATCGAGGTCGTATACCGGGCGGCCCTTCTCGCCCCCGTCGAGGTGGCCGCGGGTGAGCGCCTTCGACAGCCGGTGATAGCCCTCGGTTCCGCGGGCGAGCACGAGCAGATGCGCTCCCTCGGGATCGGGGATGCCGTTCTGCGGCGTGCGCAGCCCGAGCGAGAGTTCCGCGCCGTAGACGCTCGGCATCCCGTGGGCGAGGGCGGCCTCGGCGAACCGTACGGCGCCGTAGAAGCCGTCGTGGTCGGTGAGCGCGATGGCCTCCAGGCGCAGACGTTTCGCCTCCTCGACGAGATGCTCGGGCATGCTCGCCCCGTCGAGGAACGAGTACGCCGAATGCACGTGCAGTTCGGCATACGGCACGAGCGGCTCGTCGGGAATCTCGAGGGCGGGCGCCTGGTACCGCGGTCGATGGTTGTGCGCCGTCGCCCCATCGGCCCGCGGAGCCTGCCCCGACATCCGTCGTTCGAGCTCGCTCCAGTCGAACGGTGGGTTGTGCCAGCCGCCCATCAGTCGTACCTCCCATGGGCCCACCACCCCCGGGAGTCGAGCACGAGCAACCACGCCTCGCCCTGCACATCCACCACCTGGAATCGCTGGGCAGCGCGGGCGGTGGCCGGATCCCACCAGCGCTCCTCGAGCGGCCACGGCCCGGCCCACGCGGTGAGATCGCGGCGGGCACCGGTCGGCGACACGATGACCGCCGGGGAGGCGGAGAGCACCCCGCGCTCGGTCACCGACACCTGCGCACCGCGCACGTCCTCGACGGTGACCTGCCGCGGGATCTCGTACACCGTCGCCGGGTGCGGCGGGGGCACCGCTCCGGGCCACGGACGACCCGGGTCCCGCGTGAGCACCGGTCGATCTCCCCAGGCAACCCGCTGCTGACGGTCGGCCGGCATCCGCCCACCCATCCGCACGGCGGTGCCGACGCCTTCGTGGCCGAGCATGCCCTGCACGCGGCTCAATCCCGAGTGCACGCCCTCGTCGGGCCCGGTGCCCCAGATGCCGCGTTCGTGCGCGCCGACCGGGTCGACCGTCTCGGGGGTGAGCCGCACCCGCGCGACGGGGGAGCGCAGCTCGCCCTGACCCTCCCGGCGGCTCACCGCGTCGAGTTGCCAGCGCACGCGGTCGACGATCTCCGACGCCGTGAACGACCGCGGATGCAGCCACACCCGGTCGCTGCTCTCACCGTCGGCGCCGAGCAGTTCGACGCGCAGCGCCGTGCAGACCAGCCGCTGCTCGAGCAGCTCGTCGAGAAAGCGTTCGGATGCGGTGCGGATGCCGAACGCGATCTGGTCGACGCGGGAGAGCGGAGGTTCGAAATCCACGGTCGCGTCGACGTCACGCGGCGGGATGCGCGGGGTCGCCGGCCGCGGGTCACGACCGGCGGCGAGGGCATGCAGCCGGGCGCCGAGCGGGCCGAAGCGCGCGGCGACGTCGGCCTCGTCGAGCGCGGCGAACGCTCCGAGGGTGCGGATGCCGAGTCGGGGGAGCAGCGACACCAGCTCGGGGTCGTCGAGCAGCCCGACGGGGAGCGAGGCAAGGAACGCGGCCGTCTCGCCGGCGGGGACGATCGTGACCAGCTCTGCGCCGGGGGCCGACCAGCGCGCCGCCCGCTCCGCGGCGAACAACCCGTCGGCGATCCCCGCCCGAGCCGCCGGAACCCCGTGCTCGGCGAGCGTGCCGAGCAGTGCGAGCGCGGCCGCCGTCTCGCCGCCGTAGTACCGGGCCGGCCCGCGGGCTCGCACCGCGAGCATCCCGGGTCGCACCGGGTGCACGCCCGGCAATGCGCCTTCGAGTGCCGTGAGCACCGGTTCGAACACCCGGGAGTCGAGCGCCGGGTCGTAGGGCAGCGCATGCAGGGCGGGGCACCGAGCCTGCGCCTCGCGTTGCCGCATCCCGCGGCGCACGCCCTCGGCACGCGCGGCGGGAGAACAGGCGAGCACGACGTTCTTCTCGATGAGCGCGACGGAGGTGTCGGCGGACAATCGGGCCTCCCGAACGTGCGCGTGCACCGGCCAGTCAGGGCACCACACCACGAGCAGTCGGGGTTGCCACGTTGATTCGAACATGTGTTCGATTGTGCCACGACCCACCGACGGCGTGAACTTGACCATGGCCACTATCGGGTCCGTGGTGTGGGGAGTGCGCGACATCCCGCGCGCCATCGAGTTCTGGGCGGCCGCGCTCGACTACGAGCTCTCAAGACCGCCCGACGACGACTGGGCAGTGCTGCAGCCGCACGAAGGGCAGGAGGGCATCCAGTTCTCGCTCAAGCTGACGAACTCCGACGGCCCGCATCGGCACCACCTCGACCTGTTCAGCGACGACCAAGCGGCCGACGTCGAACGATTCCTCGAACTGGGGGCCGATCCCGTCGACTGGGAGTACGAGCCCGACGCCGACTACGTCGTGCTGAGCGACCCCGACGGCAACCGCTTCTGCATCGTGCAGGTGTAGGCGCTGCCTCGGGGAGCTCCATTCCTAGGAATATCCGGCATGTCGCGTAACCATTCTCCCGGCCCTACTGAGACCGCTTCCGAAAGTTCCTAGGAATGGTGCACCCCGATGCGCGCAGCGGGAGGCCAGACTCAACGCAAGAAGATGATGGGATCCGCCGGTCCTGATGCGCGAGGGCAAGATGGTCGCATGCCTCAACGGCGACCTACGGTGAAACTCGGACGCGCCCCGAGCATGCCGAAGCGCTCACAGTGCCCGGGGCCGCGACCTGATCTCCTCAGCCGAGCCGCCGGGGGTTCACCGACTGGGTCGGGATGCCGGTGGCAGCGAGCGACGTTTGGCTCGACTGGGTGCGCACCGCCATCGACCTCGCCGACGAGGCCGCACTGACGGCGGCATCGCCCACCAGGCCACGCGCCAATCCCCGAGCTGCCCGACTCGGCGGCGGGGGAGCGTAGGGCTCGCAACCTAGGTACCTGAGAGGAGGGCCTGCGCAGTCCTCATTCCATGGGACCGGCTACGGACCGTAACTCTTCACCACGGCACCGCTTGTCGCTCCAGAGCGGTTATCCATCGCCCGCAGTGAGAGTTAGGCGCCGAGTTCGACCTTCAACGTCGCGGTATCGCCCGCTTCGATCTTCTCCATCTTGCGCACGGCCTTCTTGAGCGGCAGGACATAGACCCCGGCTTTCGCGTCGGGAAAGATCGAGGTCTTCCAGGTCGTCGATCCGATCGTCGCCGTGACGCGCACCGAGCCGAATCCGCGGGGCATCACTCCGGCGATTTCGCGGATCTCGGCGGATGCCTCCTCCGGGAGGCTCACGAAGGTCCACGAGTCACTCTGGCGCGCATCCCACAGCCACAGTTCGGCGTCGAACAGGTAGATCACGTCGCCACCCTATGAGGTGGCCCATCGTGACGTGGCACAGCGTGAAGTGGCACAGCGTGCAGGGGCACGACGTCGCGCACGCGCGGTTCGACGAGAGACACCTGCTGATCGGCACTGGGCAGCCACAATCGCCGGGATTTCACCCGCCCCTGCCACGCCGACGCCACCGACCCCACGGTGACCTGACGCGCGGTGAGGTGCCCGAATCCCGAGCCGAGCCCCACCCAGTCGCTTTCGGAGATCGTGAGGGCGGCATCCGCTTGCGGCCACTCGCCGAGCGCGACGAGCACCGCCTCGCGCTGCCGCAGCCGAGCGGCGAGTTTGCCCGCCGCCGCTTCGGGCACCCGGGATCGCCCGTCGCGTACGGGCGGTTTCACGAGCACGACCGAGACGACGTCGACGAGCGCTGAGACTACGCTCATCCAGTGCTGGCCGGGATGCGGCACGAGCACGAGCCGCTCGAGGTCGATGCCGAGCCCGGCCGCCGCTTCGATGCCGACATCGGGCACGCCGACGACGGCGCACCAGGCTCCCGCGGCGCTCGGACCTTGCAGCAGCGCGAGGGCGAGAGTGGTCGAGGCCGCCACCTGATACCGGCCGCCGGCCGCGAGGGCACCCCCGGGCAGCAGGTCGGCGAGAGCCGGATGCGTCGGGATGGCGCGGGTGTCGAGGCGGTTGCGCTGCATGCCGCGGATGCGTGCCTGCAGGTCGCGGATGACATCCGCCTGCTCAGCGGGCGCGTCGAGCACGACAGCCGCGGCTCCACCCGACTCGAACATACATTCGATTCTGCCACTGTCCGGCGACAGGCGCCACGGCCGCGCTGTGCTCATCGAGCACGAAGAAGGCCCCCGACTTTGTGATCGGGGGCCTTCACACTCACGTGCGCGAGGGGGGACTTGAACCCCCACGCCCTTTCGGGCACTAGCACCTCAAGCTAGCGCGTCTGCCATTTCCGCCACCCGCGCGAGTGCGCCGCCGAGGTGAGAAATCACTGTGGCGACCGAGGATAGACATTAGCACGCGCCCTCGCTCCGCCCTGACGGGTCGGTGGTCGCCGGTAGCTTGGGTGACATGGCGATCGAGGACCACCCGAGGATGCGGTTCGAGACGATCGCGCAGTTCCGTGCCTGGCTCGACGCGAACCACGAGAGCGCCCAGGGCATCCGTCTCGAGATCGCGAAGAAGGGCTCGCCGGTCACGACCCACACCGTCGACGAGTCGCTGGATGCGGCGCTCGAGTACGGCTGGATCGACGGCCGTCGTAAGGGAATCGACGAGCACGTCTTCGAGCAGTACTACGCCCCGCGCGGGCCGAAGAGCACGTGGTCGGTGAAGAACGTCGAAACGGTCACGCGCAAGATCGCGGCGGGGGAGATGAAGCCGCGCGGTCTCGTCGAGGTCGAGAAGGCGAAGGCCGACGGCCGCTGGGAGCGGGCCTACGCCGGTTCGGCAGCGGCAGAACCGCATCCCGACTTCCTCGCGGCCCTCGCCAAGAATCCGGCGGCACAGGCGACCTACGAGACCCTCAGTGCTCAGAACCGGTTCGCGATCTACTTCCGCCTGCAGCAGGCCAAGAAGCCAGAAACCGTGACCCGCAACGTCGAGAAGTTCGTCGCGATGCTCGCCCGCGGCGAGGCGTTCTATTGACGTCGACGTGCGAGTGTCGCCCTCCGGGGACGGATGTCGCGACGCGCCGTCGACACACCCGACGAATCGCGGCGCGTCATCCGAGAACGACAGCATCCGCCCAGGATGCCGTCGGATAGCCTCGAATCCATGGCGACGAGCGGTCACGAAACGGGCGAGCTCGAGGCGACCGCCGCGATCGCGCGTGACCTGATCCGCTTCGAGACCGTCAATTGGGGCGGCGGCCGCAGCAACGGCGAGACCGAAGCCGCCGAGTACGTCGCCGCGAAGCTCGAAGCCCTCGGGCTGACCCCGCAACTCTTCGACTCGGAACCGGGCCGCACGAGCGTCGTCGCGCGAGTGCCGGGCCGTGATCCGGAGCGTCCGGCGATGGTGCTGCACGGTCATCTCGACGTCGTGCCGGCCGATCCGGCGAACTGGAGCGTCGACCCCTTCGAGGGCGTCATCAACGACGGCATGCTGTGGGGCCGCGGAGCGGTCGACATGAAGGACATGGATGCCATGATCCTGACGTCGCTCGGCGACATCCTTTCCGCGGGGGAACTGCCGGCGCGGGACCTCGTCGTCGCGTTCTTCGCCGACGAAGAGAACGGCGGCGTCTACGGTTCGCACTTCATGGTCGACGAGCATCCGGAGCTGTTCGTCGGCGCCACGGAGGCGGTGAGCGAGGTCGGCGGCTACTCGATCGACCTCGCCGGCACGCGCGCGTACCTGCTGCAGACGGGGGAGAAGGCACTCCTCTGGATCAAACTCGTCGCTCGCGGTACGGCGGCGCATGGCTCGCGCGTGATCCGCGACAACGCGGTCACGAAGCTCGCCGACGCGGTCGCGAAACTGGGGCGCGAGGAATGGCCCGTGCACCTCACCGCGACGACGCGCGACCAGCTGAAGCGGCTCGCCGAGATCCTCGGGGGCGACGCCGCCGATCCGGATGCGCTCATCTCTCAAGCCGGAACGGCGGCTGGTTTCTTGCAGGCCGGCATCCACGTGACCACCAACCCGACGGTGCTCGAGGCGGGCTACAAGCACAACGTCATCCCCGACCGTGCTGAGGCGCTCATCGACACCCGGCCGTTCCCGGGGCGCGAAGACGAGGTGCTCGCGCGCATCCGCGAGATCGTCGGGCCCGAGATCGAGATCGAGATCGTGCACCACGACATCGGCATGGAGGGGTCGTTCGACGGCCCCCTCGTAGATGCGATGGTCGCCTCGCTGCATCGCTTCGACCCGGGCGCACCCGTGCTGCCGTATCTGATGAGCGGCGGCACCGACAACAAGGCACTCGCGAAGCTCGGCATCACGGGCTACGGGTTCGCGCCACTCAAGCTCGGGCCGGAGCTGGATTTCCCGGCGATGTTCCACGGCGTCGATGAGCGCGTGCCGCTCGAAGCTCTCGCGTTCGGCCGCACCGTGCTCGCCGACTTTCTGCGGACCTGCTGACTCACGATGTCGATCCCGACCCGAACCGCGCCGCCGACGCTGCCGACCCGACGCAACACCTCTCCCGCGCGTTACGTCATCGCCGGAGTCGTTCTCGTCGCGGGGATGGCGGCGCTGCGGGTCTTCGCGCCGGATGCGGGCGGCATCCAGCTCGGCGACATCGCGCAGGATTTCGTCACCCTCTCGCTCGCCGTCATCATCGAGTCGATCCCGTTCGTGTTCCTCG
>CBFGZU010000094.1:0-6860 GCA_965653335.1 uncultured Pseudolysinimonas sp.
TACGGCGGACACATCGGCGCGGTCGAGCATCACCAGGAGAGCCCGGAGGCGTACTTCGCGCATACGCCCGGTCTTCGCGTCGTGAGCCCGGCGACGCCGCACGACGCCTACTGGATGATTCAGCAGGCGATCTCAAGCGACGACCCCGTGTTGTTCTTCGAACCCAAGAGTCGGTACTGGTCCAAGGGCGACGTCGATCTCGCGGCATCCGAGACACCGCTGCACGCGAGCCGTGTCGTGCGTACCGGAACCGACGCGACGCTCGTGGGCCACGGGGCGATGGTGTCGGTGCTCCTCCAGGCCGCGGAGATCGCCGCCGAAGAAGGCACGGCGCTCGAGGTCATCGACCTCCGGTCGCTCTCGCCGATCGACTACGACCCGATCCTGTCGTCGGTTCAGAAGACCGGCCGGCTCGTCGTGGCGCAGGAAGCGCCGGGTCACGTGAGCGTCGGCTCGGAGGTCGCGGCGACGATCGCGGAGCGTGCGTTCTATTCGCTGCAGGCGCCGGTGCTGCGGGTCAGCGGATTCGACACCCCGTTCCCCCCGGCAAAACTCGAGACCGCCTATCTGCCCGACGCCGATCGCGTGCTCGAGGCCGTCGACCGGGCACTGGCCTATTAGGAGTGAAGACGATGGCGCAAGAGTTCCCGCTACCGGATGTCGGTGAAGGCCTGACCGAGGCCGAGATCGTCTCGTGGAAGGTCAAGCCGGGTGACATCGTCACCGTCAATCAGGTGCTTGTCGAGATCGAGACGGCGAAGTCGCTCGTCGAACTCCCGTCGCCGTTCGCGGGCACCGTCACCGAGCTGCTCTTCGAGGAGGGCGCGACGGTCGAGGTCGGCGCTCCGATCATCCGGGTGGCGTCGTCGGGCGGCACGATCGAGCTGCAGGCCCCGCGCAACGGCGACACCGTCGGCGAGGTCGCCGACCCGAAGGCGTCCGCCGAAGCGGAGGAGGCCGCCGAAGCCGAGAAGCCCGGCGCGGTGCTCGTCGGCTACGGCTCGAAGGGCGGGCACGCGACGACACGGCGGCGACGCCCGGGAGCGGTGACGGTGACCGCCGAGGGGGCGACCGCCGACGGCGCGAAGGCGTCGGCCCGCCGTCCGACGCCGGCCGGTTCGCCGATGCCGATCATCGCGAAGCCGCCCATCCGCAAGCTCGCGAAAGATCTCGACGTCGACATTGCGACGGTCACCGGCACCGGGCTCGGCGGCGAGATCGTGCGCGAGGATGTCGTGCGGCAGGCTCAGCAGGCGAGCGTGTTCCGCAACTTCGAGACCCCGGCGTGGCCGCGGGAGCGCGAGGAGCGCATCCCGGTGAAGGGGGTGCGCAAGGCGATCGCATCCGCCATGGTGTCGAGCGCGTTTACGGCACCGCACGTGAGCGTCTTCACCGACGTCAACGCGACCCGCACGATGGAGTTCGTGAAACGGCTCAAGGAATCGACCGACTTCGCGGGGATTCGCGTCTCGCCCCTCCTAGTGATGGCGAAGGCGGTCATCTGGGCGGTGCGCCGTAATCCGACGGTCAACTCGACGTGGACCGATAAAGAGATCGTCGTTCACCACTACGTGAACCTCGGGATCGCGGCGGCGACGCCGCGCGGGCTCATCGTGCCGAATGTGAAGGACGCGCAGAACCTCAGCCTGCGGGAACTCGCGCAAGGGCTCGAGCAGTTGACGATCACGGCGCGCGATGGCAAGACGACGCCCGCCGACATGGCGAACGGCACGATCACGATCACCAATCTCGGCTCGTTCGGTATGGACACTGGTACGCCGATCCTCAACCCGGGCGAGGTCGGCATCGTGGCTCTCGGCGCGATCAAGCAGAAGCCGTGGGTCGTCGACGGCGAGGTGCGGCCGGCGTGGGTGACGACGGTGTCGGCGGCGTTCGATCACCGCGTCGTCGACGGGGATGTCGCGAGTCGTTTCACGGCCGACCTCGCGTCGGTCATCGAGGAGCCCGCGCTTCTGCTCGATTGAGCACCGCGCGCGGACGGCTATTGAGAACGGTTTTGACAATAGTTCTCAATAGCCGCTAGCGTTGCGCCGTGCCCCGAATCTCGATCCCCGCCCTTGCCGCCGTTTCCCTTCTCGCCGTCGCGGGACTCACCGGCTGCGCCGCGACCCCCGGCGCCGCCAACGCGCGGCTGCAGATCGTCGCCTCCACCAACGTCTACGGCGACATCGCCACCCAGATCGCGGGCGCGGGCGCCGACGTGACGAGCATCATCACGAGTCCGGGGCAGGACCCGCACAGCTACGAGGCCTCCGCCCAGAACCAGCTGGTGATCGCCGACGCCGACCTCGTCATCCACAACGGCGGCGGCTACGACGAGTTCATCGACACCCTTCTCGACGCGTCGGGCAACGATGACGTGGAGGTGCTCGACGCCGTCGAGATCTCCGGCCTCGCCCCCGACGCGGACGGGCAGGACGAGGGGGAGCACGCCGACGAGGAGGGCGGCGACCACGGCCACATCGAGGGGTTCAACGAGCACGTGTGGTACTCGTTCGAGGCGATGGACGCGCTCGCGCTCGAGATCGCACAGCACCTGGGTGACCTCGACACCACGAACGCCGACACCTACCAGGTCAACTACGAGGAGTTCGCGGCCGGTCTGGCCGCCCTCGAGGAGCGCGCGCACGAACTCCACGACGGTTTCGAAGGAACCGGGGTCGCCGTCACCGAACCGGTGCCGGTCTACCTGCTCGCCGAACTCGGCCTCGACGACCTCACGCCCGCGGAGTTCTCCGAGGCGATCGAGGAAGGCGCCGACGTGCCGCCGCTCGCACTCGACGCCACCCTCGAACTCATCGCGACCGGCGCCGTCGCGCTGCTCGCGTACAACGAGCAGACGGCGGGACCCGAGACGGAGCAGGTGCGCGCCGCTGCCGACGAGGCAGGCGTTCCGGTGGTCTCGTTCGCCGAGACCCTGCCGGATGGCGCAGACTACCTGTCGTGGATGACGGACAACATCGAAGCCGTCGCCGCCGCCCTGACCTGACGGGTGCTGATCTGACTGGCGCTGATCTGATGCCCGCCGCCGACCGCGCGTCGGTCGCCGCATCCGCCGTCCCCGTTCTCGAGTTCGAGAGGGGGGCACTCGGCTTCGGCGATCGAACGCTCTGGCGCGACCTCGACCTGCGCGTCGCACCGGGCGAGTTCCTCGCCGTGCTCGGCCCGAACGGATCGGGCAAGACGAGTCTGCTGCGCACGATCCTCGGGCTGCAGCGACTGGATGCCGGCACCGCTCAGCTGTTCGGCGAACCGATCCGCGGGGGGGATCGGCGGATCGGCTACGTGCCGCAGCAGAAGATCCTTCCCGCGGGAACCGCGCTCCGCGGACGTGACCTCGTCGCGCTCGGCGTCAACGGCCACCGCTTCGGGCTTCCGCTGAGTCGCGCCGCCGATCGTGCCCGGGTCGCCGACCTCATCGCGGCGGTCGGGGCGGAGGGCTACGCAGATCGGCCGGTCGGCCAGCTGTCCGGCGGCGAGCAGCAGCGACTCCGCATCGCCCAGGCGCTCGCCGGCGACCCGGTGTTGCTGTTGTGCGACGAGCCTCTGTTGAGTCTCGATCTGCAGAATCAGCGCGGCGTCGCCGAGCTGATCGACCGCCGCCGCCGCGAGCACGACACGGCCGTCGTGTTCGTCACCCACGACATCAACCCCGTGCTCGGCCGCGTGGATCGGGTGCTCTATCTCGCCAACGGGCGATTCCGCGAGGGCACCCCCGACGAGGTGCTGCGCGGCGATGTGCTGAGCGAGCTGTACGGAACGCGCGTCGACGTCATCCGAACCGGCGGACGGGTCGTCGTCGTCGGTGGCCTCGACGATGCCCACCACGACGATGCCTACCACGACGGGGTCCACCACGACGGGGCCGGCGCATGATCGCCCTGGTGGGAGGCCCGCTCGACGATCTCTGGGATCAGATGTTCGCGTTCGAGAACTACGGCCGGTTGCTCGCGCTCGTGCAGAACTCGATCATCGCGGCCGCGATCCTCGGCATCGTTGGCGGCCTGATCGGCGTCTTCGTGATGCAACGTGACATGGCCTTCGCGGTGCACGGCATTAGCGAGCTCTCGTTCGCGGGAGCGGCCGGAGCACTGTTGCTCGGGGCGAACGTCGTCGCCGGTTCGCTCGTCGGCTCGCTCATCGCGGCCGCATTGATCGGGCTGCTCGGAGCACGCGCTCGAGACCGCAACTCGATCATCGGGGTGCTCATGCCGTTCGGCCTCGGCCTCGGCATCCTCTTCCTCGCCCTCTATCCGGGTCGCAGCGGCAACAAGTTCGGCCTGCTCACCGGCCAGATCATCGCCGTCGACTTCGATCAGCTCGGGTTGCTGATCGGGATCGCGGTGCTCGTGCTCGCCGTGCTGCTTGTCGTCTGGCGTCCGCTCGCGTTCGACAGCGTCGATCCCGACGTCGCCCGGGCCCGCGGAGTGCCCACCCGGGGGCTCGCGCTGCTCTTCATGCTGTTGCTCGGTCTCACTGTCGCGGTTTCCGTGCAGATCATCGGCGCGCTTCTCGTGCTCGCACTGCTCGTCACCCCCGCGGCGGCAGCCCTGCGTGTCTCGTCGTCGCCGCTCGTGGTGCCGTTGCTGAGCATGACGTTCGGATTCGTCTCGGCCGTCGGCGGCATCCTGCTCGCGCTCGGTGGATCCCTGCCGATCAGTCCGTACATCACGACGATCTCGTTCGCGATCTACCTCGTCTGCCGCGCGCTGGGGTATCGGACGAGGGCAAGAACCGGGCCTCGCCGCGCCGCCAGCGCCGCGCGCCGTCTCGGCTCGCGGGTACGGTAGGCGACGTGAAGCGGAACACCTGGCAGCGCGACGCCGTGCGCGAAGCCCTCGGTGACTCGGAGGGATTCGTGAGCGCGCAGACGTTGCACGCCTCGCTCAAGCACTCCGGGTCGACGGTCGGCCTCGCGACCGTGTATCGCGCCCTCGCCGACCTCGCGACGGAAGGCGAAGCCGACGCGCTGCAGCAAGACGGAGAGAGTCTGTACCGCGCTTGCACCCCCGGCATCCACCACCACCATCTGATCTGCCGAAACTGCGGGAAGACGATCGAGATCGCGGCCGACGAGGTCGAGCAGTGGGCGCAATCGGTCGCCGCGCAGCACGGATTCACCCAGCCCCAGCACGTCGTCGACGTCTTCGGGTACTGCCCGCAGTGTTCCGCTTCCCGGTGATGCGCCGATCTCACGTTGCCGCGGGCGGCATCCTCACGTAGTATCGACAAGTTGTCCCGGAGACGGGGCTTCTTGTATGTGCCGCCAGGCTCAGGCCCGGCGGTTCACATGCCGACAAGTGACCTTGGGTGAAGCGATCGCTTCACGGTAGCTCGGTGGTTGGCGTCCTCGGACGTGGCTGCCCAGATTTGGAGGAACCATGGCAGCCGTCTGCCAGGTGACCGGAGCCGTACCCGGTTTCGGACACAACATCTCGCACTCGCACCGCCGCACGAAGCGCCGCTTCGACCCGAACGTGCAGAAGAAGAAGTACTACGTGCCGTCGCTCAAGCGCTCCGTCACCCTCACGTTGTCCGCCAAGGGCATCAAGGTGATCGACGCGCGCGGCATCGAGTCGGTGGTCCAGGACCTCCTGGCCCGTGGGGAGAAGATCTGATGGCCAAGCAGCAGGACGTGCGTCCCATCATCAAGCTCCGTTCGACCGCCGGCACCGGGTACACCTACGTGACGCGTAAGAACCGTCGCAACGACCCCGACCGCATCGTGCTCAAGAAGTACGACCCCGTCATCCGCAAGCACGTCGAATTCCGCGAGGAGCGGTAACCCATGGCCAAGAAGAGCAAGATCGCCAAGAACGACCAGCGTCGCGTCATCGTCGAGCGGTGGGCCGCGAAGCGGCTCGAGCTGAAGAAGGCGCTCGTCGACCCGAACGGAACCGAGGAGAGCCGCGAGGCCGCCCGCCTCGGCCTGCAGAAGCTGCCGCGCGACGCGTCGCCCGTGCGTCTCCGCAACCGCGACTCGATCGACGGCCGCCCGCGCGGTGTCCTCAGCCGGTACGGCATCTCCCGGGTGCGGTTCCGTGACATGGCGCACCGCGGCGAGCTGCCCGGTATCACCAAGTCGAGCTGGTAACACGCCCCACGTGGGTTGACGAGCCGTCCCAAGCGGCGTATCTCAACCCGAGAACCCCGGTCCTTCGCAGGGCCGGGGTTCTTCGCGTTTTCTGCGGATGTGCGCCACGGCTACGGATATCCCCGGAAATGCTGACGTTTGCTGTTAGTTTCAAGGCGGTTCCGGGGGCGTTCTTCTCCGGCCGCCACCAGAAACATACAAAGGTCCGAGGAGGACACAATGGCTGATTCGATTAACAAGGCGGACCTCGTCGCCGCCATCGCCGCGGACTCGGGCCAGAGCCAGGCGACGGTCTCCACCGTCGTCGACGCCCTGTTCGCCAAGCTCGCGTCGTCTCTCAAGGATGGCAAGAAGGTCAGCATCCCCGGATGGCTGAGCGTCGAGCCGACCCAGCGCGCCGCGCGCATGGGCCGCAACCCCGCGACCGGCGAGTCGATCCACATCGCCGCGAGCACGGGCGTCAAGATCTCCGCCGGCAGCAAGCTCAAGGCATCCGTCAAGTAACTCTCGCCGCACGAAGGGCGCCGACTGTGGAGTCGGTGCCCTTCGTCGTTCCCCCCTTCGTCGTTCCCCTGGGCGCGCTGGTCCGCCGTTTGCGAATCGGGCCGTTGCGATTCGAGCGGACCAACTCGCAAACGGCGGACCAACCCGGCCCGTAGGCTCGACGGGTGTCACGAATCGCTGGGGTCGCGGGGCCCGCCGCCCTCGTCGGGGCGGCCTTCGCGGCGGCGCTCGTGGCACTCGC
>CBFGZU010000095.1:0-6506 GCA_965653335.1 uncultured Pseudolysinimonas sp.
CCCGCAGTCGCCAGCCGAGCACGAAGAAGGGCAGGATCGCGATCGCGCGCGACAGCGAAAAAGTCGCGTCGACGTTCGCGAAGTACCCCACCGCGACGCTCAGGAGCACCGTCCACGCGAGCGGCCAGCGCAGCAGGGCGAGGTAGGGCAGCACGAGGCGGAAGATCGCGAGTGCGAGCAGGAACCACAGCGTCCACGATGGCAGGGTCGGGTTGAACGGCCGGTTCTCGACGAGGAACTGGATGACGCTCCAGATCGCTTCGAAGATGACGTAGGGCACCACGAGGTCGGTGAGCACGCGACGCAGTTGCCGAGTGCCCGGTGGTGTGGCCGTCGAGAAGTAGCCGCTGATGATCGCGAACGCGGGGATGTGGAACGAGAAGATGAACAGGTAGATCGCGAGAGCTCCGTCGGAGTCGAGCGTCTGGCGCTGGATCGCGTGGCCCATCACGACGAGCACCATGCAGAGGAATCTCGCGTTGTCCCACAGGGGGATGCGGCCGCCCGTCACGCGCTTCACTCTACGGTTGATTCATGACGAGACGCGTGATCGTGACCGGGGCGAGTTCGGGCATCGGTGCGGCGACCGCTCGGCTGTTCGCGGCGCACGGCTGGGAGGTCGTCGGGGTGGCCCGGCGCGCCGACCGGCTGGCCGCGCTCGCCGAGGAGACCGGCATCCGCACGATCGTCGCCGACCTCACCGTCGACGCCGACGTGTCGCGGGTGCGCGACGAGATCGCCGCGCTCGGCCCGCTGCATGCGCTCGTCAACAACGCCGGGGGAGCGTTCGGGCTCGCGAGCGTCGAGCACGGGGACTCCGCCGACTGGCGGGCGATGTTCGAGATCAACGTCCTCGCCGTCAAAGACCTCGTCAGCGCCCTGCTCCCCGCCTTGCGCGAGGGCGCCCGGGATGCCGGTCACGCCGACATCCTCACGGTCACCTCCATCGCGGCGCACCTCGCCTACGAGGGCGGCGCCGGCTACAACGCCGCGAAGGCGGGCGCGCACATGCTCATGGCCGTGTTGCGGCTCGAGCTCGCGGGCGAGCCGATTCGGGTGATCGAGGTCGCGCCGGGGATGGTCAAGACCGACGAGTTCTCGCTCGTGCGCTTCGGCGGCGACCGGGCGAAGGCCGACGCCGTCTACGAGAACGTTCTCGCTCCGCTCGTCGCCGACGACATCGCGGAGGCGATCGTGCACGCGATCGAACTGCCCGGTCACGTCAACCTCGACCTCGTGACCCTCAAGCCCGTCGCCCAGGCGGCCCCGCACAAGGTCGCCCGGGGGCCGCTCGCGCCCCGGCACGACTAGCCCTCCCGCGCCGTCGATAGGCTCGGCGTGTGGCGGATGACGAGAAGATCGCGGGCGCTCCGCGTCCCCTCGCCGATCTGGTCGACCCGGGCTGGGCGTCGGCGCTCGAGCCGGTTGCGGGTCGAGTGGCCGCCATGGGGGAGTTCTTGCGCGCCGAGGTCGCCGCAGGTCGGCGTTACCTCCCGGAGGGCGTGAACGTGCTGCGGGCGTTCACCTCGCCGTTCGATCGGGTGCGGGTACTCATCGTCGGGCAGGATCCTTATCCGACGCCGGGGCACCCGATCGGACTGTCGTTCGCCGTCGAACGTCACGTGCGGCCCATCCCGCGCAGCCTCGCCAACATCTACCGCGAGTTGCACGCCGATCTCGGCATCCCGCCGGTGCCGCACGGCGACCTCACGGGCTGGGCCGACCAGGGCGTGCTGCTGCTCAACCGCGTGCTCACGGTGCGGGCCGGCAGTTCGGGCTCGCACCGCGGAAAAGGCTGGGAGGAGGTGACGCAAGCTGCGATCGAAGCCCTTGTCGCGCGCGGCACCCCGCTCGTCGCGATCCTGTGGGGCCGGGATGCCGGAACCTTGCGGCCGCTGCTCGGCGGCACCCCCGTGATCGCGTCGGCCCACCCGAGCCCGCTGTCGGCATCCAGCGGCTTCTTCGGGTCGAAGCCGTTCAGCCGGGCGAACGACCTGCTGACAGCTGCGGGGGCGGATCCGATCGATTGGCGCTTGCCCGATCTGCCCGAGGGTCAGTGATCGTCGGCGAAGACCTCTTCGATCGTCAGGCCGAACAGGCGAGCGAGGCGAAAGGCGACGGGCAGGCTCGGGTCGAACTTGCCGGTCTCGATCGCGTTGATCGTCTGCCGCGAGACGCCGATGCGCTGGGCCACGTCGGCTTGGGTCCAGGCACGCTCCGCCCGCAGGTCGGGGATGCGGTTCTTCACCGGTAGCGGATCCGGCCACCGACGACGGCGATCGCGAAGACCACGCCCGGCGCGGCGAGGAGCACCGCGATGTCGATCGTGATGAGTCCCGCGGCGTGAGCGACGACGTAGGCGAATCCGATGACCCAGGCGATGCCGAGAGTCACGGCGAGCGCGTCGAGCATGATCTTGCGATCCAGTTCGTCGGCTTTGCCGAGGTAGCGCGTGAAGGCGATGATGACGCCGGCTCCGACGAGCAGGTTGACGACGACGACCGCCCAGCTCACCGCCTGCTGCTCATCGTTCCACAGGAGTCCGGGGCCGAATCGGGCGACGGCGAGGGTGGCCAGCCAGGCGACGGTCCAGATCGCGAGGGCAGCGGTCGCCTTCATCGATTCGCGATATTCTCCGGTCGCGTCCGCTTTCCCGGTCGCTTTGGTCGCGTTCACGTGCGCATCCTTCCGTCGAGGTGTCAAGTTCACTTGACTCTAGATGTCGCCGATCTCGGTGTCAAGGGCACTTGACACGTCCGGCTGAGCGGAGTCGCCACGTAAGCTCGGCCCGTGCTGGAAGAGGAGTACAACCCCCGGCGGAAGCTGCCTCCGCACCTCAAGCCCAAGCCGCCCGAGGAACCGGCGTTCGCGTTCGAAATCCGGGATGCCACGAGCCGCGACATCCCGCACATGCTCGAGATCTACAACCATTACGTCCTCAACTCGACCGTCACGTTCGACGAGGATCCCCTCACCCTCACCGAGATGCGGTCCAAGTTCGCGAAAGTGCAGCAACTGGGATACCCGTGGCTCGTGGCGGTGAGCCCGCGCGGCGTCATCCTCGGGTACGCCTACGTCATCCCGTGGAAGCCGAAGGCGGCCTACCGCTTCACCGTCGAGAACTCGATCTACCTCGGCCCGGCGTCGACCGGCAAAGGCCTCGGCAGAGCTCTCATGGCGGCCCTGCTGCCCCGCGCCAAGGCCGCCGGCGTCAAAGAGGTGATCGCGGTCATCGCCGACAAGGGGGCGGATGCCTCGCTCGCCCTGCACCGCAACTTCGGGTTCACCGAGATCGGCCACATGGGGAAGGTCGGATTCAAGTTCGGCCGGTGGCTCGGCACCGTGCTCATGCAGAGGAGCCTGAAATGACCGACGATTCCGACACGCCCGTCGCCCAATTGCGCCTTGTGCTCGAAACGGCCGATCTCGACGCGGCGCTCGCCTTCTATCGCGATGTGCTCGGGTTGCGGCAACTCGAGGCCTACGACGGCCCCGGGGGTGCGCGCGTCGTCATCCTTGAGGTGCCGACTGCGACTCTCGAACTCGCCAACCCGGCGCAGATCGCCTATATCGACGAGGTCGAAGTCGGGCGATCCGTCGCGCATCCCTACCCGCTGACGGTGCGCGTGGCCTTCGAGGTGCCGGACGCCGTCGACGCGGCCGAGCGGCTCACGGCGGCGGGGACCGAACTCGTCGCGACTCCCGTGGAAACCCCGTGGCGGTCGCTCAACGCGCGGTTCGAGGCCCCCGGCGGGATGCAGGTGACGCTCTTCGAGGAGCTCGGGGAGAGCGCCGGTCAGGCGTCCACGTAGACCCGCTTCGTCACCTCGTCGGCGAGTTCGGTGGCGTGATCGAAGCGGTCTTCGCCGCCGACCGCTTCGATCACCGAGATCCAGCTCGTGGTGCGGATGACGTGCAGCTCCGCGGGTGCGCTCACCTCGTCGCCGATGCGAGCGTAGGTGAGCGCGCCGTCGACCTCTGATTCGACGAGTCCGTTGTCGATGAGCGCCGCCACGATGCCGGATCGGCTGCTCGTGGTGATCGGCGCGACCGACACGATGACCATGGATGCCGGCGCCGCCTCGTCGCCCCAGACGCACGTGATTCCGCCGACCCGTTCCTCGGGTGTCGGATCGCCGAAGTAGTTCTCGCCGTAGACGCCGCCGGGGCCGCCGAGCAGGTCGAGGTGGGCGGTGTCGAACGCGGCCGTCGTCTCGGAGGTGAGGAGATCGGTGCACTCGTCGGGCATCCGGAACTGCGGCGGCGCCGCGTCGCGTGTCGGCGTCGCGCTCGGGGTGGAGCCGGGCGACGGCGGGGGAGCCTCGCCCCCCTGGACGGGCTCGCGGGCACACGCGACGAGCAATCCGACGACGACCAGTGCCACCCCGAGTACCGCGTGTCCGCGCATCCCCGACCTCCCCGTGTGTGGGGAATGTATCACCTCGGATCGCTCAATTCCGAGGCGTCGCGCGGCGGAGGATGGCGTAGCTGGCCAGGCCCGCCGCGAGGGAGAGAACGAGGCTCAAGGCGTACGACCCGGTGAATCCGGCGGCGGCGATGAATCCGCCGATCGCGGGCCAGGACCCGGTGACGGTCGCGAGGGCGACGCTCGCCATGATCGCGACCGATAGCACCGAGAAGAACAGGATGAGCCCGCGAGCCTTCCAGCGCACATACATCGAGCCGAAGGCGCTGCCGGCGGCGAAGAAGAACAGGAAGAGAGCGAAGACGTGGAACAGGCGCAGCCACCAGGGGGAGTCGATGCCGAAGTAGATGCTGTTGAACATCGCACCGCCGAGTCCCCAGCCTCCCGTCCACGTTTCGACGGCCGCGAGGAGGATGTAGACCACCGCGTAGGTCGCTGCGAGGGCGACGAAGGTGAGCCCGGTGCCGAGCAGGAAGTCGCGGCGCGTCGAGCTGAATCCGAGCGCGAACGAGAAGGTCAAGTTCATCGCCATGATGGCCACGACCATCATGTAGACGAAGATCCAGAGGGTCGCCCCGCTGTACTGGAACCCGGCCGACACGTCGGAAACGCTCTGCGGGTCGGACGGCGCCGCCGTGCGGATGACCCACCAGATCATCCAGTTCACCGCGAAGATGAGCCCGAGAACGATCAGGGGGGTGCCGAGGATCGTGAAGGGGTTCGCCAGGTGCAGAAGCACGACGTTGCCGACACGGCGACCGAGGGGGCGCGGTGCGGCGAGGGCGGGAATCGTGGTCGCGGTCATGCGCGGGCCTCCTCGGAGATCGGGGTGTCGTCGATGAAGTCGGTGGGGCGCCCCGTCGTGAGGCGCACGATGAGCTGCTGAAGCGAGACCGGTCCGAGCTCGAGTCCGGCTGCTGTCGCCGCCGCGCGCTGCTCGGGGGTGAGCCCGGCGACGGTGAGCGACAGTAATCCGCCGATGCCGTCGCGGTGCAGCACCTCCCGCGTGCCGACGAAGCTCTCGACGGCGTCCCGCCCGCCGACGACCGTGGTGGCCGAGCCCCGCAGGTCTTCGGCGGGGCTGTCGATGAGCAACCGCCCGTCGTCGATCACGATCACGTGCTCGAGCAGGTCGCTCACTTCGTCGATCAGGTGGGTCGAGAGCACGACGGTGCGCGGATGCCGGGCGTAGTCCTCGAGTAAGCGGTCGTAGAACAGCTGCCGGGCAACGGCGTCGAGACCCAGATACGGTTCATCGAAGAAGGTGAGGGGCGCCCGGGCGGCGAGTCCGACGATGACGCCGACGGCCGAGAACTGCCCGCGCGAGAGCTTCTTCATCCGCCGGTCGAGCGGAATTCGGAAGTCGGCGACGAGCCGGTCGGCGAACGCCTCGTCCCAGTGCGGAAAGAACCGCGGTGCCGTGCGGAGCACATGTTTGACCTTGAAGTCGTCGGGGTATCTCTGGCTCTCCTTGATGAAGCAGATCCGCTCCAGCACTCGGGCGTTCTCGACGGGGGATTCGCCGAAGACCCGGATCTCGCCGGTCGTCGCGAACTCCTGGCCTGTGAGCAGCGACATGAGGGTCGTCTTGCCCGCGCCGTTGCGCCCGAGCAGGCCGTAGATCTTGCCCTCGTCGAGCCGGAACGTGACGCCGCCGACGGCGGTGACCGACCCGAAGTGCTTGGTGACGTCGTGAACGTCGACGATCGCGGTCATGAGTGCGACTCCTGTGTGGTCGTGGTGCGGATGAGCCGCACGAGTTCGGCGGGATCGATCCCGAGTTTGTGGGCCTCCGCCAGGAGCGGGGCGAGGTATTGTTCGCGGAAGCGCTCACGGCGCTCGTTCACGAGCCGGGCGCGCGCGCCCGTGGCGACGAACATGCCGATTCCCCTCTTCTTGTAGATGATCCCGGTCTCGACGAGCAGTCCGACGCCTTTGCCGGCCGTGGCCGGGTTGATGCGCAGGAAGGCGGCGAACTCGTTCGTCGACGGCACCTGGGTTTCCTCGGGGAGGGCGCCGGAGATGATGTCGTTCTCGATCTGTTCGGCGATCTGCTGGAAGATCGGGCGACTCTCGTCCA
>CBFGZU010000096.1:0-6438 GCA_965653335.1 uncultured Pseudolysinimonas sp.
AGAAGTCGGGAAGCACGACCCGGTCGCCGCGGTAGGCGAACCGCACGTCGCGGAAGTCGAGGGCCCCCTTCGCCTCCCACAGGTCGACGGGAGCGATGGGGTCGGGCACGCTCAGCTCCTCCTCGAGCACCCCCGAGATCTTCTCGAGCGCGGCGGCGGCCGACTGGTAGGAGTTGTAGAACATCGCCATCTCCTCCATCGGGTCGAAGAAGCGGCGGGTGTAGAGCAGTACCGCGAGCAGCGACCCGATCGCGAGGCCGCCGTCGATGACCCGGAAGCCGCCGGCGAGCAGCACGACCGCGATCGCCGTGTTGCCGATGAGCACGAGCCCGGGGTCGAAGATGCCGAACAGCCGGATGACGCGAGCGTTGGCATCCCGGTAGTCCTCGACGAGACCGCCGAACTCCGCCGCGTTGCGCGCTTCGGTGCGGAATGCCTTGACCGCGCGGATGCCGGTCATCGTCTCGACGAACTTCACGATGAGGCGAGCCGACGCGACCCGGGTCTGCCGGAAGCCACGTTGGGAGCGGGTCTGGAACCAGCGGGTGAGGATGGCGAGCGGCACGAGGGCAGCGGCGATGACGAGCCCGCTCAGCGGGTCCAACGCGACGAGGGCGACCGCGACGAAGACCATGTACAGCACGCCGCGCACGAGCCCGTTGAGGCCGGAGTCGAGCAGTTCGCGGATCGACTCGAGGTCGCTCGTCTGGCGGGCGATGATGCGGCCGGAGGTGTAGCTCTCGTGGAACTCGAGACTCAGCCGCTGGGAGTGCAGGAACACCCGGCGGCGCAGATCGAACAGGATCGCCTGACTCACTCGCGCCGAGAGCATCGTGTACCAGGAGATGAGAACCGCCCCGAGCACGCCCGTCACGAGGTAGGCACCGACCGCGACCCCGAGCGGTACGACGTCGCCGCCGAGCGCGGCGGGAAGTCCGTCGTTGATGCCGAGCGCGATGAGCGCGGGCCCGGCCACCTGGGCGGCGGTGCTGACGACGACGACGAACAGGGTGAGGATGACGCGGCCGCGCACCGGGCGCAGCAACGAGCCGAGCAGGCGGAGCGACCGCGCCCGGATCAGCCGGCTCTCGTCGCGGGTGTAGTCGCCGCGCTCCTCACCCTCGACTCCGGTGACGCTCATTTCTCCACCTCCCGCGTGTTGTCGGGCTCGAGCGACGAGATCACGTAGCGGTAGTGCGCGTTCGTCGCGAGCAGCTGGGAGTGGGTGCCGACGGCCGTCACCTTGCCGTCTTGCAGCAGCGCGACCCGGTCGGCGAGCTGCACGGTGGAGGGGCGGTGGGCGACGATGAGCGCCGTGGTGGTCGCGAGCACGCGACGCAGCGCCGCCTCGACACGAGCCTCGGTGTCGACGTCGAGCGCCGACAGCGGGTCGTCGAGCACGAGCACTGCCGGCGCTGCCGCGACGGCCCGGGCGAGGGCCAGCCGCTGCCGTTGGCCACCCGAGAGGGATAGCCCCTCCTCGCCGACGATCGTGTTCTCGCCCTCGGGGAGCTCGGCGACGAAGTCGGCCTGCGCGATCTCGAGCGCTTCGGCGAGCACCGCCACGCCGGCTTCGGCGTCGTCGGCGAGTTCGGGACGCCCGAGCAGCACGTTGTCGCGCACGGATGCCGAGAACAGCGTCGCGTCTTCGAACGCCATCGCGATCCGGCGGCGCAGCTCCTCGCGGGTGAGGTCGCGGATGTCGACGCCGTCGAGCTTGATCGCGCCGCCGGTGACGTCGTAGAGCCGAGTCGTCAGGGCCGTGAGGGTGGTCTTGCCCGACCCGGTGAGACCGACGAGCGCCATCGTCTCGCCGGGTTCCACCTCGAGGTCGACGCCGTCGATGAGGTCGGGAACCCCGTCACCGGCATCCTGGTAGCGGAAGTGCACGTTCTCGAAACTCAGCCGGCCGCGCGGTTCCGCCACCGTCGCGGGAGTCGCGGAGTCCGTGATCGGGTTGGGTGAGTCGAGTACCTCGAAGAGCCGGTCGACAGCGGTGCGCGTGTCGAAGGTCATCGACAGCAGGAAGCCGATCGACTCGATCGGGAAGCGCAGCACCGTCGCCGTCGCGAAGAACGCGATGAGCCCGCCGCTCGTCATCTGGTCGTTCGCAACGAGCCACACCCCGCCGCCGAGGCAGAGGGCGAAGGCGATGTCGGGCACGAGCAGCAGCCACAGCCAGATACTCGCGATCGCGCGCGCTTTGTCGAGTTCGGTGCCGCGCAACCGGTCGGCCTGCCGGGTGAACTTCTCGAGCGAGTGCGTGCCGCGGCCGAACGCCTTGAGCACGCGGATACCGTGGACGCTCTCCTCGACCGCCGTCGCGAGGTCGCCCTGCTGGTCTTGCGAGCGGCGCGCGACGATCGAGTACTTGTGCTCGAACACGTAGCCGTAGATCCACAGCGGGATCGAGCAGACCAGGAAGACGAGGGCCAGCACCCCGTTCCAGAAGAACAGCACAACCGCGCCGACGGCGATCGTAACGAAGTTGACGATGAGCAGCACGACGCCGAAGGACAGCCAGCGGCGGATGAGCCCGAGGTCGCTCATCGCGCGCGACAGCAGCTGCCCGCTCTGCCACTTGTCGTGGAACGCGACCGGCAGATCTTGCAATCTCGCGTACAGCGTCGTGCGCAACGCCGCCTCGACGTGGGTGCCGGGCGTGAGCACGAAGAACCGCCGAGCCATGATGAACGCCGCCTCGAGCACACCGAGCACGAGCACGATGATCGCCGCCGGCCACACCTGTGCGGAGTCTCCTCTCGCGAGCGGCCCGTCGACGAGCGACTGCAGCACGAGCGGGATGCCGAGCGCGACGAGTCCGGCGAGCAGCGCGGCGACCATCCCGAGGATGATGCGCGGCAGCGCAGGACGCACGAAGGGCAGGAGGCGCCAGAGGGTGCGCGCTGTTCCGGCCCGCGAGGGCGAGGAGACCGAGGAGGGATCAGGCATGAGGACGAGGTGCCGCCCTGGTGGCAGGGCAGCCTTCGAGCCTAGACCCGATTCGGACGCGAGTGAAGCTCAGTGGAAGAAGTGCCGCTCGCCGGTGAAATACATCGAGATCCCCGCCGCCTCGGCCGCGGCGATCGTCTCGTTGTCGCGAACCGAACCGCCGGGTTGCACGATCGCTTTCACTCCGGCGTCGATGAGAATCTGCGGCCCGTCTTCGAACGGGAAGAACGCATCGGATGCCGCGACGCTCCCCCGCGCTCGATCCCCGGCCCTCGAGACGGCGAGCCGGCACGAGTCGACCCGGTTGACCTGGCCCATTCCGATGCCGACCGACGCGCCGCCCGCGGCGAGCAGGATCGCGTTCGACTTGACCGCGCGGCACGCCCGCCAGGCGAACTCGAGGTCGGCGAGGGTGGCGGCGTCGGCGGCCGGACCGGCGGCGAGCTTCCACTGCAGGGCGGGCGTGAACCGCGTGTCGAGCGTCTGCACGAGAAGCCCGCCGGAGATGCGCCGGAACTCGTTGCGACCGTCGGCGAACCCGGCGGGTAGCTCGAGCACCCGGAGGTTGGTCTTGCCCGCGAACACCTCGAGGGCGCCCGGCTCGAACCCGGGGGCGACGATCACCTCGGTGAAGATCTCAGCGATCGATTCGGCCGCCTCGCGGGTGACGGGTGCGTTGGCCGCGATGACGCCGCCGAACGCCGACACCGGGTCGCACGCATGCGCGAGGGCGTGGGCCTCGACGATCGTGGCGGCGGTGGCGACCCCGCACGGGTTGGCGTGCTTGATGATCGCGACCGTCGGCGTCGCGTGGTCGTAGGCGGCACGCACCGCGGCATCCGCGTCGACGTAGTTGTTGTACGACATCTCCTTGCCCTGCAGCTGCCGGGTCTGGGCGATGCCGGCACCGTGCGGGCTCCGGTAGAGCGCGGCGCGCTGGTGCGAGTTCTCGCCATAGCGCAGCACGTCGGCGCGGTCCCACGATGCGCCCATCCAGCCTGGGAAGCCCGAGCCCTCGTCGTCGGGCGCGAGCACACTCCCGATCCAGGAGGCCACGGCGATGTCGTAGTCGGCTGTGTGCCGGAAGGCCTCGCGCGCCAGTTCACGTCGCTGCAGCAGCGAGGTGCCGCCTGCGGCGAGGGCATCCACGATGTCGCCGTAGCGCTCCGGGTTCACGACGACGGCGACGTTGGCGTGATTCTTCGCGCTCGCCCGCACCATCGCGGGGCCGCCGATGTCGATCTGCTCGACGACGGCCTCCGGCTCCGCCCCGCTCGCGACGGTCGCGGCGAACGGGTAGAGGTTGATGACGGCAAGCTCGAACGGCTCGATGTCGAACGCCGCCAGTTCGGTTTCGTGAGACTCGAGCCGCAGATCGGCGAGGAGCCCCGAATGCACCTTCGGGTGCAGGGTGCGCACGCGGCCGTCGAGGTGCTCGGGGAATCCGGTGAGCTCGCCGATCTGCGTCACCGGAATGCCAGCGTCGGCGATGGCTTTCGACGTCCCGCCGGTCGACACGATCTCGACGCCCGCGTCGACGAGCGCCCGCGCGAGGTCGATGAGTCCCGTCTTGTCACTCACCGCGACGATCGCGCGCCGGATCGGCACGAGATCGCGCTCGCGGTACAGGGCGGGGTCGATGGATGCGCCACTCATTGCCGTTCCTTCAGATTCACGCGGGAGTTCGCGATGTCGAGCACGACCTGCACGAGCAGTTCGCGTTCGACGAGCTTGATGCGGTCGTGCAGCCGCGACTCGGTGTCGCCGGGCAGCACGGGCACGCGGCGCTGGGCGACGACCGGCCCGGTGTCGACCCCGGCGTCGACGACGATGACCGACGCGCCCGTTTCGGCGACCCCGGCCGCGAGTGCATCCCGCACGCCGTGGGCGCCCGGAAACTCGGGCAGGTACGCCGGATGCGTGTTGAGCAGGTTCGGCGCGAGCGCCTCGACGACGGTCGGCGGCAGAAGCCGCATGAATCCGGAGAGGATGACGAGGTCGGCATCCCATTGGCGCACCTGGGCGAGCAACTCGTCACCCCACGCCTCGCGGGTCGGAAACGCCCCGAACGGCACAACGAAAGTCGGGATGTTGTACTCCTCGCCGTGAGCGAGACCGTCGGCATCGCGGTCGGCGCCGATCGCGACGACCCGGGCGGGGAATTGCGCGTCTTCGCTCGCTTCGAGCAGGGCGCGGAGGTTGCTCCCGCCCCCGGAGATGAGGACGACGAGCCGGAGCACCCGTCCAGCCTATCGGCGCGCGCTGGCGCGGCCGGGCAGCCGGGATGCCGCCGCCAGCCCGATGCCGATCGCGACGGCGAACTCGGCGGCGGCGACGAGGCCGACGGCGATCGGATCGGGTCCGACTTCGACGAGACGTCCCGGGCCGGCCGCGCCCCCCGACGCCGCCGCGAGGAAACCGGTCAGCGCCCCGCCGACGATCCCGCCTCCCGCCGCGACTCCGAGCACGACGAGCGGCCCGAGGGCGTCGAACGTCCGCGACAACGCGGGGCGCACCGCAACTCCGGCGAAGAACGCCGCGACGACCGGAACGAGAACGCCGAGGAACCCGAACGCCGAGTCGCCGGTCGGCAGCGCGCCGAGGACGGGAAGCGCCGGAATCGGCCCGAGCGCGGTGCCGACCGCTGAGACGTGCGACCCGACGCCGATCGCGAAGCCCGGCCCGACGAACCAGGCGACCGCCCAGAGCACGAGGTTGGGCGAAATGGCGAGTTGCCCGGCGGTGAGGGCGATGCCGCCGACGACTTCGGTGTGCAGGGCTTCGTAGAGGCCGATCATGTCGGGAAACCGCAATACGAACAGGACGGCGACTCCCACGGCGGCGACGGCGACGGTGAGCGTGACGGCACCGATCCCCGCGCGCAGGGCCGCCCCGGCCGCGGCGCGCAACTCGGGCGACAGGCGATCCAGCACATCCGAAAGCCGGTCGCGATCGCCGTCGCGGCGCGCCCGCAGCACCCCGATGACGACGCCCGCACCGAAGACCGCCGCCGGCAGGATGAGGCCCTGCACGAGTGACGGGCGTGCCGCGGAATGCAGCGCCGTCGCGGTCACCCCGAGCCCCGCGGCGGCGAACACGATGACCGCGGTCAGGCCGCCCAGCATCCGGTGCCCCGTCTCGGCGATCCGACCCCCCGCGCGGGCCCCGAGCAGCGCGGTGAGAAGAGCGAACCCCAGCAGAGCGATCGTGACTTTCACCGGGTCGCCGGCGGTGGGCAGCCCGAGGGCTTCCGCGAGAAGCGGGTCGAGCGTGAAGGTCACGTCGACCCCGTGCCCGAGCAGCCAGACGTCGACCGCGGCGCGCCAGAACACCGTCCACTCGGGGGCGAAGCCGAAGTGCGCGGCCCACACGATTGTGAGCGGCACGAGCGGGATGGCGACGCCGATCGCGAGCACGAGCAACGACTCGAGCCCCGCGAGGAGGACGGTCAGTCGCCGAGTCACGGCCCGACCCTATCCCGCGGCA
>CBFGZU010000097.1:0-6346 GCA_965653335.1 uncultured Pseudolysinimonas sp.
CCGCCGACCTCGCGGATGCGGGAGTGCGCGTGTCCCTCGCGATGCGCACCCCGCCGAACGTCGTGTTGCGGGCGATCGCCGGCATCCCCAGTCAGGCGCTCGTCATCTCGATGTCGGCACTACCGGTGAAGGCCCAGGACGCTCTCGCCGGCCTGCTGCAGAAGATGGCGGTCGGCGATCTGCGCAAGCACGGCATCCCGAAGGCGCCGCGCGGCATCGCGACTCAGCAGTTGCGGGATGACGTCACCCCCACGATCGACGTCGGCCTGCTGCACGCCCTCAGATCAGGAGCGGTGCGGGTCGTCGCCGCGGTCGAACGCTTCACGGCGGAGGCCGTGGTGCTCACCGACGGCACCGAGCTGCAGCCGGATGCGGTCGTGCTCGCGACCGGATTCCGGCGTGGACTCGAGCCGCTCGTCGGCGACCTCGGCGTGCTCGCCAGCAGCGGACGCCCGCTCATCAACGCCGACCAGCAGCTCGCCTCGCACCCGGGGCTGTTCTTCTTGGGGTACTCGAACCCGCTGACGGGCAACCTGCGGCAGGTCGGTATCGACGCGACGAAGATCGCGAAGGTCGTCGCGCGGCGGCCCCGCCACAGCCAGCCGGTGGGATAGGCGAAGCGAGAGCCAGGTCGATGACGACGCCGCGAGGTCGGGAGACAATGGTCACGGTCACGATGCCGTCGTCGCGCACCGGAGAGGGTCGCGCTCGTGGAAGTGTGGATCGAGGTCTTCGGCTGGATCGGCTCCGGCCTGCTCGTGCTCTCGCTCCTGCAAGGCAAGATGCTGCGTCTGCGGGTGATCAACACGATCGCATCCGTCATGCTCGTGCTCTACAACGTGCTCGTCGAAACCTGGCCGATGGTGGGGATGAATGCCGCCGTCATCGCGATCAACGCCTGGCACATCGTGCGCATCCTGCGCGAGCGGCGAGCCGAGGCCGACGCGACCGAGGGTGAGTCGACGGAAACGACTGCTTAGCGAGTTCGCGGCTCCGCCTGCCACGCGAGTCCCAGTTCTGCTGCCGCGCCGGCCAGCCGGTGATCGCGAGTCCAGAGCAGGGTGCCTTCGCTGAGTCTGCTCGATGCCAGCAGGTGGGCATCGACGAGGCTCAGTCCGCGCCCATGCAGCCGGCTCGTCTCGACGAAAAGGAGCACCTCCTCGTGGGTTGCCTCGGTGACCGCCGGAAGCGCCGAGAGCAAGGAGAGAAACCTGTCACGACCCGCGATCGACCCGAGTGACAGTTCGCCGATCACCATCGGGTGGACTGAAGTCTCGTTGCGTTCGAGGAGCGCGACGAGATGCGGATCCGCCCGATGCAGATGGTCGATCCACACCGAGGTGTCGATGAGGATCACGCGATCGACGTTCGCCGATCGCGGGGCGCCGCAGTCGCCGCAGGATCACTTCCTCCGAGCCGCGCGAGTCTCCGCGCGCTCTCTTGCTCGATGAGCGCACGCAAGCCCTGCTTCAGCAGGGCCGACGTCTCGCGAGTTCCGCTGAGTGCGATGGCCTGCGCGACGAGGTCGTCGTCGATCGTCACCGTGGTGCGCATGAAAACCCCTCGCATCGAACTAGGCATCAATGATGCGCCTCCTGATGCGGAGCGTCAACCCGCTCGCCATTCCTGCCCGACGCGTCGTGATCGAGCGCGCGCAGCCGGTCGACCTCCACCTGGAGGGTCAGCACCGAGCAGTAGGAGGCGAACCAGCCGTTGCGCGGCGACGCCAGCCACCGCCCGAGAGCTCCGAGCACCTGGAGCTGAGCCCGGCGGTCCTGCGGGTCCGACGGCAGCCAGGCATCCGTCGTCAGCCGGAGCAGCAGGTCGGGCAGCGCATCGCATCCGATCGACCGCGCCGCCGGATCGGGAGTGCCGAACTGACGCTCGAGTTCGATCATGTGGCGCTCGGGGTCGGTCGCGATCCGGTCGGACTCCGCCTCGAGGCACTGCGCCGCCCGCGCCCCGACGGCGACGATGCGCTCCCGCCGTCGGCCCGTGCGTTGCGCGGCGTAGGCGGCCAGCCAGGGATCGAGGATGTCGGCGATGCGAGGGGTCGTGTCTTCCATGCGCGCAGAATGAGACCCACCACCGACATCCCATCAGGACTCAGCGCGTCACCGGCTCCGCACCGACGTTCACCGCAATCCAGTCACACCAGATCGAGATATCGCGCCACGCCTGCCGGATCCGGTCGAGGGCGGCGGGGGTCGACATCCAGTCTTCGACGCCGAGCGTGCGCTGCACCGCGAGGCGCTTGAGCCGCAGCAACCGAATGCGAGGGTGATCGACGCGGAATCCGCGCGGCGCAGTGGCGAGGGCATCCGTCTCGACGACGTCGAACCCGAGCCCGGCGAGCTCCTCAAGGGTCGCCTCCAGGTCGCCGAACAGCCGCACGTCGTCGACGATCGCGCGGAACCGTACCAGCTGGGCGGGACTCGCGTCGTACACTCCGCCCGCCGCGAGCAAGCCGTCAGCACCCAGCTGCAGGTAGTGCACCGCGCCGCCGTTTCCGTGCGTGACCATTCCGATGTGGTCCTTGTACGGCGACTTGTCGGCCGAGAACCGCACGTCACGGTACGGGCGGAAGATCTTGACAGGTCCGAACTCGGCTCCGAGCGCCCCGGCGAGCGCCTCGAACGGCGCGCGCACCCGCTCGTCGTAGCGGGACTTGTTCGCCGTCCACCACACCTTGTCGTTGTGCTGCCGCAACTCGCGGTAGAACTCGACCGCGTCAGGATGCAGTCCGGCGAAACCCATGGCGCGAGGCTACTCCGCGGCCCCAGTTACACGTTGAAGCGGAACTCGACCACGTCGCCATCCTGCATGACGTAGTCCTTCCCTTCGATGCGCGCTTTGCCCTTCGCGCGGGCTTCGGCGATCGAGCCGGTCGCGACGAGATCCGCGAACGAGATGACCTCCGCTTTGATGAAGCCCTTCTCGAAGTCGGTGTGGATGACGCCCGCCGCCTGGGGGGCCTTGTCGCCCTTGTGAATGGTCCAGGCGCGCGACTCCTTGGGGCCGGCGGTGAGATAGGTCTGCAGGCCGAGGGTGTCGAATCCGATGCGGGCGAGCTGGTCGAGACCGCTCTCATCCTGGCCGGTGGATGCCAGCAGCTCGGCGGCGTCGTCGGGGTCGAGGTCGATCAGCTCCGACTCGACCTTCGCGTCGAGGAACACCGCGTTCGCCGGGGCGACCAGAGCCGCGAGGGCATCCTTCTTCGACGCGTCGGTCAGCACCGACTCGTCGACATTGAAGACGTAGATGATCGGCTTCGAGGTGAGCAGCCCGAGCTCACGGATGGCGGCGAGGTCGACGCCCGCGGCGCGCGACAGCGGCGTGCCGGCCTCGAGCGCCTTCTGGGCGGCGAGGGCGGCATCCAGAACTCCCGGCTCGAGCTTCTTGCCGCGCACCTCCTTCTCGAAACGCGGAATCGCCTTCTCGAGGGTCTGCAGGTCGGCGAGCGCCAACTCGGTCGTGATGACCTCGAGGTCGCTCTTCGCGTCGACGACGCCGGCGACGTGCACGACATCCGGGTCGTCGAAGCCGCGCACCACCTGCGCGATCGCGTCGGCCTCGCGGATGTTGGCGAGGAACTGGTTGCCCAGCCCCTCCCCCTCGGAGGCGCCCGCGACGATGCCGGCGATGTCGACGAACGACACCGTCGCCGGCAGGATGCGCTCGCTTCCGAATATCTCGGCGAGCACCTTCAGGCGGGGGTCGGGGAGGTTCACCACACCGACGTTCGGCTCGATCGTCGCGAACGGGTAGTTCGCCGCGAGTACGTCGTTCTTGGTGAGCGCGTTGAACAGGGTGCTCTTGCCGACGTTGGGGAGTCCGACGATGCCGATGGTGAGTGCCACGGGGGTTCAGCCTATCCGGCCCCAACTCTCCCCGAGGCGACGGGATGAGGCTCCAGACGGCTTGAGTGTGCGGCTGAGTGAGAGTTAGCGACCGACTCTCGGAATTCCGAGAGTTGGAGCCGACGGCGGCGCGGCACGAGGGCGGCGTCGGGGGCCCGTGCGAGAGTCGGCTTGTGCCGCTCGACTTCACTGCCATCGACTTCGAGACGGCGAACTCGTCGATGGCGAGTGCGTGCTCCGTCGGGCTCGTGAAGGTGCGCGACGGTCAGGTCGTCGACCGCATCGGCTGGTTCATCCGACCGCCGATGGGCCACGACCACTTCATCGACTGGAACACCCGCATCCACGGCATCACCGCCGACATGGTGTCGGATGCCCCCTCCTGGCTCGACCAGATGGTCGACCTGGTGGCCTTCACCGGCGACGACCCCCTCGTCGCACACAACGCCGGGTTCGACATGGGGGTCATCAAAGCTGCGTGCATCGCGACGGGATTCGTGGTGCCGACTTACTCCTACTTCTGCAGTCTGCAGATCGCCCGCAACACCTACACTCTCGACTCCTACAAACTGCCGTCGGTGGCTCTCGCGGCGGGGTTCTCCGACTTTCCGCACCACGACGCGGTGGCGGATGCCGAGGCGTGCGCGGCGATCATCATCCATGCCGCCGACCGCTACGGCGCGATCGACGTGCCCGAGCTCACCGCTCGGGCGGGGGTGCGCATCTCGACGATCGCGCAGCCGCCCGCCGCGGCGATCGCGTAGCTCTCGAGCGGGTAACTCGGGCGAGTTCGGTCAACTCGGGCGTCCGTGCACGCCCGTATCCGCCGAACTCGCCCGAGTCGCGCCGCTCGCGGGTCAGTTCGTCGGAAAACCGAGGTTGATACCGCCGTGGGAGGGGTCGAGCCAGCGGGACGTGATCGCCTTGGTGCGGGTGAAGAAGTGGATGGCGTCGGGGCCGTAGGCCTTCGTGTCGCCGAAGAGGGAGTCCTTCCAGCCCCCGAAGGAGTAGTAGCCGACGGGAACCGGGATGGGAACGTTGATGCCGATCATGCCGACCGTCGCCTCGCGCTGGAACCGACGGGCCGCACCGCCGTCGTTCGTGAAGATCGCGGTGCCGTTGCCGTAGGGGCTGCCGTTGATGAGGGCGAGCCCCTCCTCGTAGGAGGCGACCCGCACGATCGACAGCACGGGGCCGAAGATCTCGTGCGTGTAGACGTCGGAGGTGGTCGGCACGCGATCGATGAGCGTCGGGCCGAGCCAAAAGCCGTCGGCCTCGCCGTCGACCGAGATGCCCCGCCCGTCGACGACGACCGACGCCCCATCGGCTATGGCGACATCGAGGTACCCGGCGACCTTGTCGCGGTGCTCTCTCGTGATGAGCGGACCCATGTCGCATCCCCGCGCGCCGTCGCCCACGCGAAGGCCCGACATCCGCTCCACGATCTTCGGGATGAGGTCGTCGGCGATGGGGTCGACGGCGACGACGACCGAGATCGCCATGCAGCGCTCCCCCGCCGACCCGAACCCCGCGTTGACCGCGGAGTCGGCGACGAGGTCGAGGTCGGCGTCGGGCAGCACGAGCATGTGGTTCTTCGCCCCGCCGAGCGCCTGCACCCGCTTGCCGGCGGCCGTGCCGGTCTCGTAGACGTAGCGAGCGATCGGGGTCGAGCCGACGAACGAGATGGATGCCACGTCGGGGTGGGTGAGCAGGGCATCCACCGCTTCCTTGTCGCCGTGAACGACGTTGAGCACGCCGTCGGGGAGGCCGGCTTCCTTCATCGCCTGGGCCATCCAGATCGCGGCTGACGGGTCTTTCTCCGAGGGTTTCAGCACGACGGTGTTGCCGAGCGCGATCGCGATGGGGAAGAACCACATCGGCACCATCGCGGGAAAGTTGAACGGCGAGATGACACCGACGACGCCGAGTGCCTGCCGCACCGAGTAGACGTCGACGCCGGTGGAGGCGTTCTCGGTGTATTCGCCCTTCGCGAGGTGCGGGATGCCGCACGCGAATTCGACGACCTCGATGCCGCGGGCGATCTCGCCGAGGGCGTCGGCCGTCACCTTGCCGTGCTCGCTCGTGAGAATCGCAGCCAGCTCCGTCTTGCGGGCGTTGAGGATCTCGCGGAACGCGAACAGCACCCCCTGCCGCTTGTTCCACGACGCCTCGCTCCACGCGGGGAAGGCCGCCGCCGCCGCGCGCACAGCCGCGTCGACGTCGGCGACCGAAGCGAGCCGCACCTCGCGCTGAACGACGCCCCGCGCGGGATCGTAAACGGGTGCGGTGCGGGTGGATGCGCCGGCGAAGGCGGCTCCCGCGATCCAGTGGTCGAGCACAGTCGTAGCCATGCCGCCAGGGTACGCGGCAGACATTTCCCGAACATTTTGGGGTTCCGGTGGTGCAACTCAGGGATGTCGGTCGCAGTTGCGACACTTCAGGCATGGAAGCTCTGCTCGTCGGAATCGTCGCCGTGAACCTCGTGA
>CBFGZU010000098.1:0-6283 GCA_965653335.1 uncultured Pseudolysinimonas sp.
CTCGCGCTCCACGTCGCCGAAGTCGGACTCATCGGCTTGGCGGTCATCGTGCTCGCAACCGCGTTCAATGGCGTGACGAACGAGCACGCGATCGGTAAGGCGTTCCAAGAGGCGATGCCGTTCACGGCGTTGCTCGTCACCTTCTTCGCGATCGTCGCCGTCATCCACGAGCAGGGGCTGTTCCGGCCCGTCATCGATGCGGTGCTTGCGCAAGAGGGCCCTGGCCAGCTATCGCTCATCTTCATCGCCTCGGGGGTGTTGTCCGCGATCAGCGACAACGTTTTCGTCGCGACCATCTACATCACCGAGGTCGAGAAGGCTTTCAGCGCAGGATTGATTTCGCGCGAACAGTTCGAGCTGCTCGCGGTGTCGATCAACACGGGAACCAACATCCCGAGCATCGCGACGCCGAACGGCCAGGCCGCGTTCCTGTTTCTGCTGACCTCGGCGCTCGCCCCGCTCATCCGGCTCGGGTACGTGAAGATGCTCTGGATGGCCCTGCCGTATGCCATCGTGCTGTCGATCGTCGCGTACCTGGCGACGGTGTTCCTGCTGGCGTGAGCTGCCTGGGAGCTACTCGGCGGCGCCCGAGGTGAGCGCCACGAGCCGCGAGGTCGCGCGCAGGTACTTCTTGCGGTAGCCCCCGGCGAGCATGTCGTCGCCGAACACCTGATCGAGCGGCACCCCCGTGGCGAGCACGCGCACCTGGCTGTCGTAGAGCCGGTCGACGGCGGCGACGAACCGCAGGGCGTCGGTCTGGTCCTGCAGCACGTGCACGCCGCGCAGCCCCACGGCCGACAGGCCGTCGACGAGTTTCACATAGCGCGACGGATGAACCGTGGCGAGGTGGCGCAATACGGCGTCGAAGTCGTCGACCGTGACCGTTCCCGTCGTCGCGGCGAGAGCGGCATCGAGCGCCGCATCATCGTCGAACGCGACCGCGTGACCCTCGAGATCGCGACGCCGATAGTCGAGTCCGTCGATGCGCAGGATGTCGAAGCGCGCCGCGAGGGCGTGGATTTCGCGCAAGAAGTCGACCGCCGCGAACCGCCCCTCGCCGAGGGCGTTGGGCGGCGTGTTCGAGGTCGCCGCGATGCGGGTCCCCGTCTCGGCGAGCTGGCCGAGCAACCGGGTCATCATCATCGTGTCGCCCGGATCGTCGAGCTCGAATTCGTCGATCGCCACGAATGTCGAACCGCTCAGCAGCGTGACGGTGGCCTGGTAGCCGAGAGCCCCGACGAGTGCGGTGTACTCGATGAACGTGCCGAAGTACTTGCGGCCGGGTGCGAGCTTCCACAGCGCGGCCAGCAGGTGGGTCTTGCCGACCCCGAAACCGCCGTCGAGGTAGAGGCCGGGCTTGAGTTCGGGCGCCTTCTTACGGAACAGTCCGCCGCCACCACCGCTCTTCCACGCGGCCGCGAAGGTGCGGACGCGTTCGACCGCCTCGGCTTGCGACGGGTAGTCGGCATCGGGCCGGTAGTTGTCGAGAGTGGCGTCGTCGAACTGGCGAGGCGGCACGAGCGAGGCCGCGATCTCGTCCCCCGACATCGTGGGGGCGCGATCGAGAAGCGACGCGGGAGAGGATGTCATGGTCGTGGGCGGGGCCTTCGAACGGGAATTGTGTGTCGAACTCTTACGGCCCGGAAGCGCGCCCGCAGGCGACATCCCTACCCTAAGAGGACACCGACCAACCCTAGTTGCAGGAGCATCCGATGACTGTCGAGACCGACGCCTCCCCCGCCTTCGCCGGCTACGCCCACCCCGAGCGCCTCGTAAGCACCGAGTGGCTCGCCGAGCACCTCGGCGACCCCGGGCTCGTCGTCGTCGAATCCGACGAAGACGTGCTGCTCTACGAGACCGGTCACATCGAGGGGGCCGTCAAGATCGACTGGCACACCGACCTCAACGATGCGTACGTTCGCGACTACCTCGACGGCGACGGGTTCGCGAAGCTGCTGTCGAGCAAAGGGATCTCACGGGACTCCACCGTCGTGATCTACGGCGACAAGAACAACTGGTGGGCCGCCTACGCACTCTGGGTGTTCTCCCTCTTCGGACACGACGACGTACGACTGCTCGACGGCGGCCGCGCGAAATGGGAGGCCGAAGGTCGCCCCTACGTCACCGAGGCCCCCGCGACGACCCCCGCCGACTACCCCGTGGTCGAGCGTCAGGATGCGAAAATCCGCGCCTTCAAGGACGACGTGCTCGCCCACCTCGGCAACCCGCTGATCGACGTGCGTTCCCCCGAGGAGTACTCGGGCGAGCGCACCACGATGCCCGCCTACCCCGAGGAAGGCGCGTTGCGCGGTGGCCACATCCCGAGCGCGCAGAGCGTGCCGTGGGCCAAGGCCGTTGCCGAAGACGGAACATTCAAGAAGCTGGACGAGCTCAACGCGATCTACCGCGACGGCGCCGGCCTCAAGGACGGCGACAATGTCATCGCGTACTGCCGCATCGGCGAGCGTTCCAGCCACACCTGGTTCGTGCTCACCCACCTCCTGGGGTTCCAGGGCGTGCGCAACTACGACGGTTCGTGGACGGAGTGGGGCAACGCCGTGCAGGTGCCGATCGTCAAGGGCACCGAGCCCGGCGCCGTCCCCGCGAAGTAGACTGCGACGGTGAGCGAGTCAAGCCTTCCACCGGCGCTCGCAGACATTCGCCGCGACTTTCTCGCGCTCGAGCAGCAGGAGCGTCTCGTCCTGCTGCTCGAGTTCGCGAACGAACTTCCGGAACTTCCTCCCGCGTACAGCGATCACCCCGACCTGCTCGAACGGGTCGAGGAATGCCAGTCGCCGGTGTTCATCTTCGTCGACGTTCACAGCGGCATCGTGCATCTGCATGCCACGGCGCCCAGGGAGGCGCCGACGACGCGAGGGTTCGCCTCGATCCTGGTTCAGGGTCTCGCCGGACTCACCGTCGACCAGGTGCTCGACGTACCCGACGACTACCCGCTCACCCTCGGCCTCACGGAAGCAGTGAGCCCGTTGCGCATCCGTGGGATGTCGGCCCTCCTCGGCCGCGCGAAGCGCCAGGTGCGCGAGAAAGCCGCTGCGTGATCCTTCGAACGCTGTCGCCCGGCGGTGACGTCATCGACACCGCCGGGCCGGACGCGCGCCAGCGCATCGCGGCTCTCTACCCGCCGCCGGGGCTCCGCGTGAACCTCGTCGCAACCCTCGACGGCGGCACCGCGGACGCCGACGGCACGAGTGCGGGCATCACCACCGGGGCCGATCGGGTGGTGCTCGGCGCGATCCGATCGGTGAGCGACAGCGTGCTCGTCGGCGCCGCGACCCTCCGGGCCGAAGGCGGACTCGTGCCGCGATCGACTCACCTCACGGTGCTGACGACGACCGGGGACTTCACGGGTGCCGCCGTACGCGACGATATCGAGCCCGGTCGGATCCTCGTCGTCGGGCCTTCCGGTGCCGAAGATCGCGCTCGGCGCACCTTCTCGGCTCCGTTCGAATACTTCGCCGTCGACGGCGACCGCGCCGTACCGTTGCACGTCATGCTCGACGCGCTGCGCGACCGCGGACTCGCCCACATCGTCTGCGAAGGCGGCCCGCGACTCGTCGGTCAGCTGCTCGCCGCCGACCTTGTCGACGAGATCTGCCTCACCACGGTTCCCCGCATCCTCGGTCGTCCGCAGCTGCTGTTCGGGGGTGCCGCTCCCGGACGGCGCGACCTCGAACTCGTCCAGTTGCTGGCCGACGACGCGGGCGCGCTCTACGCCCGCTGGCGGCCCTCCCGCTGATCGGATGCCCTCGAGGTCGCCGGTCTATCGCGTGACGCCGCCGGGCAACGTGGCGAGCCACTCGCGGATCGCGATTTCCCAGCGCGTCCGGTCGTAGTTCCACAGTTTCGTGTGCCGAGCGACCTCGAAAGCCTCGTAGGTCACGATGTCGGGCCGCGCGATCGCGAGAGCACGGGATGCCGTCGACGGCACGAATCCGTCGTCGTCGCTGTGCAGGATGAGAACGGGCCGATCGAGCTCTTTCGCGCGGGAGACGAAGTCGAGGCGGTCGATGTCGAGCGGTTCGGCCAGTCCCGTGAAGACGCGCCCCCACCGGCTCTTGAACAGCACGATCACGAAGCTGCGCACGAAGACCGGGAGCCGGCGCAACCGCACCTGGAAGTCGAGCGCGGCGATCCAGTCCACGACGGGCGACTCGAGCACGACGCCGGTCACCCGATCGCCGACGGAAGACCGAGTGAGCGCCTGCAGCACCGTCGCTCCGCCCATCGACCATCCGACGAGCACGATCTGTCGCGCTCCGTTCGCGACGGCGTACCGCATCGCCGCGTCGACGTCGAGCCACTCTCGATCTCCGAGCGCGTAGCGGAAGTCGTCGCTGCGCGGGGCCTCCCCGTCGTTCCGGTAGGACACGACGAGCGAGGTGAAGCCGGCGTCGTGGAAGATCGGGACCGCGCGCAGCGTCTCGGGGCGACGGACCGCTCGCCCATGAACGTGGATCGCCCAGCGACGGCTCGCGACGTCCGCCGACGGAATGAGCCACGCCGGAGCATCGCCGAGCGGCGTCTCGATGGCGACATCCTCGAATGCGACACCGAGGTCGGCCGGCGTGAGGTAGAACCATCCGGTGAGGCGACCTCGCCGCGCCGACACCAGATCGCCCGAATCCACCCCGAGGATGCGGCGGGTCACGGCAGTCGGCGTCTCGGCGACGATCTCGCCGAGACGGGCATGACCGGACGCCTGGGCGAACCAGAAACTGTAATCGCCCGGCAACCGCGAGTCGGGGGTGGCGTCGAGCTCGATGAGACGGGCATCGAGATCGACCGATCGGATAGCGACATCCTCTTCCCGCCGGGACGGCGGCACGAGCACCTTGCGGGCGACGATCACGCTCACCGCGGCTGTAGCGACCGCGGCCGCACCGACGAGCGAGAGAGCGCCGATCACGCCCCCGATCGCGATTCTCATGCGCGCCGGCATGGGTGTCCTCCTCAGGTTCGGGCCACGGCGGCCGGAACGCGGGTCGGCGTGGCACGTGACGGGCTCCCGCTTGAAACCATAGTGTTCATTCGTGGCCACAGTTCGTTCCGATCCGGCCGTTCCGGCCGCGTTCGGGCGAGCCCTCACCGCGGTGCGTCGAGCGACGATCCGTCCCGAACTGCAATTGAGCGAGATTCCCGCCCCGACGGGTCTCGCCCCGCACGCCATCGCGATGGCGGCCGACGTCATCCCCGTGAAGCACGGTCTCGACTCGGTTCTCGGCACCGGACGCTTCGTGCTGCTCTTCGACCCCGAGGAGCCCGAAGCCTGGGGCGGAGCGTTCCGCGTCGTCTGCTTCGCCCAGGCACCACTCGAAACCGATATCGGGCTCGACCCGTTCGTCGCGGACGTCGCCTGGTCATGGCTCACCGATTCGCTCGCCGCTCGCGCGGCCGGCTACTCGGCTGCCTCCGGCACCGCGACGAAGGTGCTGTCGACCGGTTTCGGCGAGCTCGCCCACCAGAGCGACGGAGCCCAGCTCGAGGTGCGTGCCTCGTGGACCCCGGATGCCAATGCGGTCGGTGCGTCGGTCGAAGCCTGGAGCGACCTGCTCTGCCGCCTGGCGGGGCTACCCCCGACCCCCGAAGCCGTCAGTTTGCTGCCGAACCGGCGAGGGGCGCGTGGCTGACGATTCCGAAGCGGCGGCAGGCCCTCCCCCAGTTCCTCACGAGCCCGTCGACGTCATCGATACGGTCGCGGGCTACCGCTCGGCGGTCGCCGCGCTCGCCTCCGGGCACGGCGCGTTCGCCGTCGACGCGGAACGCGCATCCGGGTTCCGCTACTCGCAGCGCGCCTATCTGATCCAGGTCTACCGGCGCGGCGCGGGCGTGTTCCTGTTCGACCCACCCGCGATCGGCGACTTCTCGGAGCTCGCGGCCGTGATGGCGGGCGAGGAGTGGATTCTGCACGCCGCCAGTCAAGACCTCGCCTGTCTCCGCGAGCTGGGCCTCGACCCGGAGGTGATCTTCGACACCGAGCTCGGGGCGCGACTCGCGGGAATCCCTCGAGTCGGGCTCGGCGCGGTCGTCGGAGACCTTCTCGGCATCCACCTTGCGAAGGAGCACTCCGCGGCCGACTGGTCGACACGACCGCTGCCGCAGAGCTGGCTCGTCTACGCGGCTCTCGACGTCGAACTGCTTCCCGATCTTCGCGACGCGATCGCCCAGCTGCTCGACGAGGCCGGCAAGGGCGAGATCGCACGTCAGGAGTTCGCCGCCGTCTTGCGGCGCGAACCGGTGTCCCGGCAGGAACCCTGGCGTCGGC
>CBFGZU010000099.1:0-6155 GCA_965653335.1 uncultured Pseudolysinimonas sp.
ACCTACAACTCGTTCGCGAACACTCTCTACCGCGACTCGGCGATCCTGCTCGGGCGCGAAGGCGACGCCCCCGTGCTCGGCGAGGCCGCGGCGTGGCAGCTCGCCCGCGGTGTTGTCATCCGCAGCCGGGATTCCCGACTCCCCGAGCTCGGTCGCAACCTCGACGCGTTGACCAAGGCCGTGCTCGCCGTCGCGCGTGGCGTCGCCGAGCACGCGGGCGACCTCGACGAACTGCGCGAGCTCGGCGCCCGGCTCGGGGCACTCGCCGACCTGCCGACGAACGATCCGATCGACCGGTTCGAGCGGCTGCCCGCCGTCGAACTCGCGCGGCAGCTCGGCGCCCTCGAGGTGCTCGCCGATCTCGCCGCCGAGTACGACGCCGAGAAGGTGCGCCGCGGCGTGGTCGAGTACGCCGACCAGGTGGCCCTCGCCCTGCGGATCGCGCAGAAACAACCCACCCTCGGCGAGGAGCTGCGCGACCGCTACCGGGTGGTGCTTCTCGACGAGTATCAAGACACGTCGGTTGTGCAGACCCAGTTGCTCGCGCGACTGTTCGGGGGGAGCGCCGTCATGGCCGTCGGCGACCCCAACCAGTCGATCTACGGCTGGCGTGGCGCGAGTGCGGCGAACCTCGACCAGTTCGCCGACCTCTTCGGGGCGGAGGCGCGATTCGCGCTGTCGACCAGCTGGCGCAACGGCACGCGGATCCTCGACGCGGCCAATCACCTCGTTGCGCCGTTCGTCGACAGCGGCGTGGCTGTCGAGCAACTCGAAGCCAGCCCCGTCGCCTCGAGCCGCCCCGTCGCGGTCGCGTTCACGGAGACGGTCGCCGAGGAAGCCGCCGCGGTCGCCGACTGGCTGGCTGCGCGGCTCGACTCCGCAGATCCGGCGACGGTGCCGAGCGCCGCGATGCTGTTGCGCGCCCGTGCGACGCAGCCGTACTTTCTCGCGGCGCTGCGGGAGCGCGGCATCCCGTTCCACGTGCTCGGCATCGGCGGGCTGCTCGCGGAACCCGAGATCGCCGACCTCGTGTGCGCTCTGTCGGCGATCGACGACCCGGGCGCCGGCATCCAGCTGCTGCGGGTGCTCGCCGGGTCACGGTTCCGGGTCGGGGTCGCCGACCTGCACGCCCTCAACCGGCTCGCGGCCTGGCTGCGGGCTCGCGACCACACGCAACACCAGCACGACGACGCGGTCCGCGAGCTGCTGAACACCGCCGTCGCACCGGGGGAGGGCGGCTCGATCGTCGACGCCCTCGACTTCCTCGCCACCGCTCCCGATAGCCACGCGGCACTCGAGGGTTTCACCGCCGCCGGGCTCGAACGCTTGCGGGATGCCGGCTCGACCCTCGCGCGGTTGCGCGCCCGCGTGCGGCTCGACCTGCCCGACCTCGTCGCCCTCGTCATCCAGGAATTGCGGCTCGACATCGAAGTCGCCGCGAACGAGCACCGGGTGCTCGGGCCGGCCAACCTCGACGCGTTCGCCGACGCCCTCACGGGATATCTCGCGATCGCCGAGATCGCGACCCTGTCGGGGTTCCTCGGCTGGCTGCGGGAGGCCGAGCTGCGGGAAGATCTCTCGCCGCGCCCCGAGCCTCCTGAACCCGGCACCGTGCAGGTGCTCACCGTGCACGGCGCGAAGGGGCTCGAGTGGGATGTCGTGGCGGTGCCGCGCCTCGTGACCGACGAGTTCCCCGCGAAGCCGCGCGAAGGGTTCCAGGGCTGGCTCGGGTTCGGGCACTACCCGTGGCCGCTGCGCGGCGACGCCGCCGAGCTCCCTCGCTTCGCGTGGGAGGGGGTGTCGACGCGGAAGGAGCTGCTCGAGGCGCAGAAGCACTTCAGCTCCGGGGTGCGGCAGCGGGCCCTCGACGAGGAACGCCGGCTCGCCTATGTCGCCGTGACCCGGGCCCGGCACGATGTGCTGCTCTCGGGGTCGTTCTGGGCGACGCAAACCAAGCCGCGCGAGCCGGGAGTCTTCCTGCGCGACCTGGCGGATGCTGGGCTCGTGCCGGCACTGCCCGAGGTGAGCACCCACGCGGAGAATCCGCTCGGCGACGACCTGGAACGCATCGTCTGGCCGCTCGATCCGCTGGGGTCGCGGCGCCCCGCCGTGGAGTGGGCGGCCGAACAAGTGCGCGCCGCCGAGCCGGGAGTCGCCGGACCGTGGGCGCGCGACCTCGAGTTGCTGCTCGCCGAACGCGAAGCCCGGCTCGTCGCGACGCGAGCGGTGATCCCCACGCGGGTCCCGGCATCCCGGTTCCACGATTACGTCACCGAGCCCGAGCGCGTGGCCGATGAGCTGCGGCGACCGATGCCTGAACGACCTTTCGCGGCGACGCGACTCGGCACCCTCTTTCACGCCTGGGTCGAGCAGCGGTTCGGGTTCGGCACGGGGGCGGATGAGATCGACGCCCTCGCCGGTGACCGCGACGCCGGCGGAGATGTCGCCGCCGACGCGGGCGGAGCCGCGGTCGACCGGCGGAGCCTCCAGCAGCTGCGGGAGCGTTTCGAAGCGTCGGAGTGGGCACGCCGTCGCCCGCTCGAGGTGGAACGCGAGATCCATCTGCCCTTCGACGGCCGTGTCATCATCTGCAAGATCGACGCCGTGTACGCCGAACCGGGCGGGCGGGTGCGCATCGTCGACTGGAAGACCGGGCGCGCGCCGAAAGATGCCGCCGACCTCGAACGCAAACAACTGCAGCTCGCGCTCTACCGGCTCGCCTACGCGCGCTGGGCGGGAATTCCCGAGGACAGCATCGACGCGGCGTTCTACTTCGTCGCCGACGACACCGTGCTCGAGCCCGAGCGCATCGACTCGGAGGAGCAACTGCTCGCCCGCTGGCGGGCAGCGACGACGCCCGCCGGGTGAGATGACTCCCGCGGGGTGAGACTCGCGCCGGTTGAGACGAGCCACCAGCAGGCGACGCGTGCCGAAACCCACGTAGGGTGGAAATCAGGAAAGGATTTGTTGCAGTGAGCCTCGGCGGCAGTGACCCGGCCCTCACCGCGCCTATCCCGGTCCAGACCCGGCGCACCTCCGGTCGTGACATTCTCGCCATCCTTCGGGCGCGCAATTTCCGGCTTCTCATCAGCTCGATGTTCTTCACGAGCATCGCGATGTGGATGACGCGCATCGCGGTCGACTGGCTCATGCTCGAACTCACCGGCAACCTCGCCCTCGTCGGGCTCGCCGTGACTCTGCAGTTCGGCCCGACCCTCGTGCTCGGCGCCTTCGCGGGCGTCATCGCCGACCGGTTCTCGCGCCGAGGGATCGTGCTGCTCACCCAGAGCGTCGTGTTCGTCGCCGGTTCCGCACTCGCCGTGCTCGCGATTCTCGCCGCCGCCGAGGTCTGGCATGTCTACCTCGTCGCCGCGGTGTCGGGAGTCGCCGGTGCGCTCGAAGGCCCCGCCCGCAGCGCGCTCATCGGGCAGACGCTCGAACCGACCCGGTTGCGCACCGCCGTGAGCCTCAACGCGGGGGTCTTCCACGTCGGGGGTCTCGTCGGTCCGGCGATCAGCGGCATCCTCATCGCCGTCGTCGGCTCGGGGTGGTCGATCGGGGTTGCCGCGCTCATGACGCTCGCGAGCATCCTCGCGTTCGCCCTTTTCCGCTCGCGCGACCTGCTCGTCGTCGCGCGGCCCGCCGACGGTTCCGGGGGCGTTCGATACGCCGTACGGTACGCGCGGCGTAAACCCACGATCCTCTGGCCGATGGTGCTCCTCGCCTTCGTCGCCACGTTCGGGATGACCCTCCCGGTGCTGTTCACGGCGGCGGCGGGTGAACGGGGGTTCGGCACCGGATCGACCGGCTACGGCCTCTACACCGCGCTCGCCGCGGTCGGTGCCGTCGTCGGTTCGATCGCGTCGGCGCGACGTCGGTCGGTGCGGCTGCGTTCGATTCCCCTGCTGGCGGGGGCATACGGGCTGTCCCTTCTGCTCGCCGGTGTCGTGCCCGTCTACGGGGTGTTTCTCGCCGGCATCGTCGCGCTCGGGGTGTTCCGGTTGCTCTTCGCCATCGGTGCCGAGTCGATGGTGCAACTGTCGACCAATCCGGGTGTGCGCGGCCGTGTCATGGCGATCTACCTCGTGCTGCTCATGGGCGGTCAGGCGGCGGGCGGTCTCATCGTCGGCTGGATCGCCGAAGTGCTCGGGATGACGGTGGCGTTCCTCGTCGCGGGCGCGATGCCGCTTCTCGCCGCGATCGTCGTTGCGATCGTTCTCGCGCGTCGGCACCAGTTGACGATCTCCGTCAACCTTCGCGACATCCGCCGGGTCGTGCGCATCGTGAAACGACCGAACAGCCCGTAACGCCTGAAAAGCCCGAAACCGCCGACGCGCTCGAGCCAGGCGTCGGACAGGTAACGTGGCCGCGTGGCGCGAACCGGTGACGTCGAGGAATTCGACGATGACGAGGAGGCGCTCAGCTGGGCCGGTGACGACGATCAGGGCCGCTCGGCCCCGCGATTGCGCGAACCCGAGCCGGATGCCGAGGGCGCCGGGACGGAGCTGGGAACCCAGCCAGGTGCCGTGCCCGGGTCCCGTGGTCGCACGGTGGCGACCGCAGCGTTCCTTGTGCCGTACCTCGCGATCGCGGTGGGCTGGATCCTCGCCGCACAGGACCTCTCATCGGGGTCGGTGTCGCTCTTCGGCGGCATCCTCTGGCAGTTCGGCGAGTTCCTCGCGATCCTCGCGGCCCCCCTGTGGTTCGCCGCGACGCTCACCCTGACGCGCGGGAGTCGGCCGCTCGTGCGGGTCGGCTGGCTCGCCCTCGGACTCGCGGTGGTGTTCCCATGGCCGCTCCTGCTGCGGTTCCTCGCAGCCCTCCAACTCGCGGGGGTGCTCTCGTGATCTTCATCCCGATCGTCTTCGCGGTGCTGTTCGCCCTCGCCCTGTTCGGGCCGGTCTCGAATTTCGGCGCGCTGCCCGCCGTCTACGAGGCCTACGGGATCGGCGACTCCGTGCCATGGCCGTTGCTCGTGCTCGCCGTCGCGCTCCCGCCGGTGCTCTATGTCGTCGGCCTGCTGCTCGGCCGCGGACGCCCGCCGTTCGCGCGCGCACTCATCCTCACCGTCGCCCTCGCGGCATCCTTCGCCCTGTACTTCGGCATCGTCACCCTCGTCGGCGCGATCCAGCCGCCCCTCACCCTGTAGCGGCACGCGTCAGGGGGTTCGCGTCGCACTGGTTAGACTCGGGGACGTTGCGCGCCCGACCCTGACGAAGGACATCTCAGTGGCCAAGCCGATCGTCCTGATCGCCGAAGAACTCTCCCCCGCCACGGTCGAAGCCCTCGGCACCGACTTCGACATCCGTGCCGTCGACGGCACCGACCGCCCGGCGCTGCTCGCCGCACTCGCCGCCGCCCAGGCGGTGCTCATCCGCTCGGCGACCCAGATCGACGCCGAAGCGCTCGCCGCGGCCCCGCACCTGAAGGTCGTCGCACGCGCCGGTGTCGGGCTCGACAATGTCGACATCAAGGCAGCGACGGTCGCCGGTGTCATGGTCGTGAACGCCCCGACGTCGAACATCATCAGCGCCGCCGAGCTGACGATCGGCCACATCCTCTCGCTCGCGCGGCACATTCCCGCGGCGCACGCGAGCCTCTCCGCGGGCGCGTGGAAGCGCTCCAAGTTCACGGGCGTCGAACTGTACGAGAAGACGGTTGGGATCATCGGCCTCGGCCGCATCGGCGCGCTCATCGCGGCGCGACTGCAGGCGTTCGGCGTCGAGATCGTCGCGTACGACCCCTACGTCACCGCGACGCGCGCGCAACAGCTCGGGGCGACGCTCGTGAGCCTCGACGAGCTGCTCGCGGCATCCGACTTCGTCACGATTCACATGCCCAAGACGCCCGAGACGACCGGGATGCTCGGCGCGGCCCAGTTGAAGAGCATGAAGAAGTCGGCGTTCGTCATCAACGTCGCGCGCGGCGGACTCATCGATGAGGATGCGCTCTACGACGCGCTCGTCGCCGGCGAGATCGCCGGGGCAGGGTTGGATGTCTTCGTCTCCGAGCCTCCGGTCGAGAAGAAGCTGCTCGGCCTGCCCAACATCATCGTCACGCCGCACCTCGGTGCGTCGACCGACGAGGCACAGGAGAAGGCCGGGGTGGCGGTCGCACGCAGCGTGCGGCGCGCCCGCGTGGGCGCACACGGGTCG
>CBFGZU010000100.1:0-6102 GCA_965653335.1 uncultured Pseudolysinimonas sp.
GCTCGGGTGTGGTGTGGGCCGTTGGTGGGGGGGGGCGGGTTCGCCTACTGGGGTATCCCCTGTGGTGGGGGGGGGGGGCGGGACCACGGGCCACCCCGCGTCTGACGTGACTACTGAACCGTGAAGCCCTGGTCTTCGCCATAGGCGACGAGCTCGTCTTCCCACGCCTGCAGGCCCGCGACGAGGTCGCCCTTCTCGGCGAGGGCGGCACCGAGGGTGTCCTCGAAGGCCTGGTAGGCGTAGTCCATGTAGGGCAGCCAGTCGAACTCGACGTCGACGGTCTCGGAGATGTCAGCGAACAGCTGGTTGACCTTCTGGCCGCCGTAGAACTCCGGCTCCTGAGAGAGGAACTCCTCGGACTCGAGCACGTTCTTGGCTGCCGGGAACAGGAACTGCTGGTTCGCGAGCAACGCGGTCGACGCGGCGTCGTTGTTGATCCACTTCGCGAGTTCGTACGCCGCGATCGGGTTCTCGGTCGACGCGAGCACGGCATCCGACGATCCGCCCCAGTTGCCCGAGACCGACTCGCCCGCGTTCGCCTGCGGGAACTCGGCGGCCCGCCACAGGCCGGAGGTGTCACCCGCGACGCCGCCGAGGAAGATCGGGCCCCATGCCGCCGTCAGCCAGCCGGCGTAGCGACCGGTCGCGAGACCCTGGTACCACTCGTCGTTCCACATGGCGTCGACCGAGACGAGGTCGCGCTGGATGAGGTCCTGCCAGTAGGCCATGACCTCGTTCGACGTGTCGTTGACGAGGTCGATCGTCACCGTCTCGTCGCCGTCATAGCCGAACGGCTTCACGCCGGCCTGCCAGAGCAGGCTCACGGCGAAGGCGGCTTCGTTCGGGCCGATGTTGCCGATGTAGGAGTCGGTGTTGGCGCGGATCGCCTCGGCGGCGGCGGCGTAGTCGTCCCACGTCTCGGGCGCTTCGGTGATTCCCGCGGCGGCGAAGATGTCGTCGCGGTAGAGGTGACCGAGCGGACCGGTGTCCTGCGGAATGGACCACACGGAGTCGCCATCCGAGACCTGGTTCCACACCCACTCGACGTAGTCGTCGCCGATCTCGCTCGCGCCGTAGGGGGCGAGGTCGAGCAGGCTCTCGGTCACGGTGAACGACGAGATGTGCTGGTACTCGATCTGCGCGACGTCGGGGGCGCCTTCGCCGGCGGAGATCGCCGCGCGCAAGGCGGCGTAGTGGTCGGGGCCCTGTCCCACGTTCACGACCTCGACGTCGATCGCCGGGTACTCGGCCTCGAAGAGCGCGACCTCATCCTCGATGTCGGGCACCCAGGTCCAGAACGTCAGCTCGGTGGGCGTGTTGAGCGCCTTCTCGCGCTCTTCGTCGGTGATGGGGCCGGTGCCCGACGAGGTGCCGGGGGTGCACCCCGCCAGCACGAGGCCGGCGACGGCGACCGTTGAGGTCAGCGTCACTGCTGCCCGGGAGATACGGTGCTTCATCATCTCTCTACTTTCTCTGGTGTTTCGGGATAGGCGACCCCGGTATCGGGATCGGTGCGCTCGACCAGGACTGTGACGGCCCACGGTGCGAGGACGAGGGGCTCGCCGGCTTCGGCGACGGCGTCGCCGTCCCCGTCGACGAGGTGGATCGGGGGCGTGACCGTCGCCGGGTCCGGACCCCAGTTCGACACGAACCAGACGCGACCCGAGAGCGAGTTTCCGGATGCGACGGTGACGGTCGCATCCCGCTGCCACGCCGCCGCGATCGGTGTCGGCACCGCCCAGGTGAGCAGTGCCGCGGCGAACTCGCGATTGGGTACGGCTCCGACATAGGTGATGCGACCGGCACCGACGACGCGCGAGGTCGCGGCCGGCCTGCCCTGGTAGATGCCACCGCCGTAGCTGGCGAGCACGTCGGCTCCGCGAAGTTCGATCCCGTCGGCCCAGCCGTCCGCGGCGGCTTCCGGTGTCAGGTCGAGCACGTCGCTGTGCACCGGCACGGGCGAATCGAGCGTCGAGTACTCGTCGTAGCGGATACCGGCGGGAACGCCGATGCGAGCGGGAGCCTCCTCGGTGCGCGCCCGAGCGAGCTCGTCTCCATATCCCGTGCGGATGCCGGCGACGAGGTGACCGCCCGCGTTCGCGTAGGCGACGAGGGCGTCGAGGGCGGCGTCGCTCGCGACGTAGAGCGTCGGCACGACGAGCACCGGGTTGTCGCGCGCGAACGCGACGGGGTCGGCGGCGAGGAACTGCTCGACGTGCACGATGCGTGCTTGCGCTCCCGCCTCGAAGGCTCCCCGGTAGAAGGCGTCGAAGATCCGCAGGTAGGCGCGCGGGTCGGGGCCCCCGTCGTCCGTCGCGAGGGGCGGGTAGAACTCGAAACTGCGCTTGGTGTCGGTGGAGTACAGCAGGGTCACGTCGGCATCCGGGAGGTAGCCCTCGAGCTTCGGCCCGAGGGTGTTCAGTCGCTGCCCGAGAGCCGCGATCTCGCGATAAATACGACCGGGCTTGCCGCTGTGCGGCAGCACGCCGCCCCAGTAGGTCTCGATCCCGGCGTGCAGGGTGTGCCACTGCCAGTACTCGATCATCCGGGCCCCCCGCGAGACGAGCGCGAGGGCCGCCTGCGCGATCTGCCCGGGGTACGGCGTGTGGTTCTGCCAGTGCGATTGTCCGATCGACTGCGCGTTCGTCTCCGTCACCAGGAACGGCGACTGGCTCGACGAGAACATCCGGTCGCCTTGCTCGTAGAGCGCCCAGACGCCCGAGGTCCACCAGATCTCGGGACGCGGCTCCTCGACGCCGATGCGCAGCGCCTCCTGCATCTTGTAGTACGGATTGCCGGCGGTGACGTCGAGCGAGCGGACGAGCGCGGCGTCGTCGACGGGGGGTCGCTCGTACGAGATGCACGTCGTGACGAACTGCCCGGGGTTCGAGTACTCGCGCACGATGCCGGCCTGCCAGGCGATGAACTCGTTCATGACGCGCGCCTGGTAGCGCCGCCACTCGATCTGGTACTGGGGCGAGTGGTTGCCGTCGGGCGCCCACAACTCCGTCCAGTCGGTCAGCCGATGCGACCAGTAGGTGAGGTGCCATTCGCGATTGAGGTTCTCGACGGTGCCGTACACCTCCCGGAGGTAGCGCAGGAACCCGTCGAACACGTCGCGGTTGTGAAGCAGGTAGGCCCCGGGCTCGTTGTCGACTTGGAAGCCGATGACGGCAGGGTGATCGGCGTAGCGGCCGACGACGGCGCGGATGACGCGCTCGGCGTACCAGCGGAACGCCCCGTGCGTGTAGTTGATCTCTTGGCGGGTGCCCCAGGGAACCCGCCGGCCGGTGGCCGACTCGGCGGCGATCTCGGGGTGCAGGGCCCGTAGCCAGGGCGGTGCCGCGTAGGTCGGCGTTCCCAGAATCACCCGGATGCCGCGGGCGTGCGCGCCGTCGAGCACGGGCTGGAGCCAGTCGAGTTCGAACCGGCCGGGCTCGGGCTCCCACGTCGTCCAGACCGATTCCCCCACCCGGATGACCGAGAACCCGGCGTCGACCATGAGGTCGAGGTCGCTGTCGAGGGTTCCGACGACGCGGTATTCGTCGTAGAAGGCAGCCCCGAACAGGATCCGGTCGGCGGGCAGCGCGGGCTCGAGCACTGAGTTCACTCCGTTGTGTTGGTCGGCATCGGGGATGCCGTCAGGCAATGTCATCGATAACATGTGATCGATAACATTGGATGTTACGACCCGACGGCCGGTCGCGCAAGCCGAGGCTCAGGAACGCGGCGCCGACGTCGAGTCCCGCACGACGAGCTCACCGATCGGATGCCGGACCGCGATGCGCGGACGATTCTCGATGCGAGCCAGGAGCCGTTCGAACGCCATCCGCCCTTCGCCCTCGAAGTCGGGCCGCACGGTGGTGAGCGCGGGAGCGAAGTAGGCCGACTCGGGCGCGTCATCGAAGCCGACGACGCTGACGTCCCCCGGAACGGCGATCCCGCGACTCTGGAGCCGATGGATGAAGCCAATCGCCATCCCGTCGTTCGCGACGTAGACCGCCGTCACGCCCGAGGAGACATCGAACTCGGTGCCGACGCGATCGCCGGACTCGGGGGACCAGTCGCCGGTCCAGGCCGCGACGACCTTTCCGCCCCTCGCCTGGACATCGGCGGCGAACCGATCACGCCGCTGACGCGCGGCGAGCCAGGAATCGGGCCCCCCGACGAACCCGAAACGGCGATGGCCGAGGTCGAGCAGGTGGGTTGCCACGGCGGCGGACCCGCTCTCGCTCACGGTCGGTGCGTCGTCGTGCACCTCGGCCGGGTCGACGACGATCGGCACGTCGAGAGACCGCCGCTCGACCACCTCGCGCATCCCGTCGCTGAGGGCGACCGCGAGGACGCCGGCGACCCGTTCGTCCTCGAAAGCATCGAAGGCCTCCTCGATCGCCGCCGGGTCGGAGCCGTCGACTCCGACGATGTTGAGCGAGTAGCCGGCGCGCCGCGCCTCGAGCGCCGCGCCGCGCAACAGTTGCCCCGGACCTCTCTCGAACATCTCGTGAGCGAGCGCGCCGATGCGATTCGACTTTCGCGTGCGCAACAGCCTCGCGGCCTGATTGGGGCGATAGGCGAGCTGCTCGATCGCGGCCTCGACCCTTTCGCGAGTCGCCGGGCGGATGCCCTCGAAGCCCTTGAGCAGCCGGGACACCGTCTGCGCCGACACCCCCGCGACGCGCGCGACGTCGTAGATCGTCGCCGGGCGATCACGCTGACTGGAGGTCTGCGAGTCGGCCACCAAGACCTCCCTCGGTCGCTCGTGACGCCACACCGTGCCGCCGTGCTCTTCTCTTGGCGAGGTTCGCGCGGCGAAGGTCGTATCGGACATGTTATCGACAACACACCTCTTGTGATCGCTAACATCCATCGCTATCGTCCCTCATACGCCTCGCGAGCGCGTCGAACCGACACGTGACAGGCAGACCGGAAGGCAACGGAGACGATGACGTCACACCGAATTCTGACCAGGACCCTCGGCACGGCGCTCGTCGCCGCTGCCCTGATCGCGGCCCCGCTCGTGGCCGCGCAGGCCTACAACCCCACCGGCGCCGTGATGTACCAGCTGCCGACCAACGAGCCGTGCCTCAAGGGGCGCGGCAATTGCGTCGTCTACCCGAAATCGGCGCAACTGCCGAACGGCACCCTCGTCGCCGCGTTCGAAAAGTCGACCGTCGTCGACTATCCCGCACCCGACACCGCCGGTGGTGCGGTGGGCCAGACCCTGCCGATCTGGAAGAGCGACGACTTCGGCACCACGTGGCAGCCGCTCTCCGAAGTTCCTCCCCCCGCCGAACTGTCGAGCGATCCCGCCGTCGACAAGTACACGAGCAACTGGACCAGCCCCTACCTGTACGTCCTCCCGCAGGATGTCGGCAACCTGGATGCGGGAACCCTCCTGCTCGCGAGCGCCGTCTCCGGCGAGGACGAGTACTACCGCGAGCGCAAAGCGGCCGACCCCGCCTGGGTCCCCACGAACGACGGTGACCGCCGCGACCTCGCGATCGCTCTCTTCGCCAGCACGAACCAGGGCGTCGACTGGACATTCGTCAACATCATCGCGACCGGCGGCTGGCAGGGCGGCAGCGCCGGCGCGACCGGAGTCAACGTCGCGAACGCCAACGTCCACGACCAGGTCGACCCCGTGTGGGAGCCGCACCTCGTCGTCATCGGCGGACAACTCGTCGCCTATTACTCCGACGAGAACGACTACCTCGGCTTCAACCCGACGACGGGAGTGGCGACGCTCGATCCGGCCAACGCGACCGCTCCGGATTCGCGGGCGCAGATTCTCGCGCACCGCACCTGGAACGGCACGAGCGCATCGTGGAGCGCACCCGTCGTCGATATCGCGGGCGACACCTTCAGCTGGAACGGCGGTCAGCAGATCGGCGGCGGCCGGCCCGGCATGACGACGATCGCCGAGACGACCGACGGCAAATGGATGATGACCTTCGAGTACTTCGGAGGCGGTCAGAACGTGCGGTACAAGTTCGCCAACGACCCCCTGCGGTTCTTCGCGGATGGCGACGGCAACGGCAACGAGATCGGCCAGCTCCCCGTCGACGCCGGATCCCGCCCTCTCGCGACCGGCGGAAGCCCCGT
>CBFGZU010000101.1:0-6076 GCA_965653335.1 uncultured Pseudolysinimonas sp.
CGGGTCACCCAGCCGACCCCGTCGCGCCGGCCGATGACGACGCGCGGCACGATGAGCACGCTCGTGCGCGCCGAGTCGTCGTCGAACGCGAAGGCACCGAAGGCGACGAGCCCGGAGCCGCCGATTCGCACCTCGTCGTCGACGCGCGCCGCCGCCGCAACGTCGCGCCATGCGGCCGCGGCGTCCGCGAGCCGGGTGGGCCCGCGGAACTTGAGACGCAGCGCCTCGCCAATGCCGGCGATGCCGTCACCGCGTCGCAGGAACAGCAGAGGGTGCGCGGGATCGGAGAACGGGATGAGCGAAGGAACCGGGTCGATCCGGCGCGTTTCGACGGTGAGGTCCGCCACCCCTCCAGCCTATGCCGCGCGGCGGCGGCTCCCCGCCCCCGAGCCGGGTCATTGCGCCCCGCGTAGGATGGACCCTCGTGAGCAGGGCGGATCTGAGCAAAGACCCCGACGACATGTCGGGGATGTTCGATCACGTCGCTCCGGGGTACGACCGAACCAACGCGGTCTTGAGTGTCGGCAACGCGGCCCTGTGGCGCATCGCGACCGCGAAGGCGGTCGACCCTCGCCCGGGGGAACGCATCCTCGACATCGCGTGCGGCACCGGAACCTCGACGCTGCCGCTCGCCAAATCGGGTGCGACGGTCGTCGGCGTCGACTTCGCCCCCGAGATGATCGCCGAGGCTGGCAAGAAGTATCCCAAGATCGAGTTCCGGCATGCCGACGCGATGAAGTTGCCGTTCGGCGACGACGAGTTCGACGCCGTGACGATCTCGTTCGGATTGCGCAACGTGCAAGACCCGAAGAAGGCGCTCGCCGAGATGTACCGCGTGCTCAAGCCTGGCGGCCGGCTCGTCGTGTGCGAGTTCTCGAAACCGCCGAGAGCGCTTCTGCGCGCGGGGTACCACGCGTATCTGAAGGTCGTCGCGCCGATCGTGGTCGGCATCACGTCGTCGAACCCGGAGGCGTACCGGTATCTCGTCGAGTCGATCCGCGACTGGCCCGACCAGGGGACGTTGAGCCAGTGGATCCGCGGTGTCGGGTTCAGCCGGGTCGCCCACCGCAACCTCACCGCCGGTGTCGTCGCCCTGCACCGCGGCCGCAAGCCCGAAGACCAGGCGATCCGCGCGGCGACGGCCCGGCGTATCGGCCGTTCACGTAAACCTGCCGCCGGCTGACCCGGCCTCGCCTCCCGACGCTCCGACAGATCGGTCCACCGTGAACCCGAGCCCCTCCCTCGCCCGCCGGAGCAAGACCCTCAGCTCCTCACTGGGGCTCGGCGAGAAGCTGTTCGCGTCGAGCGAGGAGCGGCAGTTCGTCGCCGACATTGAGAAAGGTCTCGAGATCGTCGAGCGGCAGCTCGCCGAGCAGGTGCGGTTCGCCGACGAGATCGCCGACGTCACGACGCGCTACCTGCTGGATGCCGGCGGCAAGCGGGTGCGCCCGGTGCTGACCCTGCTCACCGCCCAGCTCGGCGCGGGCGCCAACGAGGATGTGCTCATCGCGGCGCAGGCGATCGAGATCACCCACCTCGCGTCGCTGTACCACGACGACGTCATGGACGAAGCGGAGATGCGCCGCGGCGTGCCGAGCGCGCAGACGGTGTGGGGCAATTCGGTGGCGATCCTCACCGGTGACCTGCTGTTCGCGCGCGCATCCAAGCTCATCGCTTCTCTCGGGGAACGTGCGCTCGGCATCCAGGCGGCGACCTTCGAGCGGCTGTGCCTCGGCCAACTGCACGAGACGATCGGGCCCCAGCCCGGGGAGGATCCGATCGAGCACTATGTGCAGGTGCTCGCCGACAAGACCGGGTCGCTCATCGCGCTCGCCGGACTCGTCGGGGTGATCTTCTCCGACGCGCCCGAGGAGTACCGGGAGCCCGTCGAAGTCTTCGGCGAGCGCATCGGGGTCGCGTTCCAGCTGATCGACGACGTCATCGACCTCTCGAACGCGGTCGAGCAGACCGGCAAGACAGCCGGCACCGATCTGCGGGCCGGCGTGCCGACCCTTCCCCTGCTCTATCTGCGTCAGCGTGCGGCATCCGACCCCGACTCTGCGGCACTGCTCGAGCGGCTGGAACGCGACATCGTGGAGTCGACCGACGACCGCGTGCACCCCGACTTCGCGTCGGCCGTCGCCGAGCTGCGCCGCCACCAGGTGACGGCCGATACACTCGCCGAGGCGAACCGCTGGGCCGATCGGGCGGTGGAGGCTCTCGGCCCCCTCCCCGACGGCCCCGTCAAGAAGGCCCTCACGCGCTTCGCGCAGGCGATCGTCGAACGTTCGAGCTGACGCCAACCCCGCGCCCACAGTAAGGAACACCGATGACCCGCCTCCGCCTGGCCATCGTCGGCGCCGGACCCGCCGGCATCTACGCCGCCGACATCCTGCTGAAGCACGACCGACCGTTCGACGTGTCGATTGATCTGTTCGAACAGCTCCCGGCCCCGTACGGGCTCGTGCGCTACGGGGTCGCCCCCGATCATCCGCGTATCAAGGGCATCATCACGGCCTTGCGCGATGTGCTCGACCGCGGCGACATCCGCATTTTCGGCAACGTCACCTACGGGCGCGACATCACGCTCGACGACCTGAAGAGGCACTACCACGCCGTCATCTTCTCGACCGGGGCGATTCGGGATGCCGACCTCGACATCCCGGGCGTCGACCTGCCCGGCTCGCATGGGGCCGCCGATTTCGTGTCGTGGTACGACGGGCACCCGGATGTGCCGCGCGAGTGGCCGCTCGACGCGTCATCGGTCGCGGTGGTCGGCAACGGCAACGTCGCCCTGGATGTGGCGCGGATGCTCGCGAAGCACGCCGACGATCTGCTGTCGACCGAGGTGCCGGCGAACGTGTACGACGTGCTGAAGAGTTCGCCCGTGACCGACGTGCACGTCTTCGGGCGTCGGGGCCCGATGCAGGTGAAGTTCAGCCCGCTCGAGTTGCGCGAGCTCGGCGAGCTTCGGGATGTCGACATGGTCGTCTACGACGAGGACTTCGACTACGACGAATCGGCGCGCGCCGCGATCGAGTCGAACAAGCAGATCTTCGTGATCGACAAGGTGTTCTCGAAGTGGCGTGCGGAGCCCGTCGGGTCGGCGTCGCGGCGGCTGCACCTGCACTTCTACGCGAAGCCGCTCGAGGTGGTCGCCGGACCGGACGGGCGCGTCGCGGTGTTCCGCTACGAGCGCACCGAACCGGATGGCGCGGGCGGCGTGCGCGGGACGGGCGAGATCCGCGAGGTCGAGGTCGGTCAGTTCTACCGCGCGGTCGGCTACTTCGGCTCCGCCCTCGACGGCATCCCGTTCGACGAGCGGCGCGGGGTGATCCCCAACCGCGAGGGCCAGGTCGTCGTCGGCGACAACGAGATCCTGCCCGGTGTGTACGCCACCGGCTGGATCAAGCGCGGCCCGGTCGGCCTCATCGGCCACACCAAGTCGGATGCGATGGAGACGATCTCGCACCTCGTCAACGACCAGTCGTCGTGGTGGAGCCCGTCGTCGCCGTCGGAGGAGTCGGTCGTGGAGCTGCTCGAGTCGCGCGGTGTGGAATACACCGACCTCGCGGGATGGCGCCGGCTCGACACCCACGAGATCGCCTTGGGTGAGCCCGAGGGTCGTGCGCGCATCAAGGTCGTTCCGCGGGACGAGATGGTGAAGATCTCCCGCGGCCGGTAGTCCGGGGCGGTAACGTCGGCGCCATGACGCCTGCCGTGTTCGCTGTCGTCGCGGCAGCGGCGATCGTCGGCGCGGCGCTCGGCGCGACGGTGCTGCCGTGGTGGGCCGACCGGGAGTCGCGATCGGCGGCACGATCCGGACGGCGCGCGCGAGTCGCCGGCGCGGTCGTGACCGGGGTCGCATTCGGGGTGCTGGTTCTGCGCGTGGGGGCGGATGCCGTGCTTCCCGCGTTCCTCGCGGTAACGGCGGCCGGCACCGCGGTCGCGATCGTCGATCTGCGGGAGAAGCGCATCCCGAACCGGATGCTGGTGGTCGCGGCCCCCGTCGTCGCCGCGCTACTGGTCGCGGGGGCGCTGCTAAGGGGCGAGCCTGAGCGATTGGTCGGCGTGCTCGCGGGAGCTGCGGCGATGTTCGTGCTCTACTTCGTCATCGCTCTCGTCGCGCCCGCCGCGATGGGCATGGGCGACGTCAAACTCGCGGCGCTGCTCGGCGGCGCGCTCGGCGCAGTGGGTCTGACGGGGTGGCTCGTCGGGCTGCTCGCTGCTTTCCTCATCGGCGGAGTCGTCGCGGTGGTCGCCCTCGTCGCCGGGCGGGTGGGCTGGCGCGGCAGCATTCCGTTCGGGCCGTGGATGGTCGCTGGAACCCTCGTCGGGCTCTGCTTTTAGCACCACACCCGACACTTTTGCGTGTACCCCGACGTGAGACTTCTCTCACGTTTCTTGTGGGCCTTTTGGGGGACCGATAGGTTGAGCTCACCCGAGTACGACGACTGATCCTCAAGATCGGTAACCCGCCGCCGTACTGACGCTTTACCCCCAACTGAATTCCCCCAACCCCCGAAAGTAGCCCGAAAATGCTTAAGGCATTCGTCTCCCTGCAATCCCGTATCAACTCGCTCCGTTCCGAAGATGGCAACGCCGCGGAGTACGGGTTGATCATCGGCCTCGTGTCGGTCGCAATTATCGCCGCGCTCGTCACGCTCGGTCTCGCGCTCTCCGGAGTCTTCGGCGACGTGAGTACCAAGCTCAACTCGGTCAACCCGTAATCGATCGACGACGACGCCCGGCTCCGCGTTCGCGGAGCCGGGCTTCCGGATCATGTCGACACGGCGATCCTCCGAGCGAGGAGCGGCGGCTGTTGAGTTCGCGCTCATCCTGCCGGTGCTCCTGCTCATGGTGCTCGGAATGCTCGAGTTCTCTCGGGCGTACAACACCCAGATCTCGCTCAGCGGCGCGGCCCGTGAGGGGGCCCGCGAAATGGCGATTCACGGCGACGCGAACGACGCGATCGACGCTGCCATCGCCGCGGCGCCCTCGGTGAACCCCCAAGTCGTCTCCGGCGACATCACGATCAGCCCCGCTACCTGCAGTGCGGGCAGCCAAGTCGAGTTTCAGATCGACTACGACCTTCCCCTCATGACCGGGCTGTTCGGCATCACCCTGCCGATCAGCGGAGTTGGAGTGATGCAATGCGGTGGTTGACTGCTCGACTGCGCAAGGAGCGCGGCGCCTCGGCCGTGATCTTCGGCTTCTTGCTGATTCCGTTGATCGGCAGTTTGGCGATATCGGTCGATGTCGGCGGGCTCTATGCCGAGAAGGCTCAGCTCCAGAACGGTGCCGACGCCGCGGCCTTGGCCGTCGCCTACGAGTGTGCTGTCGACGACGACTGCGCCGGCTCCAGCGCCGTCGCCTCCGACTACGCGGCGAACAATGCTGTCGATCAGTTCACGACGTCGCTTGAGCCGACATTCTCCGCCCCGGGAACGGTTACGGTCGACGTCGAGACTGGGAACACCGACGGCACCGACGAACTCCGGCACCCGTTTGCCGCCTTGATCGGCATCGACTCCACCAAGGTCGTGGCGCAGGCGACCGCGATCTACGGCCCGCCCAGCGGCGGCAGCGTTTTCCCCCTCGCTTTGTCGTACTGCGATTTCGCCGGCTCGGAGTTCGAAGAGATCGTCTTCGTTCGGATCGATGAGAACAAGACCTGCAGCGGCCCCGAGGGTGAGCCGATCGCCGGTGGCTTCGGCTGGCTCGACGAGATTTCGGGAGAGTGCCGCGCCGAGGTCGACCTGGAGAACGCGACGATGCCCGGCTCCCCCGGTCTGAGCGCCTCGCAGGCCTGCCGCGATGCCCTACAAGACCTTGAGGGCGAGATCGTTCTGCTCCCGATCTACAAGTGCAACCAGGATCCCAGAGACGTCGATTGCAGCAACGGTCTCCAGGGTCAGAAGGGCGAGTTCACCATCTGGTCGTTCGCGTCGTTCGAGATCACCGGCTGGGTCTTCCCAGGTGAGAGCAACCCCGACCCGAACGCCCCCGCATGTCAAGGCGGAAGCGCTGGCGGAAACGGAAAACCCGGCGGAAACGGCAAGGGGAACGGGAACGG
>CBFGZU010000102.1:0-6035 GCA_965653335.1 uncultured Pseudolysinimonas sp.
ATGACCGTTCCTAAGTGGTTGATTCCCGTGCTCGCCGTGATCGCGGCGGCGGCGGTCGCCGTGGCCGCGACGCTCATCGGGCTCCGTTTCGCGCCGGTCGAGACGATCACCTCGTCGCCGGCGACCGAGGTCGTGCCCGTGCTCACCCCGATCGCCGTGGGCGAGGAAGCTCCGGCCGGACCCGACGACGACGAACCCGACGCACCGGTCGTCGTGAGCGATGCCGTCGCCGAGCGCGAGGTCACCGTGCCATCAGCTCCCGCGACGGACGACGAGCCCGACCCGTCGCTGCTGTTCTTCCTCGACGAGCTGATGGCGTGGCCCGACGCGCTGCTCGGGCTCATCAACGTCGATGACGACGACCGTGCCGACGGAGACGACCCGTGCGCACCGCGCGACGGCGAACCTGAGGCCGACTGCCCCGACGGGCTGCGCAGCACGATCCTCAGCGACACCGCGCTGCGCGACTTCGCCGCCGGTGGTCAGGCCTTCCCGCCGACCTACGCGGAGTACCTCGAGAACGGCAACCCCTACGGCGGGTCGCTCTGGTGCGACGGGCTGGAAGCCGGCGCGGGCGAGGTGCCCTTCGGCATCCTCGCGACCGCTCCCGGAACCTTCACGCTGCGCTACTGGCCGACCGAGAACCCGGCCGCCGAGCGCGAGACGGTCGTGAGCACCACCGCCGAGCAGATCGCCCTCTGGGAGGAGCAGGCCGCCCTGCCCGACGGCTGGCCGATCGCGCAGCAGTGTTTCGTGATCGACGGCATCGAGCCGAACACGGCATACACCGCTGTCGTGACGGGCATCGACACCTTCCTGCGCATCTCGCCGGCCCACACGGTGCGGTTCCACTCCGAGGGCTCGCCCGTGCACCCCGGGCTGCAGATCAGCACCGTCGGCGACAACCTGCTGTTCGCGTCGGGGGTGCACCCGACCGACGAGACCCTCGACATCCGCGCGTATCTCGTCGAGCCCGACGCCGCGCCGGCCTGCACGGCACCCGCGGGCGCGACCCAGCTGACGCCGCTGACCTCGGTGGATGTCGCTGCCGACCGTGACGAGGTGAACGCCCTCAACGCGCTGCCGAACTTCCAACGCAAGGCCGTGCGCACCTTCGTGATCCCCGAAGGCGCCACCGCGATCGTCTGCGGGCGGTGGTTTCCCGCCGGTGACGCACCGGTGTGGGAGTCGAGTCAGCCGAACTTCGAATCCTCTGCCGTCGTGCAGGCGGCTGACCGGCTGCTGCCCGTGCTCTCGCTCTTCGACGTGGCGCGTTTCGACGACGCCGTCGAGAGCATCGAGGTGCGGGTCGCGTCGGCCGAGGGCACCGAGTGCTGGGGCTGGACCTGGACTCGCGAACTCGACGAGTACCTCCCCTTCCAGCTCTGCAACGCATCGGTGTTCGCGGGGGGTGGCACGGCATCCGATGGCGATCGCCTGTGGACCCGCGGATTCCGGGGCGACCTCGCCATCACCGTCATCACCAATCTCGACACGGGCGAGGCCTCCAAGACCAGTTATCTGCTGCCCGCCGCCGACCGGGGATGCCGCGGGGTGTGCGAAGAGCCGGCCCGGCAATGGTTCCGCGTCGCGCTGGAAGACGTGACCCAAGGCACCGGTCTGTGCGGCTCGTCGTTCGGGTTCGAGTGCACCCCGCCGAGCCGCGAGGTGGCGGCGGGCACCGCGACGTTCTTCGTCGACTGGGAGCAGGGGCTCAGCAACGGCCGGAGCGACTGGAACGTGACGCCGACGGTCGACATCCCCGTCGACTACGTCGTGCCCGACGTGCCGCAGATCGACAACGACGAGTACTGGACGTTCACCGAGCCGACCCTCACGCTTCCGTGGTCGGCGGCGAGCCTGCAGGTCGAGGTCGACCGCCCCGTCGACTACACCCTGCGCTTCATGGTCGGCGCCGACGTCGCGACCCGGTGCGACGGCGCCGGCCCCGCCGAGGTCAGCGGGTCGAGCGTCTCGAGCGGCGGCAGTGACATCATCCGGCTGCAGATGGGCGGGCTGTGCCTCGGCGCCCAGTACCTCGCCGAACTGGAGCTCGTCGACGCCGACGGACGGCGCACCACGTGGGGACTCGACCGCGCCGGCTCGTGGTGGGGCGGCACGGCTCTCGTCGTCGCGCCGGCGCTGCGTGCCGAGGTCTTCTACGAGATCCGGGCGCAGCACGTGAGTCGCAGCTACCTGCGGGTCTTCGAACTGGACGTCAACGGCTCGTCGGTCGGCGCCGAAGAGACCCGCAGCGGCCGGTGCCTCGACGACGGCCTCGTCTCCAGCGGGGGAAGCGTCGAACGCGACCTCTACAACTCCAACAGCGTCTCGCTCTCGATCCTCATCGGCGAGGCGACGCGCTGGGGCGACGCCGAAGCGTGGGGTGCCGACTGTCTCGGCGTCGCATCCGACGACACCGTGCGCACCGCCACGGCCGACGTCGACCTGCGGCAACTGTTTACTCCTGAGGGCGTCGTGGTGAGCGTGCCGGAGCTCTACAGCGCGACGGTCACCCTGCGTGCGCGTCTGCTCGACTGAACGTGGTTCCGCGCCGCACCGGTCACGGACGGCCCGATCAGGTCTGGCAGCGCGGGCACCACGTGACGACGCGCTCCTGACCTTCGAGCCGCCCGAGTTCGCCGCCGAGCAACCGCGTGCCGCAGCGACGGCAGGGCCGGCCGCGGCGACCGTAGACCCAGGTCGTGCTGCCGGGGCGCAGGTTGCCCGTCGTCGAGCGGGTCCAGCGATCCTTGTTCGCCTGCAGCATCCGCTCGGCGAGATCGACGACCGCCCGCAGGTCGCGGGTCTCGCCGACGGCTCTCGTCGGCAGCACGCCGCGCAGAAAGCAGATCTCGTTCGCATAGACGTTGCCGATGCCCGCGAGGTTGCGCTGGTCGAGCAGGGCGACGTAGACCGGCACCTCGGGGCGCTCGGCCAGCCGACGCACGGCCTCCGTGGCATCCCAGTCCGGGCCGAGCAGATCGGGACCGAGATAACCGACGACATCCTCTTCATCGGCCGTCGGGACCACTTCGAGCAGCCCGAGCTCGAACCCCACCGCCCGCACGCCGGGGGCGTCGAGCACCGCCCGCGCGAGGTGCGCCGGCCGCGCCCACTTCTCGCCGGGTGCGTAAACCCGCCAGACGCCCTCCATCTTCAGGTGCGAATGGATGCTGAACTCGCCGACGCGGTGAAACAGGTGCTTGCCGCGGGCGACCACCCCGAACACCGTCTCGCCGGCGAGATCGACGGTTGCGAACCGTGGCACGCGAAAATCCGACTTGTCGAGCACCAGCCCGGCGAGGGCCGCGGCTTGAGCCTGCGCGGTCTTCCAGACGGTGTCACCCTCGGGCATCTAGCAGTCGCCCCACATGCCGAGATTCACCCAGGCCGCGGCGTCTTCGGCGGCGACCACGAGAACGGCGAGCTGACGCTTCATTCGAGGGCGCTTCGAATGTCCGTCTGTACGAAGTCGTCGCCCTTGTAGAGGAGCGGCTCGCCGGTCGCCTTCGCGAGGGCGTACGAGATGCAGTCTCCGAAGTTCAATCGCGCGGGGTGCCCGCTGCCCTTACCGAAGTCGCGGTAGGCGGCCCGGGCGATCTGAGCGTGTTCCGCGGTGAAGGCTTCGAGTTCCACTCCGAAGCGACTCAGGATCGTGTCGACGACGCGCACCGCCACGGGGTCATGTCGCGCCTCGACCACGATCGATGTCTCCAGGTAGGTCGCCGCAGACATCCGCAGTCGTTCCGCTCGAATCATCGCCTCGATGAGAGCGGTGGCGTCGGGCTCTTCGCGGATGACGGCGACGACGGCTGACGAGTCGACGATCACTTCGGGAGCCCGTTCTCGTCGTACAGATCCTCCGTCGGATCGCCATCTCCCCAGGCCTCGCGAAACCCGGGAGCGATCTGCCGCACGAGGCGCATGATCTCGTCGACCCGCGCCTGAACTTCCTGGTCGGACTTCTTGCCGAGTTCGGCGAGACGGCGTTCCACGGCGTCGGTCACGGCATCCGTCTGGCTCATGCCGGTGAGCGTAGCCAGCTCCCGCACGAGGGCATGGGTGCGCTCGTTCTTGATGTTGAGACTCACGTCTACCATTCTACCGTGGAGGGGTAGACATCTACCCTCGGAGCCTCAGGCCTTGCGGTGTCGGCGCGAAGCCGGCGGCGGCGAGGGCGTCGCCGAACGGCGTGCCGAGTGAGAACTCCCCGTCGATCTTCTCGATGCGAAGGCGACCTCCGGCACGCCGCACAGTCGCGGTGAGTGACTCCGCGGCGGCGGAGAGACGTTGCTCGTCGGCAGTGAAAGTGAGCACCGTCTTGCCGCCGCGTTCGACGTAGATCTCGAGGGCACCATCCACGAGCACGACGAGCGCACCGGCCTTCCTTCCGGGGCGGTGCCCGTCGGCATCGGGCCAGCCGAGGGCGGCGCCATAGGGATTCGCCGGGTCGGTCGCCCCGAGGGTGATGGCACTCGGTGGCGCGCCTTCTTCCGGGTCGGCGGCGAATGTGCGCAGCCGATCGACCGTCGCGGGAGTCGCGAACTGGGCGGCGCCGAGACCCTCGATGAAGTAGCCGCGGCGGGTTCGGCCGGTCTCCTCGAGCCCGGCGAGCACCTTGTAGGCGAGCGCGAAACCGCCCGCGACACCCTCGGAAACGACGGCACCACGGGTGACGACGCCGTGCCGTTCGAGCAGGGTCTCGGCGAGAGCGGCGGAGCGGATGGTGGCGTTCGGCTCGGGAGCCGGGAGGAGGGACCAGCGGCCGGCCACCGTGGGCGGCGCCGACATCGCGAGCGCCGAGAGCACCCGGCTCGGGGCGCGGCGACCGCGGGCTCGAGGCGTCGCGCGCGAGCGCGTGGGCGTGGCGCCGAGTCGTGCCCGCAACGGGGCGAGGGTGTCGTTGCCGACGAGCCCGGCCCACACGAGATCCCAGAGGGCCGCGGCCAGGTCCTTGTCGTCGACCGGCTCAGTTAGCCCGACGGCGGTGGAGAGCTGCCGGAAGAAGAAGGCACCCCCGCCGGCGAGGGCGTCGATGATGCGGCCGTGCAGGTCGCCCGCGTCGGCGAGGCTCGGCTCGAACACGGTGAGCGGGGCGGCGTCTGCGAGGTGCAGCGCCATCCAGCCGTCGCCGCCGGGAAGCTCACCACGACCCGACCACAGCACCTCACCGGATGTCGTCAGCTCGTCGAGCATCGCCGGGGTGTAGTCCTTCACCCGGCTCGGCAGCACCATGCTTTCCCACGTGCTCGCCGGTAGCGCGACGCCCGAGAGCTGGTCGATCGCGGCGACCAGTCCGTCGACTCCGCGGAGGTCGCCGAAGCGGTGCCACGCCGGCAGAAACCGCCCGAGCGCCCGCTGCGGAACCGGCTCCACCTCGGAGCGGAGGGCGGCGAGACTCCGGCGGCGCAGTCGACGCAGGATCTCGGCATCCACCCACTCCACCCCGGTCGCGCCGGGCCGGAACTCGCCCTCCACCACCCGGCGGTCGGCGGCGAAGCGCCGCAACACGTCGGTGACGACGGCGACCCCCAACCCGAGCCGGTCGGCCGCATCCTGCGCCGTGAAAGGGCCATGGGTGCGCACGTACCGCGACACGATATCGCCGACCGGATCGTCGACCGGATCGAGGAACGCCGACGGCACCCCGATCGGCAGCGGCACCCCCAGCGCATCCCGCAGCCTGCTCGCATCCTCGATGACCGCCCACCGCAGCTGCCCCGCGATCGTCGCCCGCATCACCCGGTTCGCCCGGGCGAGTTCCTCGAGGAGTCCCGCCACCACCGCGGGTTGAGTAGCCGCCTCTGGCGGCGTGTCGAAACCCTTGTCTGCGGTACCTGGTTTCGCTCCCCACCGCTCGGCCGCCACGTCGCTCCGCGACGCGCCGGAACCGGCGGCGTGGGCCCAGCGATCTTGCGGATCGCTACTCAACCAGCGGAGAGCGAGTTCTTCGGTCGACAGGGGGCCGAGGATGCGGAGGAGGTCGACGAGGCCCTCGACGTCTTTCGCGTGGCGGTCGGGGGCGAGGCGCT
>CBFGZU010000103.1:0-5783 GCA_965653335.1 uncultured Pseudolysinimonas sp.
GTTCCACCCCGTTGCCCTCGGGGTCCTCGAAATAGAACGCCTTGCTCACGAGGTGATCACTCGATCCGGTGAACGACCCGGGATGCCGGCGAGCCACCGAGTACACCGCTGACGCGAGCGCTGCCTCGGTGTCGAACAGGATCGCGGTGTGAAAGAGCCCCGCGTCGCGGGGCGACGCATGCCGGAGTTCAGGCGCGTGTTCGAGCACGACGATCTCGCGCGCACCGCGACCGAGCGCGACGCGCGGCCCGTCAGCGCCGAGCACGTCGAGGCCGATCGAATCTCGGTAGTACGAGGTCAGGGCGTCGAGGTCGGCGACGTTGAGCGTGACCGCCCCCATGGCGGTATCGGCGGCGAGCAACTCGGGTGACATGTCATCCACAACGCGGACGGTCCGGCGAAAATGCCCGGTCAGAACTGAGGTGCCATGAACCGGTCGACGAGTTCCTGGTAGCGCGCGGCGGTGCGCTCGACGATGTCGGTCGGAAGCTCGGGCGGCTCCCCCGTGCGGTCCCAGTTCGCGGCGAGCCAGTCGCGCACGATCTGCTTGTCGAAGCTCTCCAGGCGGTTCATGCCGCCCGTGGCATACGTCTCGGCATCCCAGTACCGGCTCGAGTCGCTCGTCAGCACCTCATCGGCGAGAACCGGAGCCGGATTGCCCGCGTCGCGCCCGAACTCGAACTTGGTGTCGGCCAGCAGGATGCCGCGTTCCTCGGCGATCGCCGACGCGGTGGCGAAGATGCGCAGACTCGCCTCGCGCAACAGTTCGGCATCCGCGGCGCCCACGATCTCGCTCATCCGCTCGAACGTGATGTTCTCATCGTGTTCGCCGAGTGGGGCCTTGAGTGCGGGGGTGAAGATCGGTTCCGGCAGCTTGTCGCCCTCGGCGAGACCGGCGGGCAGTGGGATGCCGCACACCGTCTGCGAGACCCGGTATTCGGCCCAGCCGGACCCGGCGAGGTAGCCGCGCACGACGCACTCCACCGGGTACATCTCGAGGGTGTGCACGATCATCGTGCGACCCGCGAGCTCCGGCGGCAGATGCTCGCCGAGCGACGGATGCGCCGCGGCCAGATGGGTCGGCTCCCCGAGTCGACCGAACCACCACAGCGACAGCTGGGTGAGCAGTGCCCCCTTGCCCGGGATGCCGGGGGAGAGGATGTGGTCGAACGCGCTCACGCGGTCGGAGGTCACGACGAGCAGCCGCCCGGGATGAGCCGCCGACTCATACAGGTCGCGCACCTTCCCCGAGTAGCGGTGGTGCCAGCCCAGGGCTTCCAGGCGTGAGTCGGTGGTCATGAGACCCTCTCTGCGATGTCGTGACGGAAGTGCCCGCCCTCGAGGCCGATGCGGTTCAGCACGGTGTAGGCGGCATCCCGCGCGGCGGTGAAGTCGGCCGCCTTCGCGACGACGCCGAGCACCCGTCCGCCGGTGGCCAGCAGCAGGTCGCCGTCGCGGGCGGTCGCGGCGTGGGCGATCGTGACCCCGGGCGGAAGCGCGGCATCCACTCCGGTGAGCACGCGTCCCGTGACCGGGGACTCGGGATAGCCCTCGCTCGCGAGCACGACGACGACGCACGCGTCGGGGGAGAACTCCGGGTCGGGAAGGCCGGCGAGTCCCCCCGTCGCCGCGGCGAGCAGCAGCCCGGAGAGCGGCGTCACGAGCCGGGACAGAACCACCTGGGTCTCGGGGTCGCCGAAGCGCGCGTTGAACTCGATGACGCGGATGCCCGATCGGGTGAGCACGAGCCCGCAATACAGCAACCCGACGAAGGGGGTGCCCTCCGCTTCGAGCGCCTGCACCGTGGGGAGGGCGATCGTACGACGCACCTCGTCGACGAACGCCGCCTCCGACCCGAACCCGGCAGAGTCGCCGAGGCCGTCGGCGAGCCAGGGCAGCGGCGAGTAGGCGCCCATGCCGCCCGTATTGGGTCCGGCATCCCCGTCGCCGACCCGCTTGTAGTCCTGCGCGGGGCTGAGCGGCAGCACGTCATGCCCGTCGGCGAGAAAGAAGAGTGACACCTCGGGGCCCGCGAGGTACTCCTCGATGAGCACCTCGCCTTGCTGCAGGTAGTACCGGGCGTGCGCGAGCGCGGCATCCCGGTCGTCGGTGACGATGACGCCTTTGCCCGCCGCCAGGCCGTCGGCTTTCACGACGTGCGGGGCCCCCAGCTCGTCGAGCGCGGCGGCGACCTCGTCGAGCGTCGCGGCTCGAACCGACCGACCGGTCGGCACGCCGGCGACATCCATGATGCGCTTCGCGAAGGTCTTCGACCCCTCGAGCGCCGCCGCCGCCTTGTCAGGACCGAAGACCGGGATGCGGCGTTTGCGCACCGCATCAGCGACGCCGGCGACGAGCGGAGCCTCCGGGCCGATGACGACGAGGTCGAACGCGTTGTCGGCCGCGTACTCCGCGACGAGCCGACCGTCAGAGGCGTCCAGTGCGACGGTCTCGACGTCGGCGGCGATGCCCGCGTTGCCCGGAGCGGCGACGATCGTGTGACCGGCGCCTTCGGCGAGCAGGGCGGTGACGATCGCGTGTTCGCGAGCGCCGGAGCCGAGAACCAGGATGCGCACCCTCCGAGCGTACCGAGGCAGGATGGACCCATGCGCCGCGCTCTCGCCGTTCTGCTCGCCGCCGGGATCATGGCGGTGGCGCCGGCCGGTGCGGCAGCGGCTCAGGCACCCGGATGCGACATCGAGTCGGGCACGCTCTCGTGGGGGTTCAAGGAGTCGTTCCGCGCCTACATCGACGGGTCGATCGCGAACGGGGAGTGGACGGTCGCCGATGGCGCGACCTACGACACCCCGTCGTTCGGGTTTCCCGCCGAGTCCGGTCGCGTCGACCCGCGCGATCCGAACGGATCCATCGCGTTCACCGGATCGGTGCGCTTCACCGGTCACGACGGCATCCTCGACACGACCGTCGCCAACCCCGTGCTGGTGGTGCGCCCCGACGGCACCGGGATGCTGCTGCTCGACGTGAGCGGACCCACGATGGACGGCGACGATGTCACGGTGACCGAAGCCGACTTCGTCGACGTCGATCTCACCGGGCAGAACCTCACCCCCGTCGACGGCGTCATCACGATCGACGCCGCGCCGACGACGCTCACCGAAGACGGTGCCGTCGCGTTCCCGAACTACGAGGCCGGGTCGCCGTTCGATCCCCTCACGGTGACGCTCGACGTCGGCGATTGCGACCTCATCGCTCAGCCGGTCGGCACGGATGCCGTCGAGGATGGCGGAACTCCGCCGTACCTCCTCTACATCGGCGCGGCGGTGGTCGGTGCCGCGTTGATCGTCGGCACGGTGCTCTGGCGCCGGCGGCTCCGGTGAGCATCCGCCGGCGGATCGCCCTCGCCGACGGGGTCGCGGCGGTGCGGGCCGTGCTCGCCGGAGCCGACGCCCGCGCGACGCTCGCTCTCGCCACCCGGTATCTGCTCGAACAGCTCGCCGACGAAGCCGAGGGGCACACGGTCGAGGTGCGCGTGCCGCCGTTCGGGGCGGTGCAGGCGATCCCCGGGCCGCGGCACACGCGCGGCACCCCGCCGAACGTCGTCGAGATGAACCCCGCGACGTGGATCGCTCTCGCGACGGGCGCTCTCGACTGGGAGTCGGCCGTCGCCGAGCTGCGTCTCACGGCATCCGGTCAACGGGCGACGCTCGCCGGGCATCTTCCGCTGCGGTGGGAGAGAATGGAGCCGTGAGCGAATCCGAGGTCAACATCCGTCGTGCCCCGCGCATCGGCGTCTTTCTGATCTTCGGTGCGATGCTCGGCGCGCTTGTCACCCTCGTTCTGACGAGCCTCTTCGAGCCCGACCCGAAAGTCGGGTTTCTCGCGACCTTCGCCTACTTCTGCCTCTACGGCATCCCGGCCGGCCTCGCCCTCGGCGGTCTCGTCGCCCTCGTGCTCGACCGCCTGTCGAGCCGCCGCGCTCGCACCGTGACAGTCGCGCGCGACGAGGTCACCGACGCGGAGTAGCCGGGCGCGTTTCCAATGCGGGCGAGTGCGGACAACTCGGGCCGCCGCGGACGCCCGGATCGACCGCGTACGCCCGGGTTAGGGCGCCGAGAGGTCAGGAGGCCTGGTTCGACTCGACCCAGGCGAGGTACTCGGGGGTGACGGTGCCGGTCACGTAGTCGCCCGTGAAGCACGACATCTCGAGGCTCGCGATGTCGGAGCCCTCGAGGATCGCTGCCTCCATGTCGGCGACCTCCTGGTAGATCAGGTAGTCGGCGCCGAGGGTCGTCGCGATCTCGGGGATCTTCTTGCCCGCCGCGACGAGTTCCGCGCGGCTCGGCATGTTGATGCCGTACACGTGCGGATAGCGCACGGGAGGTGCGGCCGACGTGAACGTCACCGAGTTCGCTCCCGCCTGGCGGGCCATGTCGACGATCTCCCTGCTCGTCGTGCCGCGCACGATCGAGTCGTCGACGATGAGCACGTTCTTGCCCGCGAACTCGCTCGACATCGCGTTGAGCTTCTGTTTGACGCTGCGCCGACGCTGCTCTTGCCCGGGCATGATGAAGGTGCGGCCGACGTAGCGGTTCTTGTAGAACCCTTCGCGGTACGGGATGCCGAGCTTCTGCGCGACCTGCATCGCGGCGGGGCGCGAGGAGTCGGGAATCGGCATGACGACGTCGATCGCCCCGGAGGGGGTGTACTGCGCGATCGTGTCGGCGAGGCGGTCGCCGAGTCGCAGCCGGGCCTCGTACACCGAGATCCCGTTCATGATCGAGTCGGGCCGAGCGAGGTAGACATACTCGAACGAACACGGAATGAGCACGGGGTTCTTCGCGCACTGCCGGCTGAACATCTCGCCCTCGCGCGTGATGAAGATCGCCTCGCCGGGGGCGACATCGCGCACGAGCTCGTATTCGTCGGATTCGAGCACGAGCGATTCGCTCGCGACGATCCACTCCGTTCCGACGAGGCCGGTCACCTTCTTGCCCAGCACGAGCGGGCGGATGCCGAACGGGTCGCGGAAGGCGAGCATCCCGTGGCCGGCGATGAGGGCGATCGCCGCGTAGGACCCCTCGACCCGCTCATGCAGGCGCTCGATCGCGTCGAACACCTGGTCGGGGTCGAGCGTCGTGCCGCGCACTTGCTGCTGCAGTTCGTGCGCGAAGACGTTGACGAGGATCTCGGTGTCGGAGTCGGTGTTGAGGTGCCGGCGGTCGACGCTGAACAGCTCTTGCGACAGTTCGCGGGTGTTGGTGAGGTTGCCGTTGTGCACGAGCACGATGCCGTACGGCGCGTTCACGTAGAACGGCTGCGATTCCTGCTCTTTGCCGGCGTCGCCCCGTGTCGTGTAGCGCACGTGCCCGAGGCCCATGGTGCCGAGCAGGCTGCGCATGTCGCGGGTGCGGTACGCCTCGCGCACCTGGCCACGAGCCCGCTGCAGGTGGATGATGCTGCCCTCGGCGGTCGCGATGCCTGTGGAATCCTGCCCGCGATGCTGCAGCAGACCCAGTGCGTCGTAGACCTGCTGATTGACCGGGTTCGACGAGACGATGCCGACGATGCCGCACATGGTTTGCGGTGACTCCCGGGGGTTGCGCGAAGTACCGGGCAGGTACGTCTCAGTGTCCCACAGGTGAACGGATGTCGCCCAGGTCCTTGTCACACCAGGCGGTGCGCTGGCCGCCGCGCTCAGGCTCGTCACCCCGGTAGCCTGAATCCGTGGCTACCGCGTCGACCGACCCTTATTCGAGCGCCGGCGTCGACACGGCGGCGGGCGACCTCGCGGTCGAGCTGATGAAGTCGGCCGTCGGCCGCAC
>CBFGZU010000104.1:0-5572 GCA_965653335.1 uncultured Pseudolysinimonas sp.
CCTCTTGCACCATGCACCGCGACACGATGTCGCGCGGCGCGAGGTCTTTGATGGTCGGGGCGTAGCGCTCCATGAAGCGTTCGCCCGACGCGTTGCGCAGAATGGCGCCCTCACCGCGCGCACCCTCGGTCAGGAGGATGCCGAGGCCGGCCAGTCCGGTCGGGTGGAACTGGAAGAACTCCATGTCCTCGAGCGGGAGGCCCTTACGCCAGATGATGCCGACGCCGTCACCGGTGAGGGTGTGCGCGTTGGATGTCGTCTTGTAGATCTTGCCGAAGCCACCGGTCGCGAAGATGATCGCCTTCGCCTGGAAGACGTGGATCTCGCCGGTCGCGAGTTCGTACGCGACGACGCCCGACGGCTGCTCGGTGGACCGGCCCCCGGGGCCCTTGACCTGGGACATCACGACATCCAGGGCGTAGAACTCGTTGTAGAACTCCACGCCGAGCTTGACGCAGTTCTGGAAGAGCGTCTGCAGGATCATGTGGCCGGTGCGGTCGGCCGCGTAGCACGCGCGGCGCACGGGCGCTTTGCCATGGTCGCGGGTGTGACCGCCGAAGCGACGCTGGTCGATCTTGCCCTCGGGGGTGCGGTTGAACGGCAGGCCCATGTTCTCGAGGTCGAGGACGGCGTCGATCGCCTCCTTCGCGAGGATCTCGGCTGCATCCTGGTCGACGAGGTAGTCCCCGCCCTTGACGGTGTCGAAGGTGTGCCATTCCCAGCTGTCGTCTTCGACGTTGGCGAGCGCGGCCGCCATGCCGCCTTGCGCCGCACCGGTGTGCGACCGCGTCGGGTAGAGCTTCGTGATGACCGCGGTGCGCGCCTTCGGGCCCGCCTCGATCGCGGCGCGCATGCCGGCGCCGCCGGCCCCCACGATCACGACGTCGTACTGGTGATAGTGCACGCCGTCGATGACGTCGCCGTCTTCAAAATCCATAGGTGTCGAGCTCCGGGATCACTGCGCCGCGCAGAGCGGAGCGAGGGTTGCCGACGGTTCCCCGATGCACGGGTCGAACGTCGTGAGAACAAAGGTTCCGAGCGTGAGCAGCACGATCGTGGCGCCGGCGAGAGCGACGAGGAACACGACGCGCAACCGCCCGTGGGCGTAGTCGTTGATGATCGTGCGCATGCCGTTCGCCCCATGGATGAGGGCGAGCCAGAGCAGCAGCGTGTCGTAGACGATCCAGAACGGGTCGGCGAGCTTGCCGGCGACGAACGCGAAGTCGATCGCCTGCACACCCTCGCCGAGGAACAGGTTCACGAGCAGGTGGCCGAAGATCAGCACGACGAGCAGCACGCCCGAGAAGCGCATGTAGAGCCAGCCCCACATCTCCCAGTTGACGCGGCGACGCCGCGGTGCGCGGGTGTTGGGCGCCGGGATGGTCGTGGATGTCGTCATGATCACGCCCCCCCGAAGATGTGCCCGAGCTGGCGCGGGATGAACCCGGCGAGCAGCAGAACCCAGATCGCGATGGCGATCCAGAACAGGAGGCGCTGGATGCGGGGGCCGATCGCGAGGAAGTCGATGGCGATGATGCGCAGGCCGTTGAGAGCGTGGAGGCCGATCGCGGCGACGAGACCGATCTCGCCGAGTCCCATGATGGGTGTCTTGTAGGCGCCGATCACCGTGTCGTAGGCCTCGGGGCTCACCCGGATGAGCGCCGTGTCGAGGATGTGCACGAGAAGGAAGAAAAAGATGGCGACTCCGGTGATCCGGTGAAGCACCCAGGACCACATCCCCTCGCGACCGCGGTACAAGGTTCCGACGGGTCGTCTCGGGGTCGTGGTCTTGGGAGCCCGGATCTTCGCCGCGTCTGTCGTGGACACGGATTCCTCCTTGTGCTCCGTCGCGGGGTGGCGCGCCGCAGTGTGAATCGGTAGTCCTCAGTCTAGGTGACCGGTGACGCTCAGACGCGCGCGCCGGCGAGCGCCCGGTCGGTCACGACGCGACCGTAGAACTCGAGCAGTTCGTCGCATACGGCTGCCCACGACCGCCCGAGTACGCGCCGACGCCCCGCCTCCCCCATGCGTGCCCGCAGTTCCGGGGCGACGAGGAGACCGGCGACGGCCGCACGGAGGTCGGAGCGCGACGCGGGGTCGTAGAGCAGGCCGTCGACCCCGTGGTCGACGAGGTCGATCGGTCCACCGGCGCGCGGCGCGACGACGGGCAGTCCGCTCGCGTGCGCCTCCTGAAGCGTCTGCCCGAAGGTCTCCTCCGTACCGGTGTGCACGAAGACGTCGAGTGCCGCGTAGGCGTTCGCGAGGTCGTCGCCGCCGAGCGCGCCGAGGAAGGTCACGGGCATTCCGTCGAGCGCCCGCGTCAGCTGCGGCATCCCGGGACCGTCCCCGGCGACGACGAGCCGCATCCCGGGGATGCCGCGCAGCTCGGCGAGGCGTTCGAGGCTCTTCTCGGGGGCGACCCGGCCGACGTAGCCCACGAGCGTCTCCCCTCGCGGGGCGAGCCGAGTGCGCAGCTCCACCGCCCCGCGGCCCGACCGGCGGCTCGGATGATAGCGATCGAGATCGACCCCGCGTCCCCAGCGGTCGAGCCGCGGCACCCCGGCGGCGCGGAGGTCGGCGAGCGCCGTCGTCGAGGGCGCGAGCGTCAGATCCGCTCCCTCATGGATCCAGCGCACGAGACGCCACGCGAACGTGCTCGCCGCCGCGAGCCGGTTGCGCTTGGCGTATCCCGACACGTCGGTCTGATAGATCGCGACACTCGGCACGCCGAGCCGGTTGGCCGCGGCGATCGCTTGCGCGCCCAGGAGGAAGGGCGAAGCGACGTGCAGCACGTCGGGGCGGAACGCGGCGATCAGCCCGCTCACCTGGGAGTTCGGCAGGCCCACCGGAAACTGGCGGTAGGCGAGCGCGGGCACCTGGTTGACGCGGAATCCGGCGTACTCGCGGGGTGATCCCGCGGCGGGGACGATGACGATCGCCTCGTGCCCCCGCGCCGCGAGATGCTCGAGCACCCGCACGACGGATGTCGTCACCCCGTTCACGGTCGGCAGGAAGCTCTCGCTCACCACGACGACCCTCATGCCGCGACGGTATGTTCCGGGTGGCCCGTCCCCGACGACGGTGACGTGACCGACGCGTGTACGGCGGTTGAAGACTCGGTTCAGCGGTCCCCGTTACTCTGAGGCGCATGTCCGACGGTTCCCGCGCGCTCGCGCGCTTCTACAGTGTCATTCCGGCGGGGGGCATCGGGTCGCGGCTCTGGCCGCTCTCACGCGCCGACGCCCCGAAGTTCCTCCACGACCTCACCGGCTCGGGCAGCAGCCTCTTGCGCAGCACGTGGGACCGGCTCGCTCCGCTCTGCGGCGACCAGCGGATCATGGTGGTCACCGGGCGGGCCCACCGGGCCGCCGTCGAGGCGCAACTTCCCGAACTCACCGACGCCAACGTCGTGCTCGAGAGCGAGCCGAAGGACTCGTCCGCCGCGATCGGCCTCGCCGCCGCCATCCTCGTGCGCCGGGAGCCCGACGTCATCGTCGGTTCGTTCGCCGCCGACCATGTGATCGGCGACGTGCGCTCCTTCCGCCGCGCGGTCGAAGAGGCGGTGGTCGTCGCCGATGCGGGCTACATCGCGACGATCGGCATCACCCCCACGGAAGCTGCCATCGGTTTCGGCTACATCCACTGCGGCGGGAGCCTCGGCATCCCGGGGGCTCCGAAGGCGTTGCGGGTCGAGAGTTTCGTCGAGAAGCCCGACCTGGCGACCGCCGAGCAGTATGTCGAGGGCGGCGAGCACCTGTGGAACGGCGGCATGTTCGTCGCCCGGGCCGATGTCCTGCTGGATCAGATGCGGGCGACACAACCCGAGCTGGTGACTGGTCTCGAGGAGCTCGCGGCCGCGTGGGACGACCCGGCGCTCCGCGGCGCCACCGTGGACCGGATCTGGCCGGGCCTGGTGAAGATCGCGATCGACTACTCGGTCGCCGAACCGGCGGCGCGGGCCGGGCGGCTCGCCGTGGTGCCGGGCAGCTTCGACTGGGACGACGTCGGCGACTTCGCCTCGATCGCGAAACTGCACTCCGGCGGGCGCAAAAACGACCTCGCGATCCTCGGCGAGAACGCCCGTGTGCTCGCCGACGCCTCGAGCGGCATCGTCGTGAGCACGACCGACCGCATCATCTCCCTCATCGGCGTGCGCGACATCATCGTCGTCGACACCCCCGACGCCCTGCTGGTCACGACGAGCGCGAACGCCCAGCGCGTGAAAAGCGTCGTGGACGCCTTGAAGCTGTCGGGTCGCTCCGAAGTGCTGTAGCCGCGCGTCGCCGCCACAGCCGCTGTCTTAGCGTGGGAGCGTGAGCATCCCCCTCGTCATCGACACCGACACGGCGCAAGACGACTGCGTCGCGATTCTCGTCGCGCTGCTCGATCCGGAGGCTGACTTGCGGGCGATCACGATGGTCGCCGGCAACGTCGGGTTCGACCAGCAGGTCAAGAACGCCTGGATGACGCTCAACGTCGCCGACCGGCTCGACGTTCCGGTGCACCTGGGGTGTCAGCGGCCGCTCGTGCGAGAGTGGGTGTCGGCCGAGAACGTCCACGCTGACGGCGGCGGCGGCCTCGCGATCGATGAGACCGGACTCGCCCCGCAGGCGGAGCACGGGGTGGATGCGCTCATCCGGCTCGCCGCCGAAACGCCGGGCGAACTCACGATCGTCGGTATTGGCCCGCTCACCAACATCGCCATGGCGATCATCAAAGATCCGGCGTTCGTCGCCAACGTCAAAGCGCTCTACATCATGGGCGGCTCCAACAATGGGCGCGGCAATATCACCGCCGCGGGGGAGTTCAACTTCTACGTCGATCCGGATGCCGCCAAAACGGTGTTCGCGGCAGGTTTCGCCGAGATCGTCGTCGTGCCCTGGGCGCCGCTCACCCTCGCCGACGGTGTCTTCAGCCGCGACGAGATCTCGCGCATCGGCACCGTCGGCACTCCGCTCGCCCGATTCGTCGTACGGGTGTGCGAGGCGACCCTCGCGTTCGACGAATCGGTCGGCATCTCGGGCTCGACGCATCCGGATTCCCTCACCGTGGCGGTTCTGTTGCATCCCGAACTGGTCGCCGCGAGTTCCCGCTACGCCGTCGACGTCGAAGCCGATTCGGAGCTCACACGCGGCTACTCGGCGATGTCGTGGGGCGTCCATGGCCTCGAACCAAATGCGACCGTGATCGAGTCGGTCGACCGGCTCGCCTTCCTCGACTACCTGATGGGTCTGCTCGAAACGCCGACCACTCCGCCGCGCGATTTCCGCCCCGCGCTTTAGGTGCTTGAGCGCGTCAGGTGATCATTTCTGCCACATTTCGCCCGGGTCGCACTTTGGTAACTAATTCCGCGGCGGGACCTCGGTCTCTGGTCGCCGGCGCGACTCGGAGCTAGCCTGAGCTCAACACCCCGGCGTACCCGCCGGGGCTTTTGCACATGGAGGATCCCAAGTGAACCTGATCACCCGTAAGCGCACCCTCGTGAGCCTCGCGCTCGCCGGCGCCAGCGCGCTCGTGCTCGCCGGTTGTGGCGCACCGCCCGAAGAGGGCGACGGCGGCGACGCTGTCGACT
>CBFGZU010000105.1:0-5454 GCA_965653335.1 uncultured Pseudolysinimonas sp.
CCGAGCTTGCTCTGGAACCGGTCGCGCGGCACCACGAGGTGCACGCCCTTGCTCGCGCGCACCTTGAACTGGCCGCGCTCGCCGACCATCGCCTGGGTGTCGTCGGTCCAGACGCCCGTCGCGTTGACGACCTGCTTCGCGAGGATCTCGAACTCCTCGCCGGTCTCCTTGTCGCGGGCGCGCACCCCCGTAACCCGCTGGCCGACCTTGAGGAAGCCGATCACCTCGACACGGCTCGCGGCGTGAGCGCCATAGAAACTCGCGGTGCGGGCGAGGGTCGCGACGTAGCGCGCGTCATCCACCTGCGCGTCGTAATAGGTGAGCCCGCCCGTGAAGGCGTCGGGATGCAGGCTCGGCGCCGCGTGCAGCAGCTGGCGCCTCGTGAGATGCCGGTGGTGCGGCACACCGGGGGGACGCATCCCGGTGTACGAGAACGCGTCGTAGAGCAGCATCCCGGCGCCGACGTAAGCGCGCTCGAACACGCCCTTCGTGAGCGGGTAGAGGAACCGCACCGGCTTCACCAAATGCGGAGCGAGGCGCTGCAGCAGCAGACCACGTTCGATGAGCGCCTCGCGCACGAGCCGGAAGTCGAGCTGCTCCAGGTAGCGGATGCCACCGTGTACGAGCTTCGATGAGCGGCTGGACGTGCCCGACGCCCAGTCCCGCGCTTCGAGGATGCCGGTGCGCAGACCCCGCGTCACCGCGTCGAGCGCCGCGCCCGTGCCGACGATCCCGCCGCCGATCACCAGGACGTCGAGCTCCTTCGCCCGCATGTTGGCGATCGCGGCGGCTCGCTCTTCGGGTCCGAGGCGGTTCGAACGGGTGACGGTCTTGCGCGGGGTCATCAGCCTCGGTAGCCCTAACTCTGGTGATACGGGGCGATGACGACCTCGACCCGCTGAAACTCCTTGAGGTCGGAGTATCCGGTCGTCGCCATCGACCGGCGCAGCGCCCCGATGAGGTTCATGCGGCCGTCGGCGGTGTCGGCCGGTCCGAAGAGCAGCTTCTCGAGCGGTGCGACCGTGCCGACCTCGACGCGGTGCCCGCGGGGAAGCTCCGGATGCCGCGCCTCCGACCCCCAGTGCCATCCGCCGCCCGGTGCCTCCTCGGCGCGCGCGAGAGTCGAGCCGAGCATGACGGCGTCGGCACCCACCGAGATCGCCTTCACGATGTCGCCGCTCGTGCCGAGTCCACCGTCCGCGATGACATGCACGTAACGGCCGCCCGACTCATCGAGGTAGTCGCGGCGCGCGCCCGCGACATCCGCCACCGCGGTCGCCATCGGAGAGTGGATGCCGAGGCTGCCGCGCGTGGTCGACGCGGCACCGCCCCCGAAACCGACGAGAACACCGGCGGCGCCCGTGCGCATGAGGTGAAGCGCTGCCGTGTAGGTGCTGGCGCCGCCCACGATGACCGGCACATCGAGTTCGTAGATGAACTTCTTGAGATTGAGCGGTTCGACGCCCTTGCTCACGTGCTCAGCCGACACCGTCGTGCCGCGGATGACGAAGAGGTCGACACCCGCGTCGATCACCGCCTTGTAGTGCTCCTGAGTGAGCTGCGGGCTGAGCGCTCCGGCGACGGGGACTCCCGCCGCGCGGATCTCGGCGATGCGATCCTTGAGCAGGTGCGGCTTGATCGGCTCGGCGTAGATCTCCTGCAGCCGCTTCGTCGCCCCCTCCGCCTTCAGACCGCGGATCTCCTTCAGAACCTTGTCGGCATCCTCGTATCTGGTCCAGACGCCTTCGAGGTCGAGCACCCCCAGTCCCCCGAGCCTGCCGATCGCGATGGCCGTCGCCGGGCTCACGACGGAATCCATCGGCGCCGCCAGCACCGGCATGTCGAACGTGAACGCGTCGATCGTCCACGCGACACTCACGTCGTGCGGGTCGCGGGTGCGCCGGCTCGGCACGACCGCGATGTCGTCGAACGCGTAGGCCCGCCTGGCGCGCTTGGCCCGCCCGATCTCGATGTCGCTCACCCGTCGAGCCTACTTGTGCGTCGCCTCGCGGTCGCCCTCTCGTAACCCGGGCGGGGTCGGACGACTCGGGCGTCCGAACCCGCCCCGGTACGCCGGACTCGCCCGGGTTACGACGTCAGCGCCGCCGCGTCGACGGAAGTCCGGCCGCCCGGAGCTTGTCGGCGAGCGGCGTGCCGGTCCAGGCATCCGCCCACTCCCAACGCGCAACCCCCGGGCCCGGTTCGACCGCGCGCAGCCGGTCCTCGCGTCGCTTCTCGTCGATCACGACTTCGGCCGTCGCGCGCCCACCGGTGTAGACCTCGCGCACATACTTTTCCCGGCCGTCGAACTCGCCGATGAGGCGATACTCCGGCCACCAGAAGTCGACGATCCCGATGAGGCCCCGCTGATCCGAGAAACGGCACTGCAACTCGGGCTTCGGAAACCCGAACTCATGGATGCGCACGCGGCTGAGGGTCTCCCCCGGCGATCCAGATCGACCGTCGGCGAACCGAATCGCGCGCTGCGCTCGGCGCCGCCCTCGCAGGATGCCGCGACGATCAAGGTCGGCGAGCACATCGTCCGCCGCGACCTCGGGCCGTGCGAACGCCCAGTCGAGCACCCCGACGGCGGCGACGAACGGCGCCGTGACCGCCACATCCGCGAGAGTGCGTACCAAGGAGGTCACCGGAATGCGATCGACGATCTCAAGGTCGTCGTGGAACGCACTCGCGTGCTTGCGGAAGCCGTGCTCGGTGCGGGTTCCGGCCGCGACCGTCGCGAGCACGTCGATCGCGGTGGGCAGTCGGCCGATGATCGGCGCACCCCATACGGCGGCGGCGGACAGGTGGCTCACGATCGGCCTCTCGCGCGCGACCGCCGAGGCGGCGGCGATGCGGGTGAGGAATCGCCGGTGCTCGCTCAGACCCGCCCACTCGACGGCATCCACGAAGGCACCCCGATGCGGGCGCACCATGCCGCCCTTCAGGACGTCCCGACGCAGTCGACGCGCGTCGTCACCGAGCCGCTCGAGGTCGCGGGTAAAGCGAAGTGCCGGGATGTCCACCGCTCGACTGTCGCGTCCCGTGGCCCCTCACGACGGCACCGCGGGGGCTCCCTGAGGAACTCCCCCCGCCGTCGTGCTGGGGAGGACTGCCGACCCGGGCGGGTTCGGACACGTCGGGCGAGCGCGGACGCCCGGGTTGTCCGTACTCGCCCGGGTTGGCGAATCCGCCCCTACGAGGAGTAGTTGGGGGCTTCGACGGTCATCTGGATGTCGTGGGGATGCGACTCCTTCAGACCGGCGGGGGTGATGCGCACGAACTTGCCGCGGGCCTTGAGCTCGGGGATCGTGCGGGCACCGACGTAGAACATGCTCTGCCGCAGGCCGCCCATGAGCTGATACACCGTCGCGGCGAGGGAGCCGCGGTAGGAAACCCGGCCCTCGATGCCCTCGGCAATGAGCTGGGCATCGGACGGCACATCCGCCTGGAAGTAGCGGTCGCGCGAGTACGAAGTCTTCTTGCCACGGTCGCTCATCGCGCCGATCGAACCCATGCCGCGGTAGTTCTTGAACTGCTTGCCGTTGACGTAGACGAGGTCACCGGGGCTCTCGTCGGTGCCGGCGAGCAGCGAGCCGAGCATCACGGTGTCGGCGCCCGCGACGAGCGCCTTCGCGATATCGCCGGAGTACTGCAGGCCACCGTCGGCGATCACCGGGATGCCGGCCTCACGCGCCGCGAGGGATGCCTCGTAGACGGCCGTCACCTGCGGCACCCCGACGCCGGCGACGACGCGCGTCGTGCAGATCGAGCCCGGACCGACGCCGACCTTGATCGCGTCGGCTCCGGCGTCGATGAGCGCTTGCGCGCCGGAGCGCGTCGCGACGTTGCCGCCGATGATGTCGATGGCCGCGAACGCCGAGTCGCGCTTCAAGCGTCCGATGATGTCGAGCACCCCGGCGGAGTCGCCGTTCGCGGTGTCGACGACGATGACGTCGACACCGGCATCCCGCAGCGCTCCCGCGCGGTCCCAGGCATCCCCGAAGAAGCCGATCGCCGCGCCGACGCGAAGGCGGCCCTCGGCATCCTTGGTGGCGTTCGGATACTTCTCGCTCTTGTCGAAGTCCTTCACGGTGATGAGGCCGCGCAGGATTCCTGCCTCATCGACGAGCGGCAGCTTCTCGATCTTGTGCTGGGCGAAGATCGCGACGGCCGTCTCCGGGTCGATGCCGACCGGAGCGGTGATGAGCGGTGCCTTCGTCATGACGTCGCGCACGAGCGTCGTCGACTTCTCGAACGGCGAGACGAACCGCATGTCGCGGTTGGTGATGATGCCGACCAGCCGCCCGTCGCCTTCGATGACCGGCAGGCCCGAGACCCGGAACTTGCCGCACAGCTCGTCGACCTCGGCGACCGTCGCGATCGGCGTCGTCGTCACCGGGTTGGAGATCATCCCCGACTCACTGCGCTTCACCTTGTCCACATGCGTCGCCTGGTCGTCGATCGACAGGTTGCGATGCAGCACCCCGAGGCCCCCTTGGCGCGCCATCGCGACCGCCATGCGCGACTCGGTGACGGTATCCATCGCGCTCGACAGCAGCGGCGCGGCGACGCTGATGCGCCGGGTCAGCCGGGATGCCGTCTCGGCTTCGCTCGGGATGACGTCGGTGTGGCCGGGCAGCAGCATGACGTCGTCGTAGGTGAGTCCGACGAATCCGAAGGGATCGGGCTGGTCCATAGTGTCCTCGCAGAACCGGAGAAAGAAGGCAGGATGCGCACCCGGCTGCGACGACGAAGCCCGGTACTCGATGTTAACGGCTTCGACGCCCGAGAATTCCGATGCGTGCGACGAACGAGGGGTCAGCCGACAGCGATCGCCTTCCGCGCGAACTTGTTCTCGGCGTTGTAGGTCACGATCACGTAGGTGCCGCGCTCCGGGTCGCCTTCCGCGTCGAGGTTGACCGAACCGCTGACGCCGTCGTAGTCGATGTCGGGCTGGGTCTTCAGCACGTCGATGCACTCACCGAAGCTCGTGCACTTGATGCCGGCGACCGACGCGGCCCCGAGCATCCGGGTGATCGACGACCCGCCGTCGTCGCCGGCGAGCGTCGCGGCGAGGGCGGCGAGCACCGTCGCGTCGTACGCTTCGGCGGCGTAGCGGAAGTCGATGACGCCCGGATCTTCCTGCTTGATCTTCGCCTGGAACGCGGCATCCGCCTCGGCGCCTTCGAGCAGCCCGTTGACGCCGTTGAGCAGCCCCGCGGGGAGCGCTTGCGAGTAGTCGGCGAGGTTCTGACTCGTGAGCCAGAGTTTCGCACCGCCGAACCCGGCCGCCGAGAGCTGGGTGATGAGCGCTTTCGTCTGGTCGCCGTTGTCGGGAGTCGCGAGCACGACGGCGTCCGGGGCGGCCTCCTTGACGGTCGCGACCGCCGCGGCGAGCACCTCGGCGGACGCATCCGCGGCGACACCCACCGATTCGAGGTCGATCTTCGC
>CBFGZU010000106.1:0-5397 GCA_965653335.1 uncultured Pseudolysinimonas sp.
GACGACGCGCGGATGATGTCGACGAGGTCGGGCCGGGTGAGGGGTTCACCGCCGGTGAACCGCACCTCGCGCACGCCGAGGTCGTGCACCGCGATACCGACGAGTCGCCCGATCTCGTCCGCCGACAGCAGGTCGCGCGCCGGAATCACCGGCAACCCTTCCGCGGGCATGCAGTAGGTGCAGCGCAGCGAGCATGCCGAGGTGATCGACACCCGCAGATCCCGGGCGACCCGGCCGAACCGGTCGAGCAGCTCGGTCGTGTCGGGTCGCCCTGTCATCGACGGTGCGCTCTGCGGGTCGCGGCGCAGCGCCGGGATTCCGAGGGCGACAGGGGGCATACCCCCAGCCTACGGCGCGGATAATCGGTGTCACCGGTCGGCTGAGGTTGACTGGGCCGAGGTGGGTTGACCGGTGACGCCGGTCCGGCCCGACGGTCGACTCAGGGAGGTCGGATGCGACGCGACGCTGCACGTCGGGAACGGGCGCGCCGGATCGCGGCGCACGCGGTCTCCGGGCGCGCAATCGCCGGGCTGGCGGTCATCGGTCTCACCCTCCCGCTCGCGGCGTGCGCGCCCGGCGAGGCGAACGGGGTCGGGCTCGTACGCGCGGGCTGCCCCGCCGAGATCCGTATCCAGACCGACGACCTTCCGCGCGTCGAGTGGGGATTCCTCTACGGGCTGCTCGACCGGAACGAGTTGTGGGTCGGCCGCGACTCGGTGACCGCGCCCCTGCTCATCGACGGCCGCGACTCGGGCTCCCGGCTGCGCATCGGCATCGGCAACGCCGACGACGGGGTCAGTGCCAACGTCGACCTCTACGACGACGAGCGCGTGCTGCTTGGCGCCGTCGACACCGACGTCGCGATCCGGGACGCCAAGCGCTATCCGACGGTGGGCGTCTTCGCACCGCTGCTGCGCGACACCCGGATCGCGTACTGGGATTCCCGCCTCTATCCGGGAGTGGCGACCCTTCAGTCGGTGGGCAGGCAGGCGACCCCCGACGGCTCCGCGCTGGTCCCCTTCGCCGTCCCGCCACGCGATCCGTTCATCGACTACGCGCTCGGCAACGAGATCCTCACCGCCGACCAGATCGTCACCGAACCCGCACCGACGGTGCCGGGCTGGATCGATGCGAGCGGCGTGCCCGTTCAGGTCGGCGACCTGCTCACCGACCCGTACGAGTTCCAGTTGCTCACCGATGCGCGCGACGCGTTCTCCTTCCAACTGCTCGATGAGGCCGGCTACCCCCGCGACCACGGTGTGCTCTCGGCCCGACCGGAGGCACTCGTGCGCTACGCGGACTGTCTCACGGTGCTCGTCCCCGTTCTCCAGCGCGCGCTCGCCGACTACCTGAACGACCCGGAGAGCACGACGGACCTCCTCGTCGAACTGTCGGCCGAATTCGGGGATGACGACTACGACGCCGAGAAGGCGGCGGCGGCCTTCGCGATTCTCGACCGGGAGAGAGTCGCGGGAAACGGTCCGGACGGGACGATCGGCGACATCGACCTGGGTCGGGTGCGCGACCTCTTCGAGGAGGTCGTCCCGGCGTGGCGGCGCGCGGACGTCCCGATCGCCGCCGGTGTCGATCCGGATGACATCGTCACCAATCGATTCATCGACACCACGATCGGTCGCTGACGCCGAGAAGGGGCGGGAATCGCGCGAGATCAGGTCGTGACGGCGACTTCGAGGAGTTCGGCGATGCGGCCCTTGCAGCCGCCGCACCCGGTGCCCGCGCGGGTGGCCGCCCCGATGCCTGCGACCGTGAGTTCGCACGTCTTCGCCGCCTCGAGGATGCGGTCCCCGGTGACGCCGTTGCACCAGCACACCGTGGCGTTCGGGGCGAACGTGCCGTCGGTTTCGGCGAGGCCGTCGGGTCCGTCGAAGCGCAGCAGCACCGAGGCATCCGAGGGGAGTTCGCTCCCGCGCTGGAACAACAAGGTGAGCTCTGCGGCGGTGCGCGGCATCCCGACGCTCACGAATCCGGTGAGCACGCCGCCGTCGGCCACGAGCTTCACGTAGCGGCCGTGCGCCGGATCGGCCCATTGGGCGACGGTCCGGCCGACCGCGCACCCCGCTTCGTGTGCCGCGGGATCCTCATCCCACGGGTCGGGCGTGACGTCGCCCGCTGCGACCAGGTCGACTCCTTCGGCCTTGAGCATGACGAGCGCCGGCTTCTCGGCGACGGGTGCCACGGCCACGGTGCCGCCGAGTTCGGCGGCGAACCGCTGTGCCAGCGATTCGGCCTGACGCCAGCCGGCGCCGATGAGGCCGCTCGGGGCGCCGCGCGGGGCGTCGCGGCCCCCTTGTTCGGCGATGTGGGCGCAATCGCCGATCGCATAGATGTCGGGGTCGCTCCAGGAGCGCAGTTCGGCATCGACGAGCACACCGCGCGCGACGGGCAACCCGGCGATGCCGGCGAGTTCGGTGCGCGCCGCCACTCCGCAAGAGAGCACGAGGAGGTCGCCGTGGATGATCTTGCCGTCGGCGCAGACGAGGGCGTCGAACCGCGCCCGGCCGTTGTCGTCATGCCCGAGAAGCACCGATTCGGCTCGCGTGTGCGCGATCGTCGCGACCCCTGCGCGCCGGGCAGCGGCGGCGAGCACGGTACCCGCGCCGCGATCCAGCTGGCGCTCCATCGGGACGGCACCGTGATACACGACGCAGGCTTCGGCCCCGCGCGCGACGGCGGCGAGCGCGAACTCCATGCCGAGCACTCCGGCGCCGAGCACGACGATCCGTCCGCCGGCCTCGACGGTCGCGCGCACGCGCTCCGCGTCGGCGAGATCGCGCAGCACGGTGACCCCGTCGGGGAACGGCACGCCCTGAGAGTCGAGCAGTCGCGCGTCCTCGGGCGGGATGAGCCCCTCCCGCCGGATGCGGCGCACCCCGTCGAGCGTCGGGACGAAAGCCCGGGCCCCGGTGGCGAGCACGAGCCGGTCGTAGGGTCGCTCGGTGTCGTCGGAGAGGCGCACGGTGCGGCGCGAGCGCAGCAGGGCCCGCACCGTGGTGCCCGTGAGCACCTCGACCCCGTCGGCGCGCAGGTCGTCGGCGGCCGACACGGTGAGCGACTCCCGGTCGACCGAACCGACCGCATACTCCGAGACGAGCACGCGGTTGTAGGCATCGGCGTCTTCGGCTCCGACGACGGTGAGAGCGACGGCTCCGCTGCGCACGAGCGGCAGCAGTTCTTCGGCGAAGCGGGCACCGACCGGACCGAAGCCGACGAGAACGACGCGCTCAGGCATCCTGCACCTCCCGGCTCGTCACGCCGACGGTCGGCGCGTCCACGCGTCGCATCCGCACGACGGTGCGTTTGAACTCGGGCATCCCCGAGACGGGGTCGGTGTCGGATCGCGTCACGAGGTTGGCGCTTTCGAGGTCGGGGTAGTGGAAGGGCAGAAAGACGGTGTCGTGACGGATGTCGGGGCTGAGCCGCACGAGCGCCTGCACCCGGCCGCTCGCGCTGGTGAGTTCGGCGACGTCGCCGTCAGCGAGGCCGAGCCGTTCGGCGGCGACCGGATGCAGCTGGGCTTCGGCCTGCGGACGCACGTCGGCGAGTTCCGGTACGCGGCGCGTCTGCGTTCCGGACTGGTAGTGCTCGAGCAACCGTCCGGTGATGAGGGTGAGCGCGCCGTCGACAGCGGCCGGCCCGCGGGGCGTCGCCGCCGTCACACTCACGAGCCGGGCACGACCGTCGTCGTGGGCGAACCGGTCGAGGAAGAGCCGGGGGGTGCCGGTGCTGCCGACCGGGTAGGGCCAGTGTGCGGCCACCCCGGAGTCGAGCAGGGCGTAGTCGATGCCCGAGTAGTCGGCGGGGCCGCCCGCGGATGCCCGGCAGAGTTCGTCGAACACCGCCTCGGCGTCCAGGTCGTAGCGACCCGGCGCGTCGAGCCGACGAGCGAGTTCGCTGAGAATCCACAGTTCGTCGCGCACGCCGGGAGGCGGTTCGACGGCGCGGCGGCGGCGCAGCACGCGACCCTCGAGGGAGGTCATCGTGCCCTCCTCTTCCGCCCACTGCGGCACCGGCAGCACGACGTCGGCGAGCTGTGCCGTCTCGGAGAGAAAGAAGTCGCTGACGACGAGCAGGTCGAGCGCCCGCAGTCCGGCGCGCACCGCCCCGGCGTCGGGTGCCGAGACGACGACGTTCGAGCCGTGCACGAGCAGAACGCGGATGCCGTCGGGCTTGCCGAGAGCGGCGAGGAGTTGCACCGCCGGCAGCCCGGGACCCGGAATCACGGCGGGGTCGACGCCCCAGACCCGGGCGACGTGCTCGCGGGCTTGCGGGTCGGTGATCTTGCGGTAACCGGGCAGCTGGTCGGCCTTCTGCCCGTGCTCCCGGCCGCCCTGCCCGTTGCCCTGCCCGGTGAGGGTGCCGTAGCCGGCACGCTCGGAGCCGACGAGCCCGAGCAGCAGCGCGAGGTTGATCGCCGCGGTCGCGGTGTCGGTGCCGTCGGCGTGCTGCTCGACGCCGCGGCCGGTGAGCACGTAGGCGCCGTCGGCGGCGGCGAGCCGGCGGGCGACCGAACGGATCGTCGCGACCGGCACGCCGGTGACGCTCTGCACGCGTTCCGGCCACCACGCGGCGACATCCCGGCGGATGCGGTCGAGGCCGACGGTCCGCGCGGCGAGGTAGTCGAGGTCGGCGAGCCCCTCGGCGAGCAGGACGTGCGAGATGCCGAGCAGCAGAACGAGGTCGGTGCCCGGTGCCGGTTGCACGTGCATGCCGCTGCCGTCATCGGTGAGCCGGGCGGTGGCGGTGCGCCGGGGGTCGACGACGATGAGGCCGCCCCGCTCGCGCACTCCCTCGAGGTGGCCGATGAACGGAGGCATCGTCTCGGCGACGTTGGAGCCGAGCAGGAACACGACGTCGGCGTCGTCGAGGGCGTCGACCGGGAACGGCAACCCCCGGTCGAGACCGAACGCCCGCATCCCGGCGGCTGCGGCCGACGACATGCAGAACCGGCCGTTGTAGTCGATGCGCGAGGTGCCGAGGGCGAGGCGGGCGAACTTGCCGAGCTGGTACGCCTTCTCGTTGGTGAGGCCGCCGCCGCCGAACACCCCGATCGCGTCGGCGCCCGACTCTTCGCGGATGTCGCGCACCCGGGCCGCGATGAGGTCGAGCGCGTCCTCCCATGTCGCCGCGCGGAACGTGCCGTCGCCGGACCTGATCAGCGGCTCGGTGACGCGGTCGCCGGCGGAGATGAGTTCCGCGGCGGTCCAGCCCTTCTTGCAGAGGCCGCCGCGGTTGGTCGGAAAGTCCCGCCCGCTGATCGTGAGACCGGCGCGCGAGGTGAGGGTGACATCCACCGGGGTCGAGTCACGCGTGAGCGTCATCGCGCACTGCAGGGCGCAGTACGGACAGTGCGACGCGGTGTCGACCCCGGTGGATGCG
>CBFGZU010000107.1:0-5236 GCA_965653335.1 uncultured Pseudolysinimonas sp.
GTCGAGTCCCAGCTCGCCCAGTCGCGATCGCTTCTGCACTGGGTTCGCAACGTCATCCACGTGCGCAAGGCCCACCCCGCGTTCGGGCTCGGGTCGATTCGGGTGCTGCCGACCGATGACGAGGCGGTGCTCGCTTTCGTTCGCGACTACCCCGGTTCGGGGACCTCGCACGGCGACCGTGCGGAACAGGTGCTCTGCGTCTACTCCTTCGCCCACAATCCCGTCGCCGCGACGATCGACTTCGACGGCTGGTATGGAGCCCCGCTTCGTGACCTGTTCGGCGGCAGCGAATTCCCGAGCATCGGTGACGACGGCCGGTTGACGCTCACGCTCGGCACGCAGTCGTTCTACTGGCTGCAGATCGGTGCCGCGACACGCTAGCTCGCGCCGCATGCCGGTGTTGGTGAGACAGTCGTCGTAGCCTGATCGAGTGGGCAACTGGCTGGGGCACTTGGCGGTCGTGGAGTTCGCGATCGCGGGCGCCGATCATGACACGGCCCGGATCGCCGCTGCCCGGGTCGCTTTGCTCGACGACGACGGCACCGAACTCGCCCGCTGGGACTGGGGATCCGATCGGGCCGACGCGGTCGTCGGCGAGTCGGTTCAGACGCTGAGGACCGCGCTGGCTCTCGGCATCCCGATCGCAATCTTCGACGCGGCGGCCGGTCTCACGGTTCTCGATCGGGAGTGCCGTCGCCGCGGACTCGAGCCGTTCTCCGAGCCGACGCCCGTTCTCGACCCGCTGCTGCTCGACGAACTGATCGATCCGGAGTTCGACGGCGCTCGCTCGCTCAGCGCGATGGCGGAGCGTTACGGAGTTGAGGCGGGGTCGCTCGCCGCGGGTCGCATCGTGCGCGCGATGAGGGAACGCGACGACGTCACGGGCAGCCCGGCCGCCCTGCACGCGCGCCAACGCGGGATGCGAGATGGCTGGCCGGTGGTCTCTCTCGAGGACATTCGCCTTATCGAAGACACCCAGCCCATTCCGGCTCCCCCGCTCCGCCCGAGTGACACGGTGCCGATGTTCGAATTCACGGACACTGGGCTGCTCGCGCTGGAGGCCCGCCCCGCCCCGTCGGAGGACGACGCCGAGCCAGCGGAGGTGGATCTGGAGGCCGTGGATGCGGCGGCCGAGCCGGCGGAGGTGGAGCAGGCGACGGACGTGGCGCCCGAAGCTGTCCACGCCGAGCCGTCCGACGCGGAGCGCGACGATGCAGAGCCCGCTGACGCCGAACTCGCCGATCCACCGCCCGACGACGCGTCTTCTGCCGCGACATCCGCCGAGAGCGCTCCGCGCCGCATCCACGTCGCCGCGGCGATCGTGACCGATGTCGCCGGCCGCGCGATCGTCGTCCGCAAGAGCGGCACGACCGGTTTCATGCAGCCCGGCGGCAAGATCGAACGGGGTGAGAGCGCGCTCGCGACGCTCATTCGCGAACTGCGCGAAGAACTCGGACTCGAGGTGGATGTCGACGCCACCGAGTTCCTCGGATCGTACGAGGCCGCAGCGCTCAACGAACCCGGCCAGACCGTGCGCGCCGAAGTGTTCGCCCTCGTGACCGACGCAGAATTGCACCCGGCCGGCGAGATCGACGAGATCTACTGGCTGGAGTCCCCCGACGACACGACGTCGGTCGAGCTGGCGCCGCTCACCCTCGACGTCATGATGCCGCTGTGGGCGGCTCGACGTCCCGCGCTGTTCTGACCGCGTTGGGCTGACCGCGCTGTTCTGACGCGGAGGTGGGGAGAAAGCAGATGCCCCGCACCGAATCGGCGCGGGGCATCGTCCTCGAGACGAGGATGGTCAGTTCTTCTTCTCGCCGAAACCCTTGAAGCGCTGGTTGAACTTCTCGACGCGACCGGCGCTGTCGAGGATGCGCTGCTTGCCCGTGTAGAACGGGTGCGACTCCGACGAGATCTCGACGTCGATGACCGGGTAACTCGACCCGTCGAGGTCGATGGTCTTCTCGCTCGTCACCGTCGAACGGGTGAGGAAGGTGGCACCGCTCGCGAGGTCGCGGAACACGACGGGCGCGTACTCGGGGTGGATCTCGGACTTCATGGCGCTACCTCGAAAGAAACGGAAGGGAAGGGTGGCCGAACGGCCAAGGAGCGACTTTACCAGACACAGCTAGGCGGCGCGAGCCGCGAAACGCCCGTTCTGCGACGTGATTTCGATCGGCAGGCCGAAGGTCGCGGTGAGATTCACGCTCGTGAGCACCTCGTCGATCCGCCCGGCGGCCGTCACCGCGCCACCGCTCAGCAGGAGCACGTGGGAGAACCCGGGCGGGATCTCTTCGACGTGATGCGTGACCATCACCATCGCGGGCGACACCGGATTGCTCGCGAACCCTCCGAGCAATTGCAGCAGCTCCTCGCGGGACCCGAGATCAAGACTCGCAGCGGGCTCGTCAAGCAGAAGCACTTCGGGATCGGACATCACCGCTCGCGCGATCTGCACGCGCTTCTGCTCCCCGTCGCTGAGAGTTCCGAAGCGGCGGTCGTCGAAGGCGGAGAGCTTCCACTCGCCGAGTACGCGCCGCGCCCGCCCGACGTCGAGCTCCTCGTACTCCTCGTTCCAGCGCCCCGTGACCGCGTAGGCGGCGGTGAGCACGACATCCAGCACCACTTCGTCGGCCGGGATGCGCTTCGCGATCGCTGACGAGGCGAGCCCGATGCGGGGCTTGATGTCGAAGACGTCGGAGGCGCCCAGTCGCTCGCCGAGAATGGCGGCGACTCCCGAGGTCGGATGCATCGCGGCGGCGGCGACTTGCAGCAGCGTGGTCTTGCCCGCGCCGTTGGGGCCGAGGATGACCCATCGCTCATCCGACTGCACCCGCCAATCCACCTGATCGAGGATGCGGGTTCCTCCTCGGACGACGGAGACATTCGAGAAATCGAGGACCGAGGAGGACATGGTGATGCCAGCTTACGTCGCGGTTCCGGCCAGCTCCGCGTAGATCGCACGGGTGCGCTCGGCGATCGTCGCCCAACTGAACTCGGCCTCGGCTCTGCGACGTCCGGCGATTCCCATGACGCGTGCGGCCGCCGGGTCGGCGACGACGGCGGAGAGCGCGGTGGCGAGGTCGGCGATGAACTGCTCCGGGTCGAGCGGGGTGCCCGTTCCGTCGTCGACCTGCTGGATGGGAACGAGGCGGCCGGTGACACCGTCGGCGACCACTTCGGGGATGCCTCCCGTCGCGGTGCCGACGACCGGGAGTCCGCACGCCATCGCCTCGAGGTTGACGATGCCGAGCGGTTCGTACACCGATGGGCAGACGAACGTCGTCGATGCCGAGAGTAGGGCGGCGAGTTCCGGTTGAGAGAGCAAGCGGTCGATCCAGATGACCCCGGAGCGCTCCGCCTGGAGCGCGGCGACCCCGGCTTGCACTTCGGTGAGGATCTCGGGAGTGTCGGGTGTTCCCGCGCAGAGGATGAGTTGCACCTCGGGCGGGAGTTGCCGCGCGGCGGCGAGCAGGTAGGGCAGGCCCTTCTGGCGGGTGATGCGTCCGACGAAGATGACACTCGGTCGGCTCGGGTCGATTCCGAAACCGCGCACGATCTCGGGTTCGTCGACGGGGCGCCAGCGGTCCAGATCGATCCCGTTGTGCACGACGCGCACCTTCGCGGGATCGATCCCCGGATAGCAGCGCAGGATGTCGGCCCGCATGCCGTGACTGACCGCGATGACGGCGTCCGCGCTTTCGAACGCGGTGCGTTCGATCTCGCTCGAGATGCGGTACCCGCCGCCGAGTTGCTCCGCTTTCCAGGGGCGCAGTGGCTCGAGGCTGTGGGCCGTGACGACGTGCGGGATGCCGTGCAGCAGTTTCGCGAGGTGCCCGGCGGCATTCGCATACCAGGTGTGCGAATGCACGATGTCGGCGCCGCCGACATCCTGTGCCATCTGCAGATCGACCCCGAGCGTCGCGAGCGCCGGGTTCGCCGTCGTGAGCTGCGGAGGCACGAGATAGGCGTGCACGTCCGCCTCATCGCGGGGCAAGCCGAAACACCGCACCATCACGTCGACGTCGGGTCGCAAGGCGGCGACGAGCTCGGCTACGTGGACGCCGGCCCCTCCGTAGACCTCCGGCGGATACTCGCGGGTAATCACGTCGACTCGCATTCTGTGAACGCTAGTACACCGCTACGGCAGCGGCCCGTACTGTTGACCCATGGCGGGCAAGAAGGTGTTCGGGATCGTTCTCGCAGGCGGCGAAGGCAAGCGGCTGATGCCGTTGACGGCTGACCGGGCGAAGCCCGCTGTTCCGTTCGCCGGCGGCTATCGCCTCGTCGACTTCGCCCTGTCGAATCTTGTGAATTCGGGGTTGCGTCAGGTCGTCGTGCTCACCCAGTACAAGTCGCATTCGCTCGACCGCCACGTGTCGCAGACCTGGCGGCTGTCCGGGCTCCTCGGCGCGTATGTGGCCTCCGTGCCCGCGCAGCAGCGGCTCGGAAAGCGCTGGTTCGCGGGGTCCGCCGATGCGATCCTGCAGAGCCTCAACCTGTTGCGGGATGAGCGTCCCGACATCGTCGTCGTCGTCGGCGCCGACCACGTCTACCGCATGGACTTCGCGCAGATGGTCGACGCGCACATCGAGTCCGGTGCGGGAGTCACCGTCGCGGCGATCCGGCAGCCGATCGCGCTCGCCGACCAGTTCGGGGTCATCGAACTCGACCCGGACGACCCGCATCGCATCGCGGCGTTCAAGGAGAAGCCGAAGGAGACGAGAGGCCTCGCCGACTCCCCCGGGGAGGTGCTCGCCTCGATGGGCAACTACGTCTTCGACGCCGACGTCCTCATCGACGCGGTTCAGCGCGACGGTGAGCGGCCCGACTCCAACCACGACATGGGCGGCGACATCGTCCCCGACTTCGTCGCCCGTGGTGAGGCGGCGGCATACGACCTGCAGCGCAACCTCGTTCCGGGGGCGACCGACCGCGACCGCTTCTACTGGCGCGACGTGGGAACGATCGAGTCGTTCTTCGACGCGCATCAAGACCTCATCTCGGCACTTCCGGTCTTCAACCTCTACAACCGCGACTGGCCGATTTTCAGCCAGCAACTGAACTCCCCTCCGGCGAAGTTCGTGCGCGACGGTGAGAACGCCGTCGGCACCGCGATCGATTCGATCGTCTCTCTCGGGTGCGTCGTCTCCGGCGGTCACCTCGAGCGGAGCGTTCTCGGCCCGTGGGTCACGGTGGCATCCGGGGCGAAGGTCGTCGACTCGGTCGTTTT
>CBFGZU010000108.1:0-5151 GCA_965653335.1 uncultured Pseudolysinimonas sp.
CGGGCGGGCGAGGGGCGGGCGAGGGCAGCGACCCGAACGATTCTGACGGCCAGATGAACGATCAGCGGATGCCGACGGCCGACGGTGAAATGTCGAGCAACTCCTCGGAGGAGGTCATCCCGCCGCACGCGTGAGATCGGTTTCGGGGGCGGTTACCGGAGCACGCGTGAGATCGCTTTCGGGGGCGGTCGACGGTGCACCCGCAGAATCCCCGTGATCTGGTCGGGTTTGATTGCGGGTCGCGCGGCCGCGGACGGCGAGGATGACGGACGCGATGACGACGCCGAGCAGCGCCCCGACGGTGTTGGCGACGATGTCGCGCGGGTCGGACACGCGCGGCGTTCCCATCTGCAGAACTTCGACGGCGATGGACGGGGCGATGCTGAGCGCGGCGGGGGCGAGCCATCCGGCACGGGGAAGGGCGAGCCGCACGAGCACCCCGAGCGGAAGGAACAGCAGGATGTTGGCGATGAATTCGGGCGATCCGACTCGAACCCACGTGTCGGGGTCGAGCCAGGTTGCGGGCGAGAGCACGTCGCCGCCGCTGGGAGCCCATCGGGTGCGCCATAGCGTCGGCACGAGGGTGAGCACCGCGACGATTCCGAGGTATACGACCGCGAGTGCGGCGAACGGGATGGAACGTCGCGTCATCTTCCGATCATCGACGGCGGACGCTCGGCACCCGCTGGGAGCCAGCCCCGAGTGTGCTTCGCCCTCGGTGGCTGCGCGCCGTTCGCTGAACTCTCCTGGCCGGGTGGCGCTGACCGGGCGGACTCTCGCGCGACGTGTTCTCGGATCGCACGGGAATTGGTGGTCAGCAGCACCGGGGGTCTGCCCCGCTCAGGGGGCGAATGGAGCCAGTACCGTCCGTCGCGTCGGCGGATCTGCCATCCCTCGTTGTGAAGTTTCAGATGGTGGTGCCGGCACAACAGCACACCCCGCTCGAGGTCGGTGCGACCGTGGTCTCGGACGTAGTGGTCGATGTGATGTGCTTCGCACCAGGACGGGGGCCTTTCGCAACCGGTCCAAAGACAGCCGCCGTCACGGATCGAGAGGGCGACGCGCTGGTGGGCGGAGTAGAGCCGTTGCTCCCGGCCGAGGTCGAGCACGTCGCCCATCGAGTCGAGGAGCGCGTTGCGGCTGCCGTTGGCGCACACCAGAGCGCGCACGGTGCCGATCGAGAGCGCTTCACCGCTTCCCTCGATCACCCCATGTCCGACTCCGGTGGCGAGATCGGCGGCGGGGACGAGCACCCGCACGCCCGGTGTGCCCTTGCCGAGCAGCACATTCGAGTCGATGGTGGCGGCTTGCCGCAACAGCTCCGTGAACGCGTCCGACGCGATCTGCTCGGTCGTGCGCTCATCGCGCTCCAAGTTCTCCGCCCGAGCCACCATCTCTGGGTCCACGAACCGGGGGCCGCCGCGGCGAGGTGAGGTCGCACGGTCGTAGATCTCGTCGACGACCCCCGCGGTGAGCGGGTCGTAGTCCCAGATCAGCCGCTTCATCCCGTCTCGCAGATCCAGTCGTCGCAGCGACCGACGGCCCCTCAGCACCGCCTCCCGGGCGGCGATCCCCGCCTCATCGAGTTCATCCCGCACCTCCCGGGCACGCTTGAGCAAGCGGTCCGGATCGATCTGCTGCGCCTCGTCGCACAGCAACGCCGTCGCTTCACCGATCAGCTCCGGCGGTGCCGCCGTTCCCTCCAGTCCGGCGCGGATGGCCTCGGCCGCCTGTACCGACACATCCCCCTCGACAACTCGTTCGCCGAGCACCCGATCCCCCGGGATCGAGGGGTCGGCCTGCGACAGCCGTCCGACCCGCACCGCGACGACGGCATCCCGACCCGTCGCACCCGTCGCCGACCGCAACAGCTCTTCTGGAGTGCGAGCGCCTTCCCGTCGCGCGAGCCCCGCCCCGCCGAGCTCCGGGGCCGAGCGCCGCGCCAATTCCCCGGCCGCGAGCGCGAGATGCGCATCCGCGAGCTTCTTCGCCTCCCCCGCGAGCCGCAGCCACTCCATGACGGAGGCATCTGACGCCGCCCGACAGGCGTCGACCGACCGCGGCACACCCCGCAGAGCCGCTACAGCGGTCGCGAGAGCAGTCGTCGAGGTCACGGTTCAATCCTTCCGGTATCGATTCTCCCCGGAAGAACAAACTTTCGAAAGTAGAAGAAGTCACCGCGAAACAGCCTGTGGAGGACTCATCCGCCCAGACTCACCGCCACCGAGACTCACAGCCACCGGAACTCACTCGCCCCGAACGTCCCGAACATCCCGCGCGCCCCGCGCGCCCCGAGCGCCCCCGGCATCCCGAGCGGCGCGCCGCCGCTCCCACGCAGCCCCGACGTACCGCCGTAGCAACGCGACGACGACGAGCACCGCCCCGAGGATCACCCCGAGTGGTGTGACGGCGCTGAACACCACCGACGCCGTCGCGTTCGCGGCCCCCAGTTCCGTTGCCGGCAGCAACCCGCCGCCCCACGTGCGCAGGAACACCCCGCCGGCGACGAGCGCGACGGTGAGCAGCATCCCGAGCACGAACTCCCGCCACGAGTATTCGACGAAGCCGCGCACGAGCCCGATGATGGCGAGCCCCGCGGCGAGCGGCAATCCGAGGCCGAGCAGCACGCTGGATGCCGACAGCACGATCGTCGCCAGGATGTCTGCGGGGAAGACGCCGGGCATGCTTCCACGGTACGCGTGGTCGACCATGATCACCCGCCGAGCTGGGTGAGCCGTCTCCGAAGTGCGACGGATCCCCGGGCGCCACCCCCCGGGGATCCGTCACATCCTCATGTCGCGCGCAAAGGTGGCGTACCGGCGGGGCGCGGTCGGGACGGGTGGCGTACCGGCCGTTCGGGCACGAACCGGCGTCGCATGTTGCCGCGAGGCAGACGGATGCCGGAATGGTCAGGCATCCGAGGCCGGCGCGGCTGAGGCGTCAGCAGAGCACTCACGCGGTCACCTCCTTGCGATCACCCGCCCGGGTCGCGTCGACCTGCCCCGAGGCACTCGAGCCGGCCGCGACCTGGATCTTGCGCGGCTTCGCGCGTTCCGCCACCGGGATGATGACCGACAGCACGCCGTGCTCGTAGTTGGCGGTGATGTTCTCGAGGTCGACGCCGTCGCCGAGGGTGAACTGGCGCATGTATGACCCGTAGGGCCGTTCGTGCGCGATCCACTTCACGTTTTCGCTGGCCGGCGCCATCCGGTCGGCGCGGATGGTGAGCAGCTGGCCGTCGACATCCAGATCCACCGACGCGGGGTCGATTCCCGGAAGGTCGGCGCTGAGAACGTACTGATCGCCGTCGCGGAACAGGTCGACGGGCATCAGCCGAGGAGTTCGAGCGGTATCGAACACGCTGGATGCGAGGCGGTCGAACTGGTTCAGCACATCGTACGGATTGGACATGATCAATCTCCTTTCGTCACCGAATGAAGGGTCATGCGGGGTCCGCGAGACCCACTTCTGTTTTAGCACTCTGCATCCGAGAGTGCCAAGTGGGTTTCAGAGAAGTCTCAGGTGTCGCGAAAGTTCGCTCAGCCCGCGAGCGCAAGGGTCTTCGGCCGCGGCTTCTGCCGCTCGACCCACAGGTCGTGAGCCGTCTGTGCTGGTTGGATGCCGGCTTGCTCCCGGTCCCCCACCGCACGGTCGCGCTCAGGGGTGAGGTTCACGCGCGAAGCCGACTGTTCATCTCGTTCACGAGTTGCTCTGCCGCCTTGAAGAGCTCACGAGCTTTGGCGCCGCTGACGAGCTGGGCGCTGTATTGCGTGTCGGTCTTGGATGCCAGGAGCCGCGTGAGTGCCGACGCGGCTTTCGAGTCGGGCGGGGTCGCCCGACGCAGGAGGTCGATCGCTTCGGCGTGGGCGTCCCCTGCGACCCGTAGCCCGAGTGCGTTCCCGCAGATCGCGTCGGAGGCCGCGATTCCCGACAAGACAGCGATCGCGCCCATGATGTTGGTGCGCGCCTCCAACGTGTCGTCGTCGCGGATGAGCTCTGCGACGAGCAGGTACGCGCGTGCATGTTCCGCACGAGCGCGCACGTCGCTGTTGGACATGGGGCGCTCGCGCCTACTCACGCGGAAGCTCTCGCGATGCGGGTCTTGAGTTCGATCCCGGTAAGCGTGCGGCCTTCTCGTCGCCACGACTCGATCAACGGGTCTTGACTCCTCACGAGCCGCTCAAGACCGTCCGATCCCAGCGCGATCACGTCGACGCGGTTACCCGTGGCGAGAGCCACTTCGGAATTGACGACATCGAGGGTTGCGTCCATCTCGTCGGCCGTCACGTCGTCGTCCCAGATGAGCAGCAAGTCGATGTCACTGGTTGGCCCCGCATCGCCTCGCGCGAACGAGCCGAACGCCGTCAGGGTGGCGCGGTTGCCGACGACGCGCCGGACAGCCTCGATCGCCACCTGCTCAACACGCGCTGGCGAAGCCAGGATGGCTTCGATGGGATCCCACAGCACGTGACGCCGGTTCAGATGGTAGACGCGTGATGCACCGACGGCACGCGAAGAGACAAGCCCGATGTCTTCGAGTTCGGCGAGGACTCGCGCGGCGCTGCTTACGGGCACGTCGGCGAGCTCCGCAATTCGCCGGCCGGTGAGCTCGTCGCTCATGATCGAAAGACGATGGAGCACCCGGCCCGCGTTCTCGCCGAAGAGCTGCTCGGCCGGGCGCGAGAGTTGCATGTCTCAATTTTGGCACATATATACCTGATTTGGAACAAATATCTCAAAATTGGGACGCTTGGTCGAGACCTCCGAACCGCAACCCGCAGTCGAACCCCGTGCACGCGAACTCGGGATCATCGTCGGTGACGAGGCATCCGCCGAGCACGACCTCACCCCGGTCGGCCGCTTCGAACGCCTCGAAGCTGGGCAGCCCGTGCAGAATCGGCACCGCACGCCCGCCGCAGCGCGGGCAGGCAACAGCAGTTGTAGCCGCGAAGCGGCGTGTCGAGACCACGCTCGAGAGCCGAGGCCACTACCTGCGCAGCTCGATGGCGGAACTTCAGCGAGCATCCACCAAACTCTCGCAGGCGGCGGGTTTCGCGGTGCCAGTCTTCTCGGCTCTCGTGTTCGTCGACCCGGCATCGCTGACCGTGAAGGCGCCCCCAGGGTGGGACCTGCACGTCGTCTCGGAGCGCG
>CBFGZU010000109.1:0-5147 GCA_965653335.1 uncultured Pseudolysinimonas sp.
TAGCGCGCTTCCTTCACACGGAAGAGGTCATCGGTTCGAGTCCGGTATCGCCCACCACATCCGTCGGCCGCCGGCATCCGCGACTTCGATCATCGTCCGGCCACCACGTTCGCCATCTTCGCGATGGGCGAGGTACGTGCGCCGCCGAGCGACTCCCACGCATCAGCCGCGTGATACGCCGCGTAGAGTCCGTGCACCGCGACGAAGCGAAGCGGCTCGACCTCCCAGGAGCGGGTGCGCCGTCCCACCCAGGGCAGGCGCGTCACATCGGTGTCTCGCCGCAGCACCAGGTCAGCGAGGGTGCGCCCGGCCAGATTCGCCGCCGCAACACCGGTGCCGACGTAGCCGCCCGCCCAACCGAGCCCTGTCGTGCGGTCGAGCCCGACGGTCGCAGCCCAGTCCCGCGGCACACCTAGAACACCCGACCACGCGTGTTCGATCGGCACGTCGGCGGTCGCGGGGAAGAAGTCGTGCAGCAGCGCGGTGAGTTTTCGAACGGTTCGGCGCTGTGTCTCGCCGTCCTGATCGACTCGCGATCCGTAGCGGTAGGGCACCCCACGTCCCCCGAACGCGATGCGACCGTCGGCGGTCCGCTGGGCGTATATGTAGACATGGGCGTAATCGCCCACCGTCTCGTACCCGGTCCACGCGAGCTGCCCCCAGACATCGTCGGGTAACGGAGCGGTGACGATCATCGAGGAGTTCATCGGCAGCCAGGTGCGGTGCTGCCCGCGCAAGTCGGCGGTAAAACCCTCGGTCGCACGGATGATGTGGTCGGCCGACACCGTGCCCTCGGCCGTCACCGCACGACCGGGCAGGATCTCGTCGACCCGCGTTCCCTCGAAGATGCGCACGCCGAGGCCTTCGACTAGCGAGGCGAGTCCAGCAGCCAACTTCGCCGGGTTGACCTTCGCACAGTGCGGATCCCATACGGCACCGGTGAGCCCGGCGACGCCGACTCGCTCGGCAGCTTCGACCGGGTCGAGCGCGACGAGGTCGGTGCCGGGCCACGTGCTCTCCTCGGCGATCTCCGCCCGGAGTCGCCCGAGTTGCGCCGCATTGCGCGCGACCCGCAGCTCGCCGCCCTTGCGCTGATCGGCCCGGATGCCGTTCGCGTCGAGCACCCGCAGCACCTCGTCGACGGTGTCATTGTGGGCGAGCTGGAGTGCGACTGCGGCATCCCGACCGTGGCTCCTCGCGTAGCGTGACCGGCCGCCGGTCACCGCGCTGCTGAGCCAGCCGCCATTGCGGCCCGACGCCCCGAAACCCGCGAATCGGGCCTCGAGAATGACGACGCGCAGGGTGGGGTCGAGCTTCTTCAGGTAATAGGCAGTCCAGAGGCCGGTGTAGCCGGCGCCAACGATGCAGACGTCGACCTGCAGATGCCCACCCAGGCTCTGACGAGGGGTCGGCGTGCCGAGTTGCTGCCACCAGAACGAAACCCCGCCGTTGCGCGGCACGCGGCCGCCGTTCATGCCAGGAGAAGGACACGGACGCAGATCTGACCCTCTTCTTCGCGAGCCATTCCGACGAATCGGTTCTCGGCGAGCCATCGATGCTGCGGGGCGTCGGTTTGGAAGACCGGGGCGGTGCGGAAGTAGTACTCGCTCTCGGAGAGGGATTCGCCTGCCGCGACGCGCACCTCGCCGGTCAGGCGCGGGCCGTCGACAGTACCGCCCGTGACGGGCGTGAACCACAGCTTCTCGTCAGCGCTCCGGCCGATGTGCCGGCTCTCCTCGACGGAGACACGTATCTCGAAGACGGACTCGAGCACAGGATCGGGGTAGGCCACGGGAAGATCCTTTCAGTAGGCACCGAGCGCGATGGGCGAGGCACCGCCGACGACGACGCATTCTCATCGACGTCAAGTCGACTCGGCCGCGAACCGGGTCGTCACGCCCGGAGAGAACAGCACCGAGTCCGGCGCGCGAACCGTGACGCCCGGCAACCCCGCTGCGGCGACGAGCTCGTCGTCGAGATCGAGCAGCTCGGCCGCGTGAACCGGCCAGGGATCGTGCTCGTTCGGCAGAAACCGCGTGCGCCCGCCACGAGCGGTGAACATGCCCCACCTCGCCGTCAGGAAGTCGGCGAGCGGATTGGCATCGACAAGCGCCCCCGGTCGCGCGACGATCCTGCTCGCGGGCCCGCCTCCGTGCCGACGCGACCCGTACCGGATCACGTCGCCATCGGCATCCATCGTCGTTCGCGACCAGAAGTACGGCAGCCCGAACACCGCGCGCGTCGCGAGCACTGCCGCGAGTCGTGACGCCTCGAGCGAGCGGAACACCACGCCACGACGGCCCGCGGCATCGACGCCGTACAGGCGAACGTTGATCTCGACGAAGCGGCCGACGTAAGGCACCGGCGGACTGCCGAAAAGGGTCGCCCGGTCGAGGAGGAAGGGGATGAGCCCGACCCAGCTGGCTCCGTCGAACTCGTCGGGAGTCACACCCGGGGGCAACAGCGGCGAAACCTCGGTGGGGTCGACACGCCAGTGCAGGAACGTGAGGTCGCTCCAGCGCTGACTCGCGATCGCGCGCCCCGTCAGCGGAGGGGCGGTGCGGCGGATCGGCTCCGGTTCCGTCATGCGCTCTGCCGGCGCCGCAGAAGCACCCACACCGGGACCGAAACCGCCGCTGCGCCCAGCGCCACACTCAGGAAGGCCAGCAGTGGCGCCCACAGCACTCCGACTTGCGCGCTGAACAGGATGCCGACGGTGTCGCCCGAGATGGGTGGGGCGAGAAACCCGACAGCTGTGGCACCGAGCAGGGCCAGTCCCCAGCGCGGAGCGATTCCGGCGGCCACGATCGGCTTCGCGGAAAGGACGACCGCGCCGACGATCCCGGCGAGAGCTCCGACAGCCGCCGACCAGGGAAACGACACCGCGACGGCTCCCGGCGCGGTCGCCGCGATCCCCGCGAGGAATCCGAAGCCGAGAGACCGGGTGAACGGGCGGCCCGTCGCCTTCAACTGGTCGACGAGAAGCCAGCCGAGCGCTCCGGCGGACGGTCCGATCGCCCCCGCGAGCACGATCCGGGGAAGGTACTCATCGACGGCGGCCTCGAGGCTCGCGAGCCAGAGGGCGAAGGCGATCCAGAACCCGAGGATTCCGGCAATCGCCGCGCTCCCCCGCGCCGGGGTCACCGACACGGCGCGGATCGGTGACCAGGCGAGCAGCACGTACGCGGCCGAGGACACGAAAAGCGGAAGCGCCCCACCGAAGTCGATGATCCCGCACCCGTCGAAACGGCAGCCCGCGGTGACGAGCAACGGGATGAGAGCGGCGCCCGGGAACACGATGAGACCCCAGGTGAGCATGAGCGCCCAGCGGGCGAGCCAATCGGCACCGGAGGCGATCGCCGCCGCTTCGAGCAGCACGAGCACGGGCAGCGTGAACGCCGAGATGCCCAGCAGATAGTCGGCGCGTGCGATGTCGGCGGCGACACCGATCGTGGTTGTCACCGCCGTCGTGAGCACCGCGGCGGTGATCGCCGGCCAGATCATCCGTCCGCCGATCATGGGGCGCACGAGCTGGAAGATCGCGAGGGTGGCGAGCGCCCCGGCGGCGAACGAGATGCCGACGAATAGCGCGGTCATGGCGCAAATGTACGGGGCGCCGTCCCCGAAAGGACGACGCCCCGCGCGAAAAGCCTCCGCACGTCGTCGCTGCTACTTGGCGTCGAGCACGTAACCCTCTTCGCCATGCACGATCGTGTCGATTCCGGCGATCTCGTCCTCGTTCTTCACACGGAAACCGATCGTCTTCTCGATCACGAAACCGATGATGAACGCCACGACGAAGGAGAACACCATCACGCCGACCGCTGCGATCGCCTGCACACCGAGCTGCGCGAACGAGCCGCTGTAGATGAGGCCGGTCTCCTTCGCGAAGAAGCCGAGGAAGAGCGTGCCCACGAGGCCGCCGACGAGGTGGATGCCCACGACGTCGAGCGAGTCGTCGAATCCGAGCTTGAACTTGAGCTCGATCGCGAGCGCCGAGATGGCACCCGAGAGGATACCGAGCACGATCGCCCAGCCCGGCTCGAGGAACGCACAGGCCGGAGTGATCGCCACGAGACCCGTGACGGCACCCGAGGCAGCGCCGATCGATGTGGCCTTGCCGTCCTTGATCTTTTCGACGATGAGCCACCCGATGACCGCTGCGGCGGGGGCGACGAGGGTGTTCACGACGATCGTTCCGATGACCGTGGCGCCGGAAGCGAGCGCGCCGTAGCTGCCGTCGGCGTTGAGCCAGGCGCCTTCGGCACCGGCGTTGAACCCGAACCAGCCGAACCACAGGATGGCCGCGCCGAGCAGCACGAACGGCGGGTTGTGGGGCTGGTGAGCACCCTTGGCGAAGCCGATGCGCTTGCCCAGAACGAGCGCGAGGGCGAGAGCCGCCGCACCGGCGTTGATGTGAACGGCCGTACCGCCCGCGTAGTCGAGCACCGAGACGCCGAGGCCTGTGATGTCGCCGAGGTTCATGATCCAGCCGCCACCCCAGACCCACGCCGCGACCGGGAAGTACACGAAGGTGGCGAACAGGCCGGCGAAGATCAACCACGAGCCGAACTTCGCGCGGTCGGCGATCGCGCCCGAGATGAGCGCGACCGTGATGATCGCGAAGGTCGCCCCGAAGAACGCGAGGACGAGGTCGGATTCACCGACGCCGTTGAGTGCGAACGCCGAGAACGGGTCGCCCGCGAAAGCGAATGGTCCGCCATCGCCGACGGCCGCCATGTTGAACCCGTAGAGCACCCACAGAACGCCGATGAGTGCCATCGAGCCGAAGCTCATCATCATCATGCTGATGACGCTCTTGGCTTTGACCAGGCCGCCGTAGAAGAAGGCGAGACCGGGCGTCATGAAGAGAACCAAGGCGCCTGCGGTCACCGCCCATGCAAAGGTGCCACTATCCATTGGATCGACCACTACCTCTCTGGGAGCTTGCAAGATGTGCACCGTACGGCGCCCGCGCTCGTCAGCGGGCACGGGCGCCGTACGGTACGAGGCTCAGTCTGGGGGCGCGACGTTACCGGGGCGCGTGGTGGGTGTTTCGCGAAGATTACGTCCGGCACGCGGATGTAAACAACGTGTTTCGTCGCGCCCCCGATCCGCCAAGAGTCCGCCGCCAATCAGCCTGAGTT
>CBFGZU010000110.1:0-5118 GCA_965653335.1 uncultured Pseudolysinimonas sp.
GTCACGATGCTGCTCATCGCCTACGCCGTGTGGGAACCGTCGGCGCCCTGCGCCTGCTGAGCACCGTCGAGATTGCGCACGATCTGCGCGAGCGTCGCGAGCGTCGTGGCGTAGTCGCCGGGGGCGATTCCTGCGGTGACGGCGCGGCGCACCTCGCTGACGGTGAGCAGGATGTCGTCGTGGGCGACGCGGCCGGTAGGGGTGAGCCGCCAGCGCCCGTCGGCGACCTCGGCCCAGCGCAGCTCGGCGAGTCGCGCGAGTCGGCGCGCGAACTCGGTCTCGTCGGGTGGGAGGGCAGCGGCGAGGCCGCGCTCGGTGACGGCGCCGCGTTCGAGAACCGTCATGACACGCCAGGTGCTGCGGTCAATGCCGGCGTCTGCGAGCGGTCGTTCGAGGCTGCGGGCGAGCGAGTGCCCGACGGCGTCGATCCAGTACCCGAGCGGGCGCCGGTCGGTGGGGACGGGGGTGGTCATCGGGGTCCTTTCGGTGATCTATGTAACAGTACATGTAAGATAACATGGATGTCGTGACGACGCCCGAAGAGATCTCCCGGATCGCGACCGCCTTCGCCGAGATCCGGCGCCGACAGCAATCCGGTCGCCTGGGTCGCGCCGCGGGAGCGGACGCCGCAACCGGCGCCCTCTTCCGGGCGCTCGACGCCCTCGAAGCCGAGCCGTTGAGTGTGACCGAGCTCGCGTTGCGCGTCGGGGTCGACCAGCCGCGGGCCAGCCGGCTCGCCGCGGAAGCCGTGCGCCGTGGTTTCGCGATCCGACAGGCCGACGCCACGGATGCTCGGCGCTCGCTCATCGCGTTGACGCCGCCGGGGCGCGAGGTGCTCGGGTCGGCGCATGCACGCCGCCGCGCCGCCGTCGCGACGGCGCTCGCCGACTTCGATGCGGCCGAGAAGCGTGCGTTCGCCGGGATGCTCGAGAGATTCCTCGCCGCCTGGCCCGAGTAGCTTGCGATGACAAAATGTTAGTTACTAACATAACGCCGTGAGCACGAAACGCGAGCGCACCGCCGCCCGCATCTTCCAGGTGGCGATCGCCCTCTTCGAGCGCGACGGCTACGACGCGACGACCGTCGCATCGATCGCGGCAGAGGCGGGCGTGAGCGAGATGACCTTCTTCCGCCACTTCGCGACCAAGGATGCTCTCCTGCTCGACGACCCGTACGACCCGGTCATCGCGGCCGGCATCGCCGCCCAGCCGAAGAACCTGCCGCCGCTCGCGCGTGCCATCGCCGGCGTGCGCGCCGCGTGGGCCGACGTTCCCGTCGAGGGTGGAGACCTCATGCGCCGTCGACTCCGGGTCGCCGCGACGCCCGCCCTCCGCGGGGCGGTATCGCGCAACACCCTCGAAACCGAACGCGTCGTGGCCGAGCAACTCGTCGCCGACGGCGCGGAACCCGACGCCGCGCGGGTTGCCGCGGCCGCCCTCCTCGCGGCGATGATGGCCGCGCTGCTCGAGTGGGCGGCCGGCGACGACGAACGTCCGATGGGCGCAGCAATCGACCGGGCGCTCGGCGTCCTCGAGGGAGCATCATGACCCAGCCCCGACTCGACCTGCGCGGAGTGTCACGCTCCTTTCGCGGCGGCGCCGGCATCCACGACATCGACCTGCGGGTCGAGCCCGGCCAGATCCACGCGATCGTCGGCCTCAACGGCGCCGGCAAGACCACGCTCATGCGTGTCGCGTTCGGGATGCTGCGCGCCGACGCGGGCAGCGTCACCCTCGACGGACACCAGCTCGGCAGCGCACCCGCCGCGCTGTGGAGCCGCGCGGGGCACCTCATCGAACACCCCCTCGCCTACGGCGAACTGACCGGTCGCGACAACCTGCTGCTCGCCGCCCGCCTGCACGGAGCGGGTCACCGCGCTCCCGAGATGGTCGACGCGGCGATCGCCGAGTTCGGCCTCGAGCCGTATCGCGCCGTGCGAGTGCGTGCGATGTCGCTCGGCAACAAGCACCGCGTCGGCCTCGCCGCCGCGCTCCAGCACGACCCCGCGATCATCGTGCTCGACGAACCGACGAACGCGCTCGACCCGGCCGGCGTCATCCGGTTGCGCGAGGCGCTCGAACGTCGTGCGGCGACGGGGGCGGGCATCCTCGTCTCGAGTCACCACCTCGATGAGGTGTCGCGCATCGCCGACGTCATCACCGTCATCAACCGCGGCCGGGTGATCGGCACGCTTCCCCCGCGCGGCTCAGAACTCGAGCAGGCGTTCTTCGACGCCATCCACCGGGACGACCTCGCGACGGGAGCAGCCGCATGAACGCCCTGGGGATCGCCCTTCGCGCGGAGGCACGCAAGTTCCGCTCGAGCCGTGCCGCGCTCGCAAGCTCGATCATGTTCGTGGGCGGGCTCGTCGCGCTGTCGCTCACCTTCGCCTTCGCGGCGCAAGCGGGCAACGTCACCGCCCTGGCCAAGCTCGGGGCGCTCGCCAACGGCACGCCGTGGCAGGTGCTGAGCGGCAGCGCCGTGCAGATCGCCGGGGCGGGCGGCCTCTTCGCGTGCGGCATCGTCGTGGCTTGGTCGTTCGGCCGCGAGTTCACCGAGGGCACGATCTCGGGACTCTTCGCGTTGCCCGTCGGCCGCGCGACGATCGCGCTCGCGAAGATCCTCGTCTACCTCGCGTGGTCGGTCGGGCTCGCCGTCGTCACCACCGGTGCCGTCGTGCTCGCGGGAACCGTGGCCGGGCTCGGTGCCATGGATGCCGACAGCGCCGGGATGCTCGCGCGTCTGCCGGTGCTCATCCTCTGCTGCGGGCTCATCTCGTTGCCCGCGGCGCTCCTGGCGACCCTCGGCCGCGGCCTCCTCTCCGGCATCGGGGCGGTCGCCGTCATCGTCGTGGTCGCGCAGATCTCCGTCTTCGCCGGGGCCGGCCCCTGGTTCCCGCTCGCGACGCCGGCCCTGTGGGCGATCGACCCGAGCGGCGTGCCGGCGGCGGCGTGGTGGCTCGTGCCGATCCTGCCGCTCGCCTCGGCGGCGCTCACCTGCCTCGCGTGGCGCCGCCTGCAGCTGGACCGTTAGTCAGGCCGCGATTCGCGTGGTGCGCGGGATGCGCACGAACAGCATCAGTACGAGGCCGACGAGCAGGATGAGCACGATGCCGAGCACGCCCCAGGCCGTCGAGCCGAAGATCGCGATCGCGCCGGCCCACGCGAGCGGTGACAGGAAGCTCGCCGCGCGGCCCGTCGTCGCGTAGAGGCCGAAAATCTCGCCCTCGCGACCCGCGGGTGTCACGCGCGCGAGGAACGAACGGCTCGCCGCCTGGGCCGGCCCGACGAACACCGTGAGCAGCAGACCGAAGATCCAGAACACCGTCGTACCCAGGTCGCGCGCGAAGAAGACGACGAGCCCGGCGACGACGAGTCCGGTGAGCGCGGTGATGATGACGGCGCGTGCCCCGAAGCGATCATCGAAGCGTCCCGCCACGATCGTGCTGACGCCGGCGACGATGTTGGCGGCGACGCCGAACAGGATGACCTCGATCTGGCTGAATCCGAAGACCGTCGCGGCGATGATGGCGCCGAAGGTGAAGACTCCGGCGAGGCCGTCGCGGAAGACGGCGCTCGCGAGCAGGAACCAGAACGTCGCCCGCGTCTCCCGGAAGATGCGGGCGATGTCTTTCACGAGCACGACGTAGCTGCGGAAGAACCCGACCCGCTCGCGCCCGGCGGCGGGCGCCGCCTCGGGCACGTTGAGGAAGATCGGGATGCAGAACAGCACCGTCCACACCGCACAGCCGAGGGCGACGACCCGGATGTTGAGCCCGCCGTCGGTCGTGATGCCGAACCATCCGTTCTGCTGCATCACGACGACGATGACGAGGGCCACGATGCCGCCGAGGTATCCGAAGCCCCAGCCGAGACCGCTGATGCGACCGACCGTCTTCGGGGTCGAGACCTGCACGAGCATGGCGTTGTAGTTGACGCCGGCGATTTCGCTGAACACCGACCCGATGGCGATGAGGCCGGCGCCGACCCAGAAGAAGGCGTAATCGGCTTGCACGAAGAAGAGCAGCGCGGTGACGACGATCAGCAACCCGGTGGCGATCCCGAGGGTGAGCTTGCGGCGACCGCTCGCGTCGGCCCGCTGGCCGAGCACGGGCGCGAGCAACGCGATGAGGATGCCGGCGACCCCGATCGCGAGCCCGAGGCCCGAGGTCAGCACGGCGTTCTCGCCGTTGGCATCCGCGGCGGTGCCGTCGGGCAGGAACAGGTCGCTCGTGAGATAGACCGAGAAGACGAAGGTGAGGATGACGGTGTTGAACGGCTGTGTTGCCCAGTCCCACAGGGCCCACGACCACACTTGCTTCCGCGGGACGACCTTCCCTTCCTGCAGATCCAATCCCATGACGCCGATTGCGCCGGTGTTGGCGGTGGCCGGGAGCACGTCGGGGCGAGGGTCGGTCATGGCGGGCACGCTACTTCCGTGAGGTGAACGCCCGGTATCGGCACTGATCCGGGTCACGTGCAACCTACTCTCCGCGGGGCATCTCCCGTGTCAATTCGGGCGAAAACGGTCCATCCGGGCCGCCGCGGTCGCCCGGGTCCGCCGTAGTCGCCCGGAATGCGCGCGTCAGTGGCCGACAGCGGCCGACGTCGGGGGAGGGTTGAGTCGCGATAACTCAAGTCGAGTTGACAAAGTTATCCACAGGTTGCAAACTTGAGTCTGCGTGGCTCATGCTTCGACACGCCGGCTTCGCCGGCTACTCAGCAACCGGGTCACATCCATCGAATAAGGAGTACATACGCACATGGCCCGCGCAGTCGGAATCGACCTCGGAACCACGAACTCGGTGGTTGCCGTGCTCGAAGGTGGCGAGCCCACCGTCATCGCGAACGCCGAAGGCTTCCGCACGACCCCGTCGGTCGTGGCCTTCACCAAAGACGCCGAAATCCTGGTGGGCGAGACCGCCAAGCGCCAGGCCGTCACCAACGTCGACCGCACGATCGCCTCGGTCAAGCGCCACATGGGCACCGACTGGAAGCACGACGTCGACGCCAAGAAGTACACGCCGCAAGAGATCTCGGCGCGCATCCTCGGCAAGCTCAAGCGCGACGCCGAGCAGTACCTGGGCGAAGACGTGACGGATGCCGTCATCACCGTTCC
>CBFGZU010000111.1:0-5072 GCA_965653335.1 uncultured Pseudolysinimonas sp.
TCACGCCGAGCAACGTCGACTTGCCCGCGCCGTTCGGGCCGATGAGAGCCACGCATTTGCCGTCGTCGATTGTGAGCGAGACATCGTGCAGGATGAGCGCCCCGCCGAGGCGCTGATCGACGTTCCGCACGGCGAGCAACGGAGCCCCGCCGATGCCCTCGGTCTCGACCGGGGCGACGGGGCGCACCTTGGGCAGCCGCGAGATGTCGCGACCCCGTCGGGCGATCGACCGAACGGCTCCCGCCAACCCGGAGGGCGCGATCGAGACGACGACGATGAACGCGATCGCGAGCGCGATGATGTACGCGCTCTGCCACACTCCCCCAAGCGACTGCTCGGCGATCGTCAGCAAGCCGGCACCCAGGAACGGGCCGGCGATCGATCCTTTGCCGCCGACGGCGAGCCAGGTGAGCACCGCCGTCGACAACGCGAGTCCGAGCGCTTGCGGGGTGACGATGCCCGCGACCGGTGCGAACAGCCCGCCGGCGATCGCCGACACCGCGGCGGCCGCGACGAACCCACCCACTTGCGACCCGCGTGCGTTCACGCCGAGGCTTTCGGCACGCGCCGGATTGCTCAGCACCGCGAGCAACCGCATGCCGCGGCGACCGCGCACGACGAACCGGTGGGTCACCGCGACGACGACCACCACGACGACGAGCACGAGGTAGTACGCCGGCAGCACCGCCATGCCGCGCACCGGCAACCCGTTCGTACCGCCGGTGATATCGATCAGCGACGAGGCCGACCGCTGCAGCATCTGGCTGACGGCGAGCGTCAACAGGATGAACAGCGGCACAGCCATCTCGTCGGTCACGCTGAGGGCGATGCGCGCCATGATGGCGGCGAGCGCCATCGACACGGCGATGCCGGCCACGAGGAAGAGAGGGCCCGGGATGCCGAAACCCGGTGCGATCGCGACCGCGTACGCTCCGACCCCGAAGAACGCTGCCTGCCCCACGCTGATCAGTCCCGCCCGACCCCAGGAGAGGTCGAGCCCGTAGGTGAACAGCCCGTACACGAGGCCGAGCGTCACAACGCTCAACGCCGCCGGGTTGACACCGAACGGAAGCAGACCGAGCAGCACGAGAGCCCCGACCCCGGCCGCGACCCCCACCTTGGTGAGGCGGGAGTCGCGGCGGGCGGTGCCGCCGTGCGCGCGTGGGGCGGCAGCGCTCATCAGCAGGGAAGACCGGGATCGGTGATGATGCCGTGGTTCTCGACGACCTCGTAGACCCCGCCAGGCTGGATGGTCACGGTGGACATCTCCGCCTGGAGGATGTTGCGGTCACCCTCGAAGTGGGTGCCCTCACCGAGCGCCGAGTCGTACGAGAACGATGCGATCGCCTCATTCAGCTGTTCGGGGTCGACCGTGCCGGCGTCGTTCGCCGCGGCCGCGATGAAGCGCATCGCGAAGTACGCGCTCGCCGCGACCTCGGGAATCGGCACCGGGCTGCCCGTCTTCTCACGGTAGGCCTCCGAGAACTCGACGCTCTCGGCATCCTGGAACGCGTCGCTCCAGCGCACGATCTTGTCGCGCCCGTCGACGAGGTTCGTCAGTGCCGGGTAGTAGTCGGCATCCGTCGGTGCACCTTCGTAGCCGACCTCCGGCGTCAGCAGCCCGAACGCGGCAGCCTGCTGGGTGAAGATGATCGCGTCAGCGCCGACGACCATCGCCATGATGACGTCGGGTTCGGCGGCGGCGAGGCGACCGATCGTCGACTCGAAGTCGGTCGATCCGAGCGGGCTGTACTCCTCGGCGACGACCTCGCCACCGTTTTCGGCGACCGACTTCTTGACGGCGGCGGCGTAATCGCGCGGGAAGTTGTAGTCGGAACCGACGATCGCGACGCGCGGCCCGAACTTTTCGATGAGCGCGGGAACGCCGGGCTCGAGCAGCTGACCGATCGACTCGCCGAAGCTCCAGCCGTACGGGCTGCACACCGCCGGGTCACCGAGAATCGACGTGGCGAACGGGATGCCGGCCTCTTCGGCAACCGAGGTCACGGCGACGGCGGTGTCCCCCGTGATCGTGCCGAACAGCAGCGAGATGTCACCCTCTTGCGCGTAGCGCTTCGCGATCTGCGTCGACGTGGCCGGGTCGGATCGGTCGTCTTCGACCACATACTCGACCGGCTGGCCGTTGACGCCGCCCTCCTCATTGATCTTGTCGACGGCGATCTCAAACCCGGCTTGCAGGGCGAGACCGGCCGACGAGATCGGGCCGGTGGCCGGCACGATGACGCCGACCTTGAGCGGGCCGTCGCCGCCACCGCCGTCGGGACCGGTGACACTCGAGCCGCAGGCCGTGAGAGACACCGCGACGGCAAGAGCGGCACCCCCAGCGACGAGGCGGCGGTTCAGGATGCCGAACGAGCGGCGAACACGCGGGTTGACCATGACATTGCCTTTCTGTGGATGGAGGTGGAACGGAATGCGACAAGCAGGACGACGATCGTGTAGAACAGGGCATCCGCGACGGTGTCGGTGAGGAAACGCCGCAACACGACCTGCAGGGCCACGACGAAGAGGGCACCGAGAACGGCCCCGCGGAACGCGCCCGGACGCGTGAGCAGCAGAGCGACGAAAGCGGGAATGAGGATGTTGAGCCCGAGCGTCGGATAGACGCCAAGGAGCGGGCTGTACAACCCCCCGGCGAGCACCGCGAGCAGGCCCGCCGCGACGAAGACGGTCGTGCGGGTGCGGCCCGGGTGGCTGCCGAGCAGCGCCGCCATCGTCGGGTTGTCGGCGACGGCCCGTAGGCGTAGGCCTGCCCGGCTCGCGTAGACGAAGACGACGACGACGACGATGACGGCGACCCCGACGCCTGCGGCGACCAGGCGGTAGGTCGGATAGGGCCCATCGGCGAGCTCGATGCTGCCGGCGACGGGTGCCGGGATCGAACGCGGGGTCGACCCGAACGCGACCTCGAGCACCTGCCTCAGCAGCATCCCGATGCCCCACGTGACCAGAAGCGTCGCGAGAGCGTTGTCGCGCAACCGGGCCAGCACCCCCCGTTCGATGGCGATGAGCACCGGCACGGCGACGACGAGCGACACGAGGATGCTGACGGCGAACGGAAGTCCGGCCGTCGCGAGCACCACGAACCCGCCGATCGCGGCGAAGTCGCCGACCGCGAGGTTGACGATCCTGCTCGCCCCGAAGACGAGGGAGAGCGACAGCGCGAGCAGGCCGTAGAGGCCGAGCTGCGTGAGGATCGACAGGATGACCTCGATCATGCGGTCTCCGCATACGCGGGCGGGATGCGCGACGCCCACGGGGCCGCCTGCTCGATCTGGGCGGCGAGCGCGATCAGGAGCGACTCGCCCCATGGGCCACCGACGAGTTGCACGCCGACCGGAAGTCCGCTCCGCGACATGTGCAGCGGGAGGGAGATCGCCGGGAGCCCGGCGAGGTTCACCCAACTCGTGAACGACACCATCTGCGCTTCGCGGAGCCGCATCGTGTCGGGCTGGCTGTTCGCTTCGGCGAGCAGTTCGCCGGCCGGCGCGGGCAGGCGGGCCATTGTCGGGGTGAGCACGATGTCGAAGTCGGTGCCGAACTGATCCACGATGTCCCAGGTTTCATCCTGGATGAGCAGCGCGCTGCGCACATAGTCGGCTGAACTGGCTGTGAACGCCCGCTCGCGTCGAGCCTGAAGGTATGGCTCGGCGAGTTCGGGCTTCACATAGGGGATCGCCCCGACGGCGGCATCCATGATGTGCGTGATGTAACCCATGACCGCCGGTTCGCTGTAGGTACGCAGCGGCACCGGCGTCACGATGTGACCCAGCTCGCTCAACAGCTCAGCCGCCGCTGATGCCGCCTCAGCGCACTCCGGGTCGACCGGCAGCCCCCCGGGAGCGTTGAGCACGAGCCCGATCCGCAGTTGCGGCACCGCGACTCCCACCTCCTGAGCGAACGGCCGACGTGGCCGGGGAGCGTTGTACATGGCTCGTGGCTCGTGATACCCGATCACGTCGAGAATTGTCGCCGCGTCGAGCACGGTGCGCGCCTCAGCGCCTTCGGTCGCCGCGTGCTCCCAGCCGATGAAACGGTGCGGCACCCGGCCCCGCGACGGCTTGAGGCCGACGAGGCCGCACGAGGAGGCGGGAACCCGAATCGAACCCCCGCCATCGGATGCGTGGGCGAAGGGCGCGAAACCGGCGGCGAGCGCGGCCGCGGCGCCTCCGCTCGACCCACCCGGCGAGAACTCCAGATTCCAGGGATTGCGACCGATGCCGAACCGTCGGGTCTCCGAGACGGTCATGGTGCCAGCCTCCGGGGCGTGCGAGCGGCCCAGTACCGTCGCACCGGCGGCCCGAAGCGCCGCGATCACCGGTTCATCGACGGTCTGCACCGCCTCGTCGAGTCCGAGCGAACCGAAGTAGCACGGCTGGCCCGCGGCGACCGTGAGGTCTTTCACCGGAAACGGCACGCCGTGCAGCGGTCCGAGATCCGCTCCACTCGTGACCGCCTGCTCAGCCCGCCGGGCCTCGGCGAGCGACGCCTCCGGGTCGATCCAGACGATTGCGTTGAGCTCGGGGTTGCGCTCCTCGATCCGGCGCAGAAAATGCTCGGTCACCTCGACCGGGCTGACCTCGCGTCGCCGGATCGCCGCAGCGACCTCCACCGCGGGCGTGAACGCCGAGAAAACCACACTGCCTCCCGAGCCGAGAACGATGAATCGTTGGTGCGACGCTATTGACGGCTTCCCCCACCTGGTCGGCATTCCGCGCACAAGCGTCGGCATCCCGCGCACACTTCGTCGATAGGCTGCCACATATGGAGCCCATTTCGGCGAGCATCGGCGGCCTGATCGCGCTGATCGTCTTCATCATCACCGTTGTGTCGATCGTGAACAACCCCAACCACGGCGCGCTCGGCAAGTTCATCTGGATCCTCGTGGCGTTCTTCCTGAGCATCCTCGGGTCGATCCTGTGGCTCATCTTCGGTCGCGGGCGCGTACCGAAGCGCTGAGTTCCGAAACGTTCACCTCCGCCGCAGCAGGCGTTACCGCTGCAGCCAGGCGATCACGGCGAGCACACGGCGGTGGTCGATGCCGGAGTCTT
>CBFGZU010000112.1:0-4981 GCA_965653335.1 uncultured Pseudolysinimonas sp.
GCTTCGGCCTTGTGCTCGCGGGCGGAGAGGCCGTCTTTGCGGTGGTGGCCGTAAACCCAGAACCGGTAGAGCAGAAAACGGAACGTCGTGCCGAGGATGAGCCCGACAACGTTGGCGGAGATGTTGTCGGCGACGAGGTTGTCGAAGCCAAGTACGTAGTGCGACACCCAGAGGCAGAGCAGGCCGATGAGCAACCCGCCGGCCGCCACGACGGCGAACTCGAGCAGCTCGAGCAGATAGTTCTCGCGGCGGTGCTCCCGGAAAGTCCAGTAGCGGTTGCCGAACCAGGTCACGAGCACGGCGACGGTGACCGAGAGCACTTTGGCACCGATCGGGTCCTGCAGAACGTGGCCGTCGCCGAAGACCCCCAGCCGCAGCAGATTGAACAGGCCGACGTCGATGACGTAGCCGACGAGCCCGACGACGCCGAACTTGAGCGCGTACCGCACGAGGCGGTCCCAGGTGAGCCTCGCGAGGTCGAGCACTCGGGTGATCACTGAGGAAGCCTAACCGCCGCCCCGTGCGCCCCGTGGCCGCCGATAGGCTGGTCGGGTGGGTTCAGTGATCGGCGTGGTCGGCGGCGGTCAGCTGGCTCGCATGATGATCCCCCCCGCTGTCGCGCTTGGCGTGGAACTGCGGGTGCTCGCCGAGATCGAGAACTCATCCGCCGTGCTCGCCGCAACCGCCGTGGGCGACTATCGGGATGCCGCGACGGTGCTCGGATTCGCCGCGGATGTGGATGTCGTCACCTTCGACCACGAGCACGTTCCGCAAGACGTGCTCGTGCGGCTCGTCGCGGCGGGCATCCCGGTGCGGCCCCGCCCGGAGGCGCTCGAGGTCGCGCAAGACAAGATCGTGATGCGGCAGCGGCTCGGGGCGCTCGGAGTGCCCATCCCGGCGTGGGCCGAGGTGCGTGATCGCGCGGGTCTGGCCGACTTCCTCGCCGCGAACGGCGGAGCGGCGGTCGTGAAGACCCCGAAGGGCGGGTACGACGGCAAAGGCGTGCGCGTCGTTCGGGATGCCGCCGACGCCGACGACTGGCTCGTCACCGGGCCGGTGCTCGCCGAAGAGCTCGTCGACTTCCGGCGCGAACTCGCGCAACTCGTCGCCCGTCGCCCGTCGGGTGAGGTGGCGGCGTGGCCGCTCGCCGAGACGGTGCAGCGCGATGGGGTGTGCGCCGAAGTCACGGCCCCCGCACCGCGGGCGGGGAAGCTGCTCGATGAGGCGCGGGAGCTCGCGATCGCCATCGCGGAAGGGCTCGACGTGACGGGCGTGCTCGCCGTCGAACTCTTCGAAACCGCCGACGGCCGCCTTCTCGTCAACGAGCTCGCGATGCGCCCGCACAACAGCGGTCACTGGACCATCGACGGCGCCGTGACGAGTCAATTCGAGCAGCATCTGCGGGCCGTGCTCGATCTGCCGCTCGGCGACACCACGCCGCTCGCGCCCGTGAGCGTCATGGTCAACGTGCTCGGCGGCCCGGCGGGTGCGACGATGCCCGACCGCTATCCGGCGGCGCTCGCGGCCCACCCCGACGTGAAATTCCACTCGTACGGCAAAGCATCCCGGCCCGGTCGCAAGGTGGGTCACGTGACTGCGGTCGGAACCGATCTGGATGCCGTCCGCGCCCGGGCGCGTGCCGCGGCAGGGTTCTTCGAGGGCTGAGCAATAGCATGGGCGCCGTGCCTGCGCTCGTTGCCGTCGTCATGGGGTCGGACTCCGATCTCCCCGTCATGAACGACGCCGTAGCGGCGCTCGAAGAATTCGGCATCCCGCACGAGGTGAGCATCGTGTCGGCGCACCGCACCCCGCGCGCGATGATCGACTTCGCCGCCGAGGCCGCCGGGCGCGGCATCCGGGTCATCATTGCCGGTGCTGGCGGCGCCGCCCACCTGCCCGGCATGATCGCCTCGGTCACGACGCTTCCGGTAATCGGGGTGCCCGTGCCGCTCAAATACCTCGACGGTCTCGACTCGCTGCTGTCGATCGTGCAGATGCCCGCCGGCATCCCGGTCGCGACGGTCGCGATCGGCAACGCCCGCAACGCCGGCATCCTCGCGGTGCGCATCCTCGCGTCGGGCGATGCCGCGCTCACCGCGAAGCTTGCCGAGTTCGCGGCGGGTCTGGAACAGATGGTCGCCGACAAGAACGCGCGCCTCTCCGACGGCTCGTGAGTCAGACCGCCCCCTCGGTCCGCACCCCGGACCTGCGCTCGCCGCGATTCATGTCCCGGCGCGGCTGGTGGCTCGTCGTGCTCAACCTGCTCATCCCCGGTTCCGCTCAAGTGCTCGCGGGCAACCGCCGGCTCGGGCGGTTCGGGCTCGGGGCGACCCTCGTGTTCTGGCTGCTGGTCGTCGTCGGCGTCGTGCTCGCCGTCGCTGCCCGCGGCATCCTGCTGTCGATCGTGACCTTCACGCCCGCGCTCGTCGTTCTCGTCGTCGTCGCCGTCTTCTACGTGGTGCTCTGGGTGGTGTTCACCCTCGACACCCTGCGGCTCGTGCGCTTCGTGCGGCTGGCCCCGCGCGCGCGGGGGGTCGTCGCCGCCGTCGGAGTGCTGTCGCTCGTCGTGTCGCTCGCGGGGGGCGGGTTCGTCGTCGCCAACTCGGTCGCCGCGATCGGGCTGCTCGGCATCTTCGCACCGGGAGCGTCGGAACCGCCGATCGACGGGCGCTACAACATCCTGCTGCTCGGCGGCGACGCCGGGCCCGACCGGCTCGGGCTGCGCCCCGACAGCATCTCCGTCGTGAGCATCGAGGCGGCGACGGGTTCGGCGGTGATCTTCGGCATCCCGCGCAACATGGAGGATGTGCCGTTCGCCGAGGGCTCCCCGCTGTGGAACGACTTCCCCACCGGATACGACTGCGGCACCGAGTGTCTCGTCAGCTACCTCTACACCTACGGCGAAGAACATCCCGATCTCTATCCGGATGCCGCCGCGCAAGGCAGCCGGCCGGGGATCGAGGCGATGCGCGACGCCGTGGAAGGGGTCACCGGCCTCGAGATCCCGTACTACGTGCTCATCGACATGCAAGGCTTCGCGCAACTTATCGACGCTCTCGGCGGGGTGGAGATCGAGGTGACGGAGCGCGTGCCGCTCGGCTCGAACACCTTCGACAACGGCCGCCCGGCCGACCCGATCGGCTACATCGAACCCGGGCTGCAGCACATGGATGGGCAGACAGCGCTCTGGTACGCGCGGTCACGCTACGGCACGACCGACTACGACCGGATGGCGCGGCAGCGTCAGGTGCAGGAGGCGATCCTGCGGCAGATGGAACCCGCGAACGTGCTGCTGAAATTCCAGGGTGTCGCGGGTGCCGGGTCACAAGTGGTGTCGACCGACATCCCGCAGTCGATGCTCGGCTACTTCGTCGAACTCGCGGCGAAGACGAAAGAGTTGCCGCTCACCAAGATCGACTTCGTGCCGCCCCTTATCGATGAGGAGTCGGCGCCCGACTTCGCCCTCATCCAATCGACCGTCGACGCCGCCCTCGTGCCCTACACCCCGCCCCCCACCGACCCTGCCGAGTAGCCGCGGGGCTCCCGCATCCACGTGCCTTCCTCTATCCGCGACTTTTCGTCTTGGCCAACGGTCGATCAGGACGAAAAGTCGCGGATGAACAGGATGCCGGGAGGATCAGAGGTCGGCGTGCAGTTGCCAGATCTTCTCGGCGGCGTCGTGCCAGGTGAACGCTTTCGCGCGGTCGTGGGCGGCGATGCTCAGGCGTTCGGCGGTGGCCGGATCGTCGAGAACGCCCCTGATCGCGTCGGTGAGATCTGTGACGTAGCTGGTCGTGCGCTCAACGAGCACAGCGGAGCCGGCCGTCAGTTCGGCGATGGCGGGCACATCGCTCGCGATGATCGGAAGGCCGAGGGCGAGCGCGTCGAGCAGGGCCCCGGGGGGTCCTGCGGTGATGCCTGGGTGGACGAACGCAGAGGCGCCGGCGAGGATGGCGGCGCGTTCGACTGAGGTGGAATCGTCGATCACCGTCACCAGGTCGGAGTCGTCGATCGCGGCGGCATCACCCGGGGCGGCGAGCAGGACGACGGTGGCGCCGCCGATGGTTGTCGCGGCGAGGTCGGCGAAGCCGTTCAGCGGGTCCGCTTCGACGACGGCGACGACGTAGCGCTCGGGGAGCCCTCGGGCGGCGCGGCGTTCGGCGGCGTCGTCGGGAGCGACGAGTGTCGTCGCGGGTGCCGCTCCGATGACCCGCATCCGATCCCCGAGCTGGAGGTGTTCGTCGAGGTCGGCGGCGACCGCGTGACTCGAAACGACGACGGCATCCGCATAGCGTTGGGCCCGCTTGGCCATCGCTTTCGTCCACGACACGGTGCGGGAGGGCAGCAGCTCTGGATGCGTCCAGGCGATCGCGTCGTGGATGGTGACGACCGTCTGGTCGCCGGGGGAGGCGTCGCGGTCGTGTCGCCGCAGCGGAGCGAAGAGGCTCGGCGCGTGCACCATGCCCGTACCGGGCAACACGGTGAATCCATGCTGCCAGGCGGCGGTGAGTTCGCGACGGGCGAGCGCGCTCTTGTGCAACTGCCGCAACCCCGGCAGCACGTCGCGGAGGCGCGCGTAGTCGTCTTCGGGGGAGGCCGCGACGACACCGGCGACGGCGCTGCCGCGCGGGGTGGTCTGGACGAGGGCGCGCGTGAGGTCTTCGGCGTAGCGTGCGCGCGGCGAGCCGGCGGGCAGCAGGATGTCGTCGACGATGACCCGCAGCGTGCTCATGTGGCGCTCAGCGCTCCTTCGGCGATCGCGGCGCGGAGGGCATCCCGCCAGGGGCGCGGTGCGGGGAGCCCTGCCGCGCCCCAGGCGGCGTGACCCAGCACCGAATAAGCCGGACGCGGGGCGGGGCGGGTGAACGCGGAACTGTCGGTCGGCTGAACCCGATCGGGGTCGAGCCCGGACTCCTCGAAGATCGCCCGGGCGAACTCGTACCAGCTCGCGGAACCTGCGTTGGTGCCGTGGTAGATGCCG
>CBFGZU010000113.1:0-4965 GCA_965653335.1 uncultured Pseudolysinimonas sp.
AGGATGTCGGCGGTCTCGGCCATGAAGTGCACGCCGCAGAACACGATCGTCTCGGCGTTGGGCACGGTCTGCGCAGCGTTCGCGAGCTGGAACGAGTCGCCGAGGAAGTCGGCGTGCTGCACGACCTCGTCGCGCTGATAGAAGTGACCGAGGATGACGACGCGGTCGCCGAGGGCGGCCTTCGCGGCGCGGATGCGGGCGTGCAACTCGGCGGCCTCGGCGTCGCGGTACGCGACCGGCAGTTCGCCTTGGCGCGGAGACCCGGTTGGGATGATGTCGCCCATGCTCGACCCGGGGCCGTAGCCCGGGACGGGGTCGAACTCCCACGGCCCCTTCGCGAGGTCGGTACTGCACGACTCGTCGGGCGCGGTGCGGATGAGCACATCGATCGAGGTCACTTGCTTTCCTCCGGAGTCGAGGGAGAGAGCGGGCCGTTGTCGGCGAGCTCGAGGTTGGTGTCGTAGCGGTAGAGGCGCGGGGGGCGGTGGCGACCGCCGGGCACGGTCTCGCCGGTGTCGACCAGAACGCCCGACGATTCGATGTGCCGGCGGAAGTTGGCGGGGTCGAGGGGCCGCTCGAGCACGATCTCGTGCACGCGACGCAGTTCGGCGAGAGTGAAGGTCTCGCCGAGCAGGGCGTGAGCGATGCGCGAGTACTCCATCTTGGTGCGCAGCCGCCACAAGGCGTAGCGAACGATGAGGTTGTGGTCGAAAGCCAGCTCGGGCAGCTCGTCGGCGACGAACCACCGCACGTTGTCGTCTTCGACGCCCGCGTCGGCGAGCTCCGGCCGCACGAGCGCCCAATACACGACCGAAACGACGCGGCCCGTCGGCGAGCGGTCGGGATCGCCGAACGCGTAGAGCTGCTCGAGGTAGGCGGGGCGCAGTGCGGTGGTCTCGAGCAGTTTGCGGGCGGCCGTGTCGGCGAGACTCTCGGTCGGCTCCGCGACGCCGCCGGGGAGCGCCCACCGGCCGGCGAACGGATCGCGGGTGCGTCGCACGAGCGGGATCGACAGCACGGCCTCGTCGCCCTCGGGGCGTAGCGCGAAGATCACCGTCGAGACGGCGAGTTCGATCGCGGTGCCCGTTTCCACGCGACGCTCCTCTCGGTAAGAGTCAATGTGACCCGAACAGAGGATACCACTTACAGTCTCGGTGACACTAACCGTCGGTCGCGGGATCGGGAGCGTCCACCGCTCCCCCGAAGCGTCGAGCCCGCCCCGCGTAGATCTCGATCGCGTGCCAGAGATCCTCACGCGTGAAGTCGGGCCACAGCGTGTCGAGGAACACCATCTCGGCATACGCGGACTGCCACAACATGAAGTTGCTCGTGCGCTGCTCCCCCGACGACCGCACGAACAGGTCGACATCCGGCAGATCGGGCACGTAGAGGTGCTTCTGCAGCGTCTTCTCGCTGATGCGATCGGGCTTGATGCGCCCGGCCGCGACATCCGCGGCGATCCGGCGCACGGCATCCACGACCTCCACCCGGCCGCCGTAATTGACGCACATCGTGAGAGTCAACCCGGAATTGCCGGCCGTCATCGCTTGCGCGATCTCGAGTTCGTCGATCACCGAACGCCACAGCCGCGGTCGGCGCCCCGCCCATTTCACGCGCACGCCCCACTCGTGCAACTGGTCGCGCCGACGACGGATGACATCGCGGTTGAAGCCCATGAGAAAGCGCACCTCGTCGGGACTACGCGCCCAGTTCTCGGTCGAGAACGCGTAGGCCGAGAGATGCGTCACTCCGATCTGGATGGCGCCGGCGACGACATCCAGCAGGCTCGCCTCCCCCGCCTTGTGCCCCTCGACGCGCGACAGCCCGCGCCGGTTCGCCCAGCGCCCGTTGCCATCCATCACGAGAGCGACATGCTTCGGCACCCCGGCCACGGTCGGCGGCGTCAGCCCCGTCCAGTCGATCGGCAGCCCCGTCACGTCATGCCTCCCCTACCCCGGCTGGTCCGCGTCCTGCGAATCGTTCCGTGTGGCTGCGCGCGGACCAATTCGCGAAGAGCGGACCAGGATGCCGTCACGCGATCGTCCGATCGACATGCTGTAGCGAGCGCAGACCGCGCTCGAGGTGGAACTGGGTGTACGCGGCGACGACACCGGATGCCTGGGATCGGGTGCGTTCGTCGGAGCCCTCCGCGGTGGACCAATCGCCCGCGAGGAGGGCAGCGAGGGTGCCGAGTGTCACGGGGTCGAGGCGCGGGGCCCCGGGCGGAGCGACAGCGTCGCACACCACACCGCCGAGCTGCACGACGAACGCCGTATGCCCGGGGCCGGCCTCGCCCGTGACGGCACAGTCGACGAACGACGGCGCCCAGCCGGCGATCGACAGCGCCCGCAGCAGGTAGGAGTCGAGGGTCAGCCCTGGGGCATGCTCGGCCTTGGCGAGCGACCGCAACGCGCCGACGAGCAACAGGTAATGCTGAAGGCCCGCATCGTGATCGGTGAGCCGGTCGGCCGTCTCGACCATCGCGGTCGCCGCCGTGAAGCGCGGGTAGTCGTCGACGATGTCGGCACCGTAGGCCCCGATCGACTCCGCCTGCTGCACGATGTCGAGGCTGCGCCCTTTGTAGAGCTGCAGGTCGGCGACCATGAACGGCTCGAGCCGCGCGCCGAACCGCGACGCCGTGCGCCGCACACCCTTCGCGACGGCGCGGATCTTGCCGTGCTGCCGGCTCAGCATCGTGACGATGCGGTCGGCCTCGCCGAGCTTGTGGGTGCGCAGCACGACCGCTTCGTCGCGATACGTCATGCCCATGAGCACAAGTCTCCCCCGGATGAGTTGAGAAGATGTGGATGTGGCGAGCGAGGTTTCGACGAGAAGGCCACCCGCGTGAAGGAGAACTCATGACCACGATCGTCGTCACGGGCGCCACCTCCGGCCCGGGCGTCCCGCTCGTCGGCCTGCTGCGTGCCTCGGGTCACGAGGTGCGGGCGATGAGCCGCACGCCCGCTGACGATCGCATCGCCGCCGACCTGTCGACCGGAGCCGGACTCGACGCCGCCCTCGCGGGAGCTGAGGTCGTCGTGCATCTCGCCACCAACCGCCGCAAAGATCTGCCCGACTCCGAGCGGCTCCTCGCCGCCGCGCGTGCGGCGGGGGTATCACACATCGTGTTCCTGTCGATCGTCGGGGTCGACAGCATCCCGTACTTCTACTACCGCGACAAGATCGCCATCGAGCGGACGATCGCGGCATCCGGCATCCCGTTTACGATCCTGCGGGCGACCCAGTTCCACTCGTTCCCTGGCGAGATTCTCGGGATGCTGGGCGGGCACGTCTTCCTTCGCGGCCTGACGTTGCAGCCGATCGGGGTGGGCGACGTGGCATTTCGGCTCGCCGAACTCGCGACCGGAACGCCGGGCGGGCGGGTGGCGGATGTCGGCGGGCCCGAGATCCTCGACGTGAGCGACATCCTCGGCCGTCTGCAACGCGCCGGACGCGCGTCGAGACGCGTGCTGTCGATCGCGTTGCCGGGAAAGACTTTCGCCGCGTTTCGCGCCGGCCATCACCTCGCCGGCGTTCCGGGCTACGGCACTCAGACCTTCGACGAGTGGCTCGCATCGGGAGCCTCGAAGTAGCCGGCGTGCCGCCGGGCCGCGAGCGCCACTCCGTCCGTCGGACGCGTCTCCGATATTGGGCGCGTTCGACGGACTCGGTGGCGCTCGGAGGAAGAATGGGACCGTGCTGACCGCCTTCACGATCCCGCTCTGGGCCGACCTGTTGGCTGTCGGCGTCGGCTCGCTGCAGGGGGCGATGTTCGCCGCCCAGTTCCGCGACCGGCGGCTCGACCTGCTCGGGGTGGCGATTATCGGCATCGCGACCGGGTTCGGCGGCGGGTTGATCCGCGACATCCTGCTCAACGAGACGCCGAAGGCGTTGCAGAGCAACTGGTATCTGCCGGTCGCGACCGGCGCGGCGCTGATCGGGATGCTGCTCGAGCGCATCTTCTCCCGGCTCGCGAAGGTCATCACGGTGCTCGACGCCCTCACGATCGGGTTGTTCGGCGCGATCGGCACGACCGCGGCCCTCTCCGCCGGTCTCCCCGAGGTGCCCGCCGTCTTCGTGGGAGTGTTGGCCGCCGTGGGCGGGTCGATTCTGCGCGACGTGCTGCTGTCACTGCCGATCGCCCTCATGCACGTGGGGTCGCTCTACGCGGTCGCGGCGCTCGTCGGCACGACGAGTCTCGTCGCCCTCGTCGGCTTCGGCGTCGCCATCCCGATCGCCGCTCCCGTCGGCGTCGCCCTCACCGTCGCCGTGCGGATCCTCGCGGTGCTGTTCCACTGGAGCCTTCCCGAGCAACGGCGGATCGAGCGCATCCCCCGCCTGATTCGCAAACCGAAACCGCCCACTCGGGATGCCTGACCCCCTCGGTTCAGACCCGCTCGTCGGGCGCCTCCGAGCGGTGGGCTGCGTCTTCGCCGACGAGGAAGCCGCCGAGATCCGCCGCGTCGTGGGCGACGACGAGAAACGAGCGGATGCCGTGGTCGCCGCCCGCGCGGACGGCATCCCTCTGGAGCACGCCCTGGGCGTCGCCCTGTTCGCCGGCATCGAGGTGGAGGTCGGCCCCGGCATCTTCGTTCCCCGCACCCGCGCCGAGATTCTCGTCGATGCCGCCGTCGCCGCCCGCTCCGACGCCGATATCGTCGTCGACCTCGGCACCGGGTCCGGCGCGATCGCCGCCGCCCTCGCGACCCGACTCCCCCGCGCCGACGTATACGGTGTCGACCTCGACGCGAGCGCGCTGACTTACGCCGTACGCAACGCCACCCGCTACAGCTTCACCGTCTACGAGGGCGACTGGTGGGATGCCCTCCCCGACGACCTCCGCGGACGGGTCGACCTCGCGGTCGCCTACCTCCCCCACGTGCCCACGGCTCGCCTTGACGAGATCCCCGGCGACTACCGCGCCCACGAACCCGACCTCTCCGTCGCCGGCGGCCCCGACGGCCT
>CBFGZU010000114.1:0-4925 GCA_965653335.1 uncultured Pseudolysinimonas sp.
GGCCGGCGACGTGGAGGCCGTGACCGGTTCGGCGGAACCCGCGCGGTGCGGCGCCATCCCCGAGCCCGGCGACGGTGGCGAGGCCGACGTGCCGCCGAGCGACGTCGTGTGGATCGTCGCCGCGGTCGGCGCCGTCGGGAGCGCCGTGATCGTCACGGTGCTCCTCGCCCGGAGGCCGAAGCGCCGCGACGATCCGACGTCTACTTGACGAGCGCCGCCGGAATGTTCTTGCGGCTCGTGAGCACCTGGTCGATGAGGCCGTAGGCGAGCGCGTCATCGGCCGAGAGAATCTTGTCGCGCTCGATGTCGTTGTTCACCTCTTCCTGCGACTTGTTCGAGTGCTTCGAGAGCGTCAGCTCGAGCCAGGTGCGCAGCCGCAGCACCTCGGCCGCCTGGATCTCGATGTCGGACGCCTGCCCGCGGCCAGCCTCGCCGAAGGCCGGCTGGTGGATGAGCACGCGGGCGTTCGGCAGCGCGAGGCGCTTGCCCGGGCTGCCCGCGGCGAGGATCACCGCGGCGGCCGACGCGGCCTGCCCGAGCACGACGGTCTGGATCTGCGGACGGATGTACTGCATCGTGTCGTAGATCGCCGTCATGGCCGTGAACGAGCCGCCAGGGCTGTTGATGTACATGACGATGTCGCGGTCGGGGTCCATCGACTCGAGAACGAGCAGCTGGGCCATGACGTCATCCGCCGAGGCGTCGTCGACCTGCACGCCGAGGAAGATGATGCGGTCTTCGAAGAGCTTCGCGTACGGGTCTTGACGCTTGAATCCGTAGGCGGTGCGCTCTTCGAAACTCGGGAGGATGTACCGGGATTCCGGAAGGCTGCCGGCGGCGCGGAAGGTGGGGGTGTCCATGTGGTCGTCTTCCTTACTTGGTGCCGCCGCCGCCGATGACGTCGGCAGCAGATTCGCGGATGTGGTCGACGAAGCCGTATTCGAGGGCTTCCTTCGCGGTGAACCAGCGGTCGCGGTCACCGTCGGCGTTGATCTGCTCGACGGTCTTACCGGTCTGCTCGGCGGTGATCTCGGCGAGGCGCTTCTTCATGTCGAGGATGAGCGCCGCCTGCGTCTGGATGTCGCTCGACGTGCCGCCGAATCCGCCGTGCGGCTGGTGCAGCAGCACGCGGGCGTTCGGCGTGATGTAGCGCTTGCCCTTCGTGCCGGCGGTGAGCAGCAACTGTCCCATCGAGGCCGCCATGCCGATGCCGACGGTGACGATGTCGTTGGGCACGAACTGCATCGTGTCGTAGATCGCCATGCCCGCCGTGATCGAGCCGCCGGGGCTGTTCACGTAGAGGTAGATGTCCTTGTTCGCATCTTCGGCCGCGAGCAGCAGAAGCTTGGCCGCGATCTCGTTGGCGTTCTCGTCACGCACCTCGGATCCGAGCCAGATGATGCGGTCCTTGAGGAGTCGGTCGAAGACGCTCGGCGGGAATGCCGTATCGGCCATGAGGGGAAGCTCCGTTCGCTTGATTCCGAGGTCGAATCTATCGGGGAGGACGGGGGCGCCACGGTCATGTTCGCCCTGGGCAGAGCGGGAGGTCGTGGGGCGCACCATTCCTAGGAATTCCCGAGCACTGTGAGGCCGGGCCCCAGCAACCGTGGGGTGGAGGCATCCATTCTTCCTAGGAATGGTGCGTCGGCGGCCCGCCAGCGACGACCGGGTCGGCTAGAGCAACTTCTCGAGGGTGTTGAGGTTGCGGGTCGTGAGCCACGGCTTGTGCTTGCCCGCGCCCTGCGCTTTGCCCATCGCCGAGTCGAGCGTCGAGCCCTTCGGGGTCGACCAGTAGAGCACCCCGTCACCCCGCTTGGCCTGTTCGATGGCGGGGTCGAGCTCGACGGCGAGCAGGGCATCGAGCAGTTCCGGCTTGAGGATGAAGACGACGTACGCATGCCGGTCGGCCGCCCGCTCGAACGGGTACCCCTCCGCGATCGCCCGCACCCGCTCCTGGGTCAGAACGTGCACCCACGCCTCGTACCCGAAGCGTTTCCGCAGGGCGGTCTCGAGTTTCTCCTTGGCGGTGGACGCGGAATCCGTCGTCGTGAACAACACGTTTCCGCTCGCTAACACCGTCGTCACGTCGTCATAGCCGAGCCCGCGCACGACCTCGGCGAGGTCGGCCATCTTGACGTTCACCCCGCCGACGTTCACTCCGCGCAGCAACGCCACATACCGCGTCATCCCGTCAGGATGCCACGGTACCCGGACCTAACTCTCATCCAGCGAGAGACTTACCCGCTCCTCAGCGCTAGGCAAGTCTCTCGGTGAGAGTTAGCGCCCTCCACCCGAGGAACACGAAAGCCCCGGCCGCGCGGGCCGGGGCTTTCGGGAAGAACCTCAGTGCGAGTGACCTTCGTGGCCGTCGTGGTCGTGGCCGTCGTGCTCATCGACCGAGAACACCTCGCCACCCGAATCGCCGTCGCCGAGGGCGCGAGCGAGGAAGTCGGAGACATCCACCGCCTTGCCTTTCGTGTCGACGACCTTCGCCTTGCTCAGCACGGTCGCGAGCGCCTTCGAACGCGCGATCTCGCCGACGACGCCGGGCAGCTGCCCGTTCTGGTCGAGGATCTTCACGAACTCGCCCGGCTCCATGCCGTACTGCTGGCTGGCTTGCACGACGTACGAGGTGAGTTCGTTCTGGCCGACCTTGACCTCTTCGGCTTCGGCGATCGCGTCGAGCAGGATCTGCTGACGGAAGGTCTTCTCGCTCGAGACGACAACTTCGGCGCGGTGCTCTTCGTCGTCGAGTCGGTTCTCGCCTTCGAGGTGACGGTGCACCTCGTCATCGATGAGCTGCTGCGGCACCGGGATGTCGAGCTTCTCGAGCAGCACGTCGACGATCTTGTCGCGCGCCTCGATCGACTGGCTGAACGACTTGCTCTTCTCGAGCTGCGCGCGCAGGTCGGCACGGAGTTCGCCGATCGTGTCGAACTGGCTGGCGATCTGCGCGAACTCGTCGTCGGCCTCGGGCAGCTCGCGCTCCTTCACCGAGAGCACGGTCACGGCGATCTGGGCCTTCTCGCCTTCGTGGTCGCCCCCGAGCAGGTCGGACTCGAAAGTCGTCGACTCCCCCGCGGTGAGGGTGTCGAGGGCTTCGTCGATCCCCTCGATCAGTTCGCCCGAACCGAGCTCGTACGAGACGTTGCTCGCGGTGTCGACCTCCTGGCCGCCGATGGTGGCGTTCAGGTCGAGGGTGAGAAAGTCGCCGGTCTTCGCGGGACGATCGACGGTGACGAGCGTGCCGAACCGCGAGCGCAGGTTTTCGAGCTCGTTCTCGACCTCGTCGGGGGTGACGGCAACCGGCTCGACCTCGAGTTTGAGCCCGTCGTACTTCGGAAGGGTGAAATCGGGGCGCACATCAACTTCGACGGTGATCTGCAGGTCGCCCGAGAAGTCCTTCTCGTTGGGCAGCGCGACGATGTCGGCCGACGGCCGGCCGAGCGGCTTGAGGTTCTCGTCGCGTGCGGCATCCCGATAGAACTTGTCGAGACCCTCGTTGACGGCGTGGCTGATGACTTCGGCACGGCCGACGCGCTGGTCGATGATCGGCGGCGGCACCTTGCCTTTGCGGAAGCCGGGGATGTTCACCGATTCCGCGATGTGCTGGTACGCGTGGGTGATGCTCGGCTTGAGCTCGTCGGGCGTGACGGTGATGTTCAGCTTCACGCGCGTGGGCGACAGGCGCTCGACGGTCGTCGTGACCATGGGAATACGTCTCCTGTGTGGATGAGGGTGAGGGTGGGCGCTGTGCCCATTCAAAGCAGTCGGGGCGACAGGATTTGAACCTGCGACCTCCCGCTCCCAAAGCGGGCGCTCTACCAAGCTGAGCTACGCCCCGAGGCAGAAACGGCCCGGCACAGTCTAACGGCTCTAGAACCCGCAGGCGCCGGGTGGGGTCGAGCAGGCGGTCGTGACCGTAAACCACACGAAGGTAGCGGCCGCGACGTAGCCGAATCCGGGCAGCGAGAGGATCATCGCGGTGATCGCCGGCCAGCCCGGCTTCTCGCGCCGGGCAGCGCCGATGATGCCCAGCACCAGGCCGAGAAAGCAGAGGATGCCGACAGGCAGCACCGCGAGCTGCGAGGTGAGCGCCCACCACGGCGGACCTTGGATGAAGGCATCCAGCGTCTGCCCGTAGGCGTAGAACGCGATGCCCGCCGCGGCGAGGTAGGCGAGAAGGGTGAGGGCGAAGGCGATCCCGCCGAAGAGGGGTCGACGCCGCGGACGTGGCGGCGAAGCCGGAGCGGGGACGGTGGATGCGGGGGCGGGCTCGACAGGCGGTGGAGCGACGGGCGGGGGCGCGGCGACGGGATCGGTCACGATTCGACCCTATTGCCCTCGCACCCGGCGATGATAGAAGATGATGAGGTCTCAGGATTGATCGGATAGGGGTCGGGGCTGGTCATGCGATCACATCAGGGAGCGCCCGACGGGCTTTCTCAGCTCACGGAGCTGATGCGGTACGAACCGGCCGTCGAAACGCAACCCACCATGCCGCCGATCAACCCTCCGGAGCGCCGCACGCGACGTCGACGGCGCCGGATCGCCGCGCTCATCGTCACCCTCGCGGTTGCCGCGGCATCCGGCGGCTATGCGGCGTACGCCCTCACCGCGCCCGTCGGCGCCGCCACGCTCGACGCGGTGGCTCCGAACGTCGAGGTGCCCCCCGCCGTGCAGATCGCTGTGCCCGTCGAGGGCGCCTACGCCGTGAGTGTCGCCGGAGCCGACCAATACCTCGGCGAGACGGCGAGCGGCATCTGGACATCCGGAGGTGGTGACGGCGCGCGACCGATCGCGAGCATCAGCAAGCTCATCACCGCACTCGTCGTGCTCGACGCGAAGCCGCTCGCCGACACCTCCGACCCGGGTCCGACGATCACCTTCGATCGGGCCGATCATGCCCTCTACGACAAGTACTA
>CBFGZU010000115.1:0-4883 GCA_965653335.1 uncultured Pseudolysinimonas sp.
GAACTCCCAGCGGGCGTGGAACCGCTCACCCTCGGGGCTCGTCATCCAGTAGTGCGCGATGCCTCCTGGGCGGAGGTCGTACGTGCCGAACGTCGCGGGGTAGCCGGGAGGACCCCAGAACCGCTCGAGCTTGCGCGGGTCGGCGAACGCGCTCCAGAGGCGCTCGACCGGGACGGGGAACTCGGCCACGAGGGTCATCGTGAGGGCTTCGAGGTCGGTGGTGACGGATGTCACGGGCATGGCGGTCTCCTTCTTTCGGTTCGGTCAGTCGTCGCTGGCGAGAAGCGCATCGAGACGGTCGATGCGGCCGCGCCACAGTTCGGCGTAGGTGTCGAGCAGGTCGCGCGCTGTCGCGATGCGTTCGGGGTCGGCGCGTACGATGCGCGCGCGACCGCGGGCCTCTTTGGTCACGAGTCCTGCTCCCTCGAGCACGGCGACGTGCTTCTGTACGGCGGCGAACGACATGGCGTACGCCGCCGACAGTTCGCTCACCGTCGCTTCGCCGAGGAGCGTGCGTCGCACGATGTCGCGCCGTGTCGCATCGGCCAGGGCGTGAAAGATGCGATCGACGGCGGCGTCGCTCAACTCGATATCTACAACCATTTGGTTGTAGGTTATGCCTCGGACGCGCTCAGGTCAACCGACCTAGGCTGAAAGAATGACGATTCCCACCGTGCAGCTCAATGACGGCCACGAGATCCCGCAGCTCGGGTTCGGTGCGTTCAAGCTCGGTTCCGACGACGAGACCGAGCGCATCGTGTCCGAGGCCCTCGCCGCCGGATATCGTCACATCGACACGGCATGGATCTACAAGAACGAGATCGGTGTCGGACGAGCCATCGCCGCATCGGGGATCCCGCGCGACGAACTGTTCATCACGACGAAACTGTGGAGCATCCACCAGGGCGCACAGGCACCGTTCGCGGCGATCGACCGGAGCCTCGAGAAGCTGGGGCTCGACCGTGTCGACCTCTACCTCATCCACTGGCCGCGCCCCGACCTCGACCGCTACCTCGAGACCTGGCTTGCGCTCGAACAGATCCGGGATGCCGGCAAGGCGACGAGTATCGGCGTCTCGAACTTCACCGAGTCGCATCTCGAGAAGATCATCGCCGGTTCATCGACGGTTCCCGCCGTCGATCAGGTCGAACTCCACCCGACGTTCCAGCAGCGCGGGTTGCGGGCCTTCGGCGCCGAGCGCGGCATCGCGATCGAAGCGTGGGGTCCGCTCGGGCAGGGCAAGTACGACCTCCTCGGCCTGCCCGCGATCACTCGAATCGCGGCGGCCCACGGGGTGACGCCGGCGCAGGTCGTCATCCGCTGGCACCTCGAGAACGGCATCATCCTGATTCCGAAGTCGAGTTCGGCGGAGCGCATGCGTGCCAACATCGACGTCTTCGGGTTCGAGCTGACGGCCGCCGACCTCGCCGCGATCGACGCCCTCGACGCGGGCAACCGGGTCGGTGCCGATCCCGACACCGCGACGTACTGAGCGTCTGACATCGGGGATGACGCTATGACGGGCAGCAGGCTCGCGGACTCGACGAGCCCCTATCTGCGCTCGCACGCCGGCAACCCCGTCGACTGGTGGCCGTGGAGCGAGGCGGCGTTCGCCGAGGCCGCGCGTCGCGATGTGCCGGTGCTCATCTCGATCGGCTACGCCACCTGCCACTGGTGCCACGTGATGGCGCGCGAGAGTTTCAGCGATCCCGAGGTTGCGGCCCAGCTCGCCGCCGGGTTCGTCGCCATCAAAGTCGACCGGGAGGAGCATCCGGATGTCGACGCGACGTACCTCGCGGCGGCGAGCGCATTCACGCCGTCGCTCGGCTGGCCGCTCACCGTCTTCGCGACCCCGGCCGGGCGGGCCTTCTACGCGGGCACCTACTTTCCGCCCCGGGCCGGGTCGGGGATGCCGGCCTTCCGCGACGTGCTCGACGCGATCACCGACGCCTGGACGCACCGCCGCGACGACGTCGAGCAGACGGCGTCGTCGCTCGTCGCCGCGCTCACGGCCGAGCGACCCGGCGCTGACACGGCCGGCCTGTCGCTCGAGCAGCTCGACGCCGCGGTCGCCGACCTGCTCGCGACGGAGGACCGCGAGTTCGGCGGGTTCGGATCCGCCCCCAAGTTCCCGACGACACCCGTGGTCGCGTTCCTGCTCGAGCACGGCGCCACCTCCGCCCGCGACCTCGCCGAACGCACGCTCGCGCGGATGGCGGCATCCCCGCTCCGCGACGCTGTCGAAGGGGGCTTCTTCCGCTATGCCGTTCACCGCGACTGGTCCGAGCCGCATTACGAGCGGATGCTGAGCGACAACGCCCAGTTGCTCGCGTGCTACGCGGCGGTCGGCGACGAAGCGACGGCGACGGGGATCGCCGGGTTCCTGCTCGACGTGCTGCGGGTCGCCGGCGGCTTCGCCTCGGGTCAAGACAGCGAGAGCGAGATCGACGGCGAGCGCGTCGAGGGCGGCTACTACGCGCTCGACGCCGCGGCGCGGAAGAGCCAGCCGCCGCCTCCGCTCGACGGCAAGGTACTCACGGGTCTCAACGGTCTCGCGATCGGCGCACTCGCCGACGCGGGGGTGCGTTTCGACCGCGACGACTGGGTCACGGCGGCGCGCGAAGCGGCGGATGCCGTGCTGGCGGTGCAGGGCGGCACACCGTTGCGCCGGGCGTCGCTCGACGGCGCGGTGTCGGATGCCGTGGCGACTCTCGAAGACTATGGCGGGCTCGCCGGGGGGTTGTTGCGCCTCGCCCTCGCGAGCGGGGAGCCCCGCTACGCCACCGCCGCACGGCGACTCGTGGAGTCGTGCGATCACGCAGACGATGTCGCCGCACCGTCCGGCGGCGACCCGGTGCTCGCGGCGCGGGGACTGGCCTTGCCGCCCGAAGTCTCCGACGGGGCGACGCCGTCGGGCCGCGCCCTGCTCGCCGACGCGGCTCTCCTGCTTTCTGCGCTCAGCGGCGACGCCGCGCATCGGCGGATCGCGGAACAGGCGATCGCCCCGGCCTTCACCCTCGTGCCCGGCCAGCCGCTGTCGTTCGGCGCGGCGCTCGGGGTGGCGGTGCGGCTCGGTCGGGCTGTGACGCAACTCGTCGTCGTGGGCCCCGGCGACTCGGCCGTCGCGGCGGTGGCGCGCCAGTGGGGAGGCGCGAACCGGGTGCTCGCCCTCGTCACCGACGAGCAGGCCCGCGCGTTCGCCGCGGAAGGGTTCGACCTCTTCGCGGCGCGGACGAGCCGGGGCGGTGCCGACACGGCATACCTCTGCGAGCAATTCGTCTGCGGTCTGCCGCTCACCGACGCCGCCGCGCTCGCGGATAGGCTCGCTTCATGATGCGCGCGCTCCCCGCCCCCGTTGCCCTCGCGGGCATCGCCGTCGCGGCGGTGCTGCTCGCCGGCTGCACGAGCGCCTTCCTCGTCGAGGGCGGAACGGCGGGCGCCGGGCCTGAGAGCACCGCGACCCCGGAGCCGTCAGACGCCGTGCCGACGGAGCCCGCCGAAGAGTTCGATTGCGACGACATCCTCATCGACCGCCCCGGCAACTATGTGCTCGGCGACTGCGGCACGGTCACCCTGGAGGGCGGCGGCATCGATCTCGCGTTCTCGTCGATCGCGAATCTCGTCATCCGAGGTGACGCCGTCGACGTCGTCGGCGAGATTCTCGGCGGCGTCGAACTCGAGGGCGAGCGCGCCGACCTCTCAGCGACGAGCATCGAACGACTCTCCATCCGCGGCGAACGCAACACCGTCGTCGTCGACACGACGATCGGCGTCGTCGTCGTCAACGGCAACGAGAACGTCATCACGACGGGCGAAGGCATCGACGCCCCGATCGTCGACAACGGTCTGCTCAACGAGATCAGTTAGCGCTACCCGCTCGCGTCAGGCGGGTACTCCGCTGCCGACCGTCACGAGCGGCGCGTCGGGATCGGCGGCCCACTCGTTGAGTGACCCGTCGTAGATCGCCACATCGGTTTCGCCGAGCCGCACCAGGTGCAGGGCCGCAGCGGCTGCCGCGACTCCACCGTTGCAGTAGGCGACGACGCGCGGGGAGTCGATGACTGGGGCGAACAACTCGCGCAGCTCGGCATCCGGAAGCGCCGTGCGGGCGTTCCGGTCGACGAGCCGCACGGGGGGCACCGACCGTGATCCCGGGATGACACCGGCGCGCGAACGCGACGGGTTCTCGCCCGTGAACTCCTTCGGCGGAACGCCGCACACCAGGGCGGCCTTCTCCTCGCCGCTCACGACGCGCTCGACGTAGGCCTTGTCGACCCACGAGTCGGGTCGCTCGACGCCGTCGAAGGTGCGCGGCGTCGGCGCGACGTGCCCCGTTTCGAGGGGATGTTCCTCGGCGCGCCACGCCGTCAGCCCGCCGTCGAGAACCGCGGCGGCGTCGTGGCCGAACGCCCGTAGCAACCACCAGAAGCGAGCCGCCCATTGGCCGAATGCGGTGTCGTAGACAACCACGGTCACGCCCGGTCCGATACCGAGGTCGCCGGCGGCCGCCGCGAAACGTTCGGTGTCAGGGCGCGTGAACGGGTACCGGCCCTCGGGGTCGGAGAACTCCTCGATCAGGTCGGCGAAGACCGCTCCCGGGATGTGGCCCTCGGCGATGTACTGCTCGTGGCCGCTCAGGGAGCCCAGGTCACCGTTCGGCAGCGTGTACGACACGACCGACGCATCCACGACGACGAGATCGTCGGAACCGAGGTGGTCGGCGAGCCACTGAGCGGAGACGAGCGGGGAGGAAAGCGTGACGGCCATGCGAGCCACGGTAGCTGCGCATCGGATCACATACACCCGGCAGCGTCACAGTCCGTCATCCGCGACTTTTCGTGCCGACGAACGGTTCATCCGCGCGAAAAGTCGCGGATGGATGC
>CBFGZU010000116.1:0-4818 GCA_965653335.1 uncultured Pseudolysinimonas sp.
AGTACGCCTCCGGGCTCTCCTGGTGATGCTCGACCGCGCCGATGTGTCCGCCGTACGGCACGCGGATGACGACGGGGAAGCGTTGGTTGCCTTCGTTGCGGGCGGTGAGCTTCGCGAGCTGCGACGTGATCTGGTCGAAGCCGGGATAGATGAACCCGTCGAACTGGATCTCGCACACCGGGCGGAACCCGCGCAGCGCGAGACCGATCGCCGTGCCGATGATCCCCGACTCCGCGAGCGGGGTGTCGAGCACGCGGTTCTCGCCGAACTCATCCTTGAGCCCCTCGGTGACCCGGAAGACCCCGCCGAGCGTGCCGATGTCTTCGCCCATGAGCAGCACGCGGTCGTTCGCGGCGAGCGCGGCGCGTAGCCCCTCGTTGAGGGCTTTCGCCATCGCGAGCGTTTCAGCCATGATCGGTCACCTCGTCGAGCGACGCCTCGTAGGCGGCGAGCCACGCGCGTTGCTCCTCCATGAGCGGATGCGGGTCCGCGTAGACGGCGAACATCTTGTCGGTCGGCGGCACCCCGAGCGCGATGGTGCGGGTGCGGATGTCGGCGGCGAGGTCTTCGGCTTCGGCCGCGACCTCGGCGAAGAATCCCTCGCCCTCGCCTTTCGCGCGCAGGAACGTCTCGAAGCGCGCGATCGGGTCGCGTTCGCTCCAGAACTGCACGTCGTCGTGCTCCCGGTATTTCGTCGGGTCGTCGCTCGTCGTGTGGGCACCCATGCGATAGGTGAGCGCCTCGATGAACTGGGGCCCTCCACCGCCGCGCGCGGTGTCGAGCATCGTCGAACTCACGGCGTAGGCGGCGAGCACGTCGTTGCCGTCGATCTGAACCGACGGGATGCCGAACCCGGCGCCGCGCAGATAGAGCGGAGTGCGCGACTGCCGCTCCACCGGCACCGAGATCGCCCAGTGGTTGTTCTGCAGGAAGAAGAGGATGGGCGCCTGGTAGCTCGCGGCGAAGACGAACGCCTCACTCACGTCGCCCTGGCTCGAGGCGCCGTCGCCGAAGTAGGCGACGACCGCGCCATCCGACTCGGGATTGCCGGTCGCCGTCGCACCGTCGAGCGTGAGACCCATCGCGTAACCGGTCGCGTGCAGAGACTGCGAGCCGATGACGAGGGTGTACAAGTGGAAGTTGCCGGTTTGCGCCGGGTCCCAGCCGCCGTGGCTGAGGCCGCGCAGCAGTTCGATGATGCGCATCGGGTCGAGTCCGCGGATGCGTCCGACGGCGTGCTCACGGTAGGCGGGGAAGAGGTGATCCTGCGCACGCGCGGCATAGCCCGAGCCGACTTGAGCCGCCTCCTGCCCGAGGCTCGGGATCCACAGCGCGAGCTGTCCTTGCCGCTGGAGGTTGCCCGCCTCGATGTCGAAACGGCGGGTGACGACCATCTGGCGATGGAAGTCGCGCAGCTGCGCGTCGCTCAGCGCGGCGACCGTCGGCAGGTAAGGGGCCGTCGCATCCGACTCGACGAGAGAGCCGTCCGGCGAGAGCAACTGGATCGTCGCCTCGGTGTAGGACATGGTGCCTACCCTAACCGGGTGTTTTCACACGCCTGCGGGAGGGTCTGCACAAGGCGCGCGGCGGAACCTAGGAGCGGATCGACAGACTGCTCTTCGCCGATCGTGACGCGGATTCCTTCGCCGGGGAAGGCTCGGCCGACGATTCCCTCCGCTTCGAGCGCGGCGGCGACCGCCGTGGTCTCGTCGCCGGTCGCGAACCAGACGAAGTTGCCGTGCGGTTCCGGAACCGTCCACCCCGCGGCGGTCAGTCCCGCGTAGACGCGCGCGCGACGTTCGACGAGCTCCGCGACGCCGGCGAGGAGGTCGGCTTCGACGTCGAGCGCGGCGAGCGCGGCGAGCTGCGCAGGCTCCGTGACCGAGAGCGGGATCGCCGCGCTGCGTGCGGCATCCATGATGTAGGCCGGCCCGACCGCCCAGCCGACGCGCAGACCCGCGAGGCCGAACGCCTTCGAAAAGGTGCGCAGCACGACGAGGTTGGGATAGGTCGCGAGTTCGGTGAGTCCCCGGACCGCAGCTGGCTCGGTGACGAACTCGACATATGCCTCATCGAGGATGACGAGAACGGTCGGCGGCACCTTCGCCATGAACGCGGCGAACTGCGCCGCCGTGACGATCGTGCCCGTCGGGTTGTTGGGCGTGCAGACCACGACCACCCGGGTGCGGTCGGTGATCGCCGCCGCCATCGCGTCGAGATCATGGTGGCCACCCGGAAGATTGGGAACGCGCACGCTCGTCGCGCCGGCGACGGTCACCAGGAGCGGATAGGCCTCGAATGACCGCCACGGATAGACGATCTCGTCGCCCGGCCCCGCGGCCGCCTGGACGAGCTGGTAGAGGATCGACACCGAACCGGCGCCGACGTGCACCTCGTCGATCGGCACGCCCACCCGCTGAGCCAGTCGGGCGCGCAGCGCGGTCGCCGCCCCGTCGGGGTAGCGATTCACATTCGCCTCGGCGATCGCGGCGAGAATCGCGGGGTGCGTCGGGCGAGGGTTCTCGTTGCTCGACAGCTTGAACGCCCCGGCGGCAGCGGCCCGGCCCTGACGATAGGACGGGAGCGCGGCGATCTCGGCGCGGAGGGTCACGGCCATGCGGTCCAGCCTAGGGTCGCGGCGGCAGCCACCCATGCAGGAGGATGGAGGCCATGGGCCGCCTCATCCTCCGTCTTCTCATCAATGCGCTCGCGCTCTGGCTGACGGTGCTCATCTTGAGCCCCAACGTCTCGGTGCAGGCGTACAACGACCCCGAGCCCGGGGTGAGCATCGAACTGGTCGTCACCTACCTGCTCGTGGCGCTCATCTTCGGCCTCGTCAACGGCGTCATCGGCGGGATCATCCGCGTCGTCGCGTTCCCGCTCTACGTGCTCACCCTCGGCCTCATCTCGCTCATCGTGAACGGCCTGCTGTTCCTTCTCGTCGCGTGGATCAGCGGTCTGCTGGGCTTCGGCCTCCAGGTGCCCGGCGGGTTCTGGTGGGGCGTGCTCGGCGCGATCGTGCTCGGTGTCATCAGCTGGCTGATCGGCATCATCCTGCGACCGTTCGTGAAGACGGGGCCGGGTCGGCACTAGCCGCTGAGCCGCGTCGCCCGGTAGGTCATCACGGTGGCCTCCCCGCCCGGCCGGTCGAGATAGTCGAGTGCGAAGGCGTCGAGGATGCGGATCTGCTCGCGGATCGCCGCGGACTCCGCCTCGTCGATGGCTGCGGCCGTGCCCTCATAGCCGGTGCGCTGGTGGGCCGGGGCCGCCTCGCTAGTGGGGATCTCGACCCCCTCACGGAAGGCCCGGCGTTCGACCTGCATGAGGTCGTGTTCGCGTTGCGGCCCCGCGAGGGCCGGCACGAGATCGTCGCTGTTGCGGATCGCCATGCCCGCGATGCCCGGCGGCAACGGGATATTCCCGGCGGGCGCGCCGTGCGTCTCAAGGCCGACCACGTTCCAGTCTCCGGAAGCCGCCACCATCGTCGCCACGAGACCCCCTTGCGAGAAGCCGGTGAGCAGCACCTCGTCGCCGGGCCGGATCCCGGCTTCGGCCATCGCCAATTCGACCGCGCGGAACGATCCCGCTTGCAGCCCGGCGACTCCGTAGGTGTTGCTCGTGAGGTCCCATGGCTCGCCATCGGCGACGGGCGAGAACGTCTCGGTCGGCCCGACATAGACGGTGAAGCGCGGCGGTAGCCCGGCGGCCTCGTACTTCTCGATGCGCACCTGGTTCACCTCGGGGATGTTGCCGAGACGCTCCCGCACGCCGACCGGCGCGGCATCCAGCGTCGCCGTCGACACCCGATCGACCGCGACGGGTGTCTCGCGGAACATCCCGAGCATCGCGCCCAACGCCGCGACCGTGACGGCTCCCGCTGCGACGCCGCCGTCGCGGCCCAGGTCGAACCCGGGCAGAGCGACGAGCCAGGGCGGCACGCCAGCGCCACCCAGTACCGCGTCATCGATGCTCGTCGCGACCAAGGAGACGAAGCGCACGAACTCGGGGCTCGTGATCAGTTCGGGATGGGCGATCAGAAAGTCCCGCACCGTGCCGAGCTTCCCGTGGGGTCCGTCGGGAATCGCCGCCCAGCCCACAAGTGCTCCGGCGATGAGAATCCCCGGGCTGAACCGGATCATGCGCAGAAGGTGGCCGAGCGCTGCGGGGCCCACGACCGCCGCGATCATCGCGGCGAGGTCACGCTGAGCCTTCTCGATCGTCGCTTCGAGGCGCGTGTAGTCCTCGGCCATGCGACCGAGAGCATCCCGAGCTCGCTCGCATCGGGCGCGCAACCGCTCGAGACCCGGCACGATCCCCTCGATCGGCATCCCGTCGCCGACGGAATCGGCCGCGATGACCGACCGGATGTCGCTCAGCAGAGCCGATTCGAGGGCACGGAGCCGGTCGGCGGAGACGAGCATCGCGTCGGTCGACACGACGACGGTTCCGGCCGGGCTGACGTGCAGTTGCCCACCCAGGTCGTCGGGTTCGCTCATGACAGCAGCGCGATGTTGAGCCGCAGCGTGCGCACGACATCGCCCGCCTCATCCGCGGCCGATCGCAGGCCCGCGCGGAGGTCGGCGAGGAAGGCGATCGCGGCGTCGGCAGCGGGCCCGCGCCATTCCTCGGCGACGAGGGGATGCGCATCCGCGGCCGCCTCCCGCAAATGTTCGGCGACGGGGGCGAGCAGGAGGAGTTGCCGCTCGAGGCCAGCGCGGATCGCGACGGGGTCGACGGGGACGGGGCTCATGCCCTCATCCTCGGTCGGCGGGTGCCATTCGACTCCGAGACGACGCCACAAGGTGGGCTCGGCCGGGG
>CBFGZU010000117.1:0-4678 GCA_965653335.1 uncultured Pseudolysinimonas sp.
ACGGCGAGCAGTTTCACGACGAACCCGGCAGCCCGGGCCGAGGCGACCTGCTCGGCGGTGATCTCGCGGATCCCCTCGCGGTACACCGCTTCGAGAGGCACCGTGGTGTGGAAGGCGAGGCTCGCGAGGATCGCGGCCTTCTGCGCCGCGTCGTAACCCTCGACATCCGCCGTCGGGTCGGCTTCGGCGTACCCAAGCCGCTGCGCGTCGGCGAGCACCTCATCGAACGCGTCGCCGCCGGTGTCCATGCGGTCGAGGATGTAGTTGGTCGTGCCGTTGACGATGCCGAGGATGCGCAGCACCCGGTCGCCCGCGAGGCTGTCGCGCAGTGGGCGGATGATGGGGATCGCACCGCCGACGGCTGCCTCGTAGTAGAGCTGCGCGCCGACCTGCTCGGCGATGTCGAAGAGCTCGGGGCCGTGGGTCGCGAGCAGCGCCTTGTTGGCGGTCACCACATCCGCTCCCGAGTTGAGGGCGAGTTCGAGGTACTCGCGCGCGGGCTCGAGCCCACCCATGAGTTCGACGACGATATCGGCACCGAGAATGAGCGATCGCGCATCGGTCGTGAGCAGTTCGACCGGGATGTCGGCGGTGCGTGGCGAGGCGAGGTCGCGCACCGCGACGCCCACGAGCTCGAGCGGCGCGCCGACGCGTTCACTCAGCTCGTCGCCGTGTTCCAGAAGCAGCGACGCCACCTGGGCGCCGACGGAACCCGCGCCGAGCAGAGCGATGCGGATGTTGCGGTACTCGATCATGCAGTCACTCCAGCGTCCCGGGAAAGGAGGTCGGCCTCGGTCTCGCGACGCACGATGACGCGCGCGGCGCCGTCCCGCACCGCGACGACGGCGGGGCGACCGAGGTAGTTGTAGTTGCTCGCGAGCGACCAGCAGTACGCGCCCGTCGCGGGCACCGCGACGAGATCGCCCGGTCGCACATCGCTCGGCAGATAGTCGGCGTGCACGACGATGTCGCCCGACTCGCAGTGCTTGCCGACGACGCGCACGAGGCCTGCGTCGGCATCCGATGAGCGGTTGGCGATCCGCACCGAGTAGTCGGCTCCGTAGAGGGCCGGTCGCACGTTGTCGCTCATGCCGCCGTCGACGCTCACGTACGTGCGGATGGCCGTCCCGTCGACGAGCACGTCTTTCGTCGTGCCGACCTCGTAGAGCGTGACCGTCGAGGGCCCGACGACGACCCGGCCCGGTTCGATCGCGATGACCGGCACCGGGATGCCGCGATCGGCGCACTCTGCCGCGACCACCCGGGCGAAGTCGGCGGCGATCTGCTCGATCGGGGTCACGACATCGGCGCTCGTGTAGGGGATGCCGAATCCGCCGCCGAGGTTGAGTTCGGGCACCGCACCTCCCGCGAGGAGCTCGGCGTGCACCGCGAGCAACCGCCGCGCCGCTTCGGCGAACCCGGCGGACTCGAAGATCTGCGACCCGATGTGCGAGTGCAGGCCGAGGAAGTCCAGTGACGGCCGGGCGCGGATGGCGGCGACGACATCCGCGGCATCGGCGAGCGGGATGCCGAACTTCTGGTCTTCACGCGCCGTCGCCAGATACTCGTGAGTCGAGGCGTGCACGCCGCTGTTGATGCGCAACCGCACCGGCTGCACGCGTCCGTGCCGTTCGGCGGCTTCGGCGACACGATCGATCTCGACGACGCTGTCGAGAACGATCGCACCCACGCCGACACCGACCGCTCGGTCGATCTCGGCGAGGCTCTTGTTGTTGCCGTGGAAGCCGAGCAGCGCGGGGTCGACCCCGGCCGCGAGCGCGACGGCGAGTTCACCGCCGCTCGCGACGTCGATGCGCAGCCCCTCCTCGACGACCCAGCGGGCGACCGTCGTGCAGAGGAACGCCTTGCCGGCGTAGTAGACGTGAACGCTCGACCCGACCGCGGCGAACGCCGATCCGAACGCGTCGCGCACGGCGATCGCGCGGGAACGCAGCTCGGTTTCGTCGACGACGTAGAGCGGGGTTCCGAACTCCGTCGCGAGGTCGGTGAGGGCGGCACCGGCGACGACGACGACCCCGTCATCGCGTCGCCCGGCCGACGCCGGCCAGACACCGGGCGCGAGCGCGTTCGCATCATCCGGGTGGCCGAGCCAACCGGGTGCGAGAGGAGAGGCGGTCACGAGGCACGCTCACATGAGAAAGACGGAATCGGATGTGAGGCGAGCGGACCTGGCTTGGTCCCTGAAGCCCGCACCAGTCTATTCCGCTCGCGGGTCGGCAAGAACTCAGCCCTCGGGGCACGTGCCGGGCGTCGACATCTCGGGCCCGCCGAACGCGGCCCCGTCGCCCCGGAAGGCCAACACCAGCTCGGCGTCATCGACCGTCGCGTCGGCGAGCACGAGAGCCTGGGGGACGCTCCCGGCGATGCACAGCGTCTGCGGCTGCAGGAACCCGGCGACGAGCTGGCCGAAGAACGAGTCGTCGTCGGATCCCGCTTCGAAGGTCTCGCCGCCGATCGACACACTCGTCGGCCTCAGCACGAGAGCGCCGTCGGCCGCTGACGGCTCGAGCGCCAGACCGACCGGGATCGAGACGCCGAACAGGTTGAGTTCGGAGCTCAACCGCACCTCGCCGTCGGCCAGTTCGAAGACGGGCGCGGGCGCGGCATCCGCACCCTGGCCGAGCGCCGCGAGATCGTCGGCGCCGATCGCGAAATCGATCCGGAGCGTGTCGACCGGGGCGGCCGCGTCGAGAGGCACCCCCTCGGCGTGGACCCGCACCGCCCCCGACAACTCACCGAAGGCCACCTCCGGCGCGGTGACCTCGACCGCGTCGACGCGACCGGCGAGCGCCTGCAGGATGATCGAGCCCGAGCCCAGATCGACAGTCACCTCGGCGTCGGCGGGGAGCCCCAGTACGGCGACCATCCGGTCGCGCACGTAGTCGCGCGCGTAATCCTTCGCGATCGCCTCGGCGACGAGGAGCGCGACGATGCCGAGAACGAGCACACCCGCGACGACGATGGCCGCGATGATCGCCCCACGACGCCGACGAGGCGGGGCCACGGGGCCAGGTTCGGGGCGCGCCGGTTCGGGCTGAATCGGCTCGACCGGGAGCATCTCGGTGCTCACCTACATCCGCTCCGGAGCACTTACGCCGAGAAGGCCCAAGCCGTTGCGCAGCACCTGGCCGGTGGCGTCAGTGAGCCACAACCGCGTGCGGTGCAGGTCGGTGACCTCTTCGTCGCCGAGCGGGCTGACCCGGCAGGCGTCGTACCAGCGGTGGTATGACCCGGCGAGGTCTTCGAGATACCGGGCGACGCGGTGCGGCTCCCGCAGTTCGGCGGCCTGGCGCACGACGCGCGGGAAGTCGGCGAGTGCGGCGAGCAGGATGCTCTCGGTCTCGTGGGTCAGCAGGCTCGCGTCGAAGGCATCCCGCGTCACCCCCGCTTCGGCGGCGTTGCGCGCGACCGCGTTCGTGCGGGCGTGCGCGTATTGCACGTAGAAGACCGGATTGTCGTTCGTGCGACGCTGCAGGATCTCGGGGTCGAGAGTGAGCGGCGAATCGGCGGGCGACCGGGCGAGCGAGTAGCGCAGCGCGTCGGTGCCGAGCCACGACTGCAGGTCGTCGAGTTCGATGATGTTGCCCGCGCGCTTGCTGAGCCGGGCGCCGTTGATGCTCACCAGCTGGCCGATGAGCACCTCGATGTCGCGGTCGGGGTCGTCTCCCGCCGCCCCGGCGAGAGCTTTCAGCCGGTGCACATAGCCGTGATGGTCGGCGCCGAGCAGGTAGATCTTGTGCCCGAACCCGCGATCGCCCTTGCTGAGGTAGTAGGCCGCGTCGGCTGCGAAGTAGGTGTAGACGCCGTTGCCGCGCTTGATGACCCGGTCTTTGTCGTCGCCGAAATCGGTCGTGCGCACCCACACGGCGTCATCGGCGTCGTAGACGTGGCCCTGTTCGCGCAACCGGTCGACGGCGTCGTCGATGAGCGAGCGACCGGAGGCGGCATCCACCGCGTGGAGTGTGCGTTCGCTGAACCACACGTCGAACTGGACGTTGAACCGTTCGAGCGACGCCCGGATGTCGGCGAGCTGGTAGGCGTAGGCGCGATCCCGCACGAGCGGGAGCGCCTCCTCGGGGCGCACGTCGAGGATGCCCGGGTCGGCTTCGAGGACTCGGGCGGCGAGGTCGGTGATGTAAGCCCCCGCGTACCCGTTCTCGGGCGTCGATTCACCGTGCAGCGCCGCCAGGACCGACGCCCCGAAGTTGTCCATCTGGGTTCCGGCGTCGTTGATGTAGAACTCGCTCACGAGGGTCGCGCCCGACGCCGTGAGAACCCGCGCGATGGCGTCTCCGAGCGCCGCCCACCGGGTGTGACCGATGTGGAGCGGCCCGGTGGGGTTCGCCGACACGAACTCGAGGTTGATCGTCTGGCCGGCGAGCGCGTCGCTTCGGCCGTAGCTCTCGCCCTGTTCGACGATGCTCTTCGCGAGCGCACCGGCGGCCGCCGCGTCGAGCGTGATGTTGAGGAAGCCGGGGCCGGCGACATCCGCGGCGGCGATGCCGTCGATCTCGGCGAGGGCCGTCGCCAGGCCGGCAGCGAACACCCGCGGCTCGAGTCCGAGGCGCTTGCCGAGCTTCATCGCGACATTCGACGCCCAGTCGCCGTGGTCGCGGTTGCGCGGACGCTCGAGGGTGACGTCATCCGCCGAGATCTC
>CBFGZU010000118.1:0-4657 GCA_965653335.1 uncultured Pseudolysinimonas sp.
GCGGCGGCGGTCGCGGCGGCGGGCAGGGCGCTGAGGATGCGGTCGAGCGCCGGCTCGTCGTGGGCGGAGCTGAGGAACCACGCCTCGAAGACACTCGGCGGCAGCGACACACCGGCCTCGCGCATCGCGTGGAAGAACGGGGGAAATCGCCACGCCTCCTGGTCGCGCGCGTCGTCGTAGTCGCGCACGTCATCCGATCGGAAGGCGACCGAGAACAGCGAACCGGCACGCGGGATGACGTGGGCCACCCCTGCTGCGGCGAGCGCTTCGTGCAGCGCGGTCGCGACGACATCCGCCGCCGCGTCGACCCGCTCGTACACATCCGGTGTCGCGTTGCGCAGGGTCGCGAGGCCAGCGGCGACGGCGACCGGGTTGCCGCTCAGCGTTCCCGCCTGGTACACCGGGCCGGCCGGGGCGAGCAGATCCATGATCGCCGCCGGACCGCCGAGAGCGGCCAGCGGCATCCCGCCGCCGATGATCTTGCCGAACGTGACGAGGTCGGGCACCCACTCGGTCGACCCCGACGTTCCGGGAATGCTGCCCCCCGACACCTCGAGGCCCCACCATCCCGCGGCGCTGACCCTAAACCCGGTGAGCACCTCGTCGAGGATGAGCAGGGCACCGTGCTCCTTCGCGACCAGGGCGAGCGCACCGTTGAACCCGGGAAGCGGTGCGAGCACTCCCGCGTTGGCACCCGCGGCTTCGGTGATGACGGCGGCGATGCGGCCCGGATGCTGCGCGAACGCGTCCCGCACGGCGTCGAGGTCGTTGTACGGCAGCACGAGCGTCAACCCGGCGACCTCGGGCGGCACCCCCGCCGAGCCCGGAAGCGCGAACGTCGCGAGACCCGACCCGGCTTCGGCGAGCAGCCCGTCGGAGTGGCCGTGGTAGTGCCCGGCGAACTTGATGATGAGGTCGCGTCCGGTGGCGGCGCGAGCCAGCCGGATCGCGGTCATCGTCGCCTCGGTGCCGGTCGACACGAGCCGCAGCCGCTCGACGAGTGGCACTCCGCGCACGGTGAGCCGCTCGATGACGGTCTCGGCGAGCTCGGTCTCCCCCGGCGTCGAGGCCCCGAACGACAACCCCCGGGCCGCGGCTTCCTGTACGGCAGCGACGACGTCGGGATGCGCGTGCCCGAGCAACGCCGGACCCCACGAGCCGACGAGGTCGACGTACTCGGTGCCTTCGACATCCGTCACCGTCGCGCCGCGGGCCGACGCGATCGCGAGCGGCGTCCCGCCGACCGACCCGAAGGCGCGCACCGGCGAGTTGACCCCCCCGGGGATCACCCCTCGCGCCCGGGCGGCGGCGGCGGCGTTGCTCGTCACGCGCCGAGCCCCTTCTCGGCCGCTTCGGTCGCGTAGTAGGTGAGCACCGCATCCGCTCCCGCCCGCGCGATCGAGACGAGCGATTCGGCGATCGCGCGCTCACGGTCGATCGCGCCGGTCGCGGCTGCCGCCTCGATCATCGAGTACTCGCCGCTCACCTGATACGCCCACACCGGAACCGGGGATTCCGCGGCGGTCGCGGCAAGCACGTCGAGGTAGCCGGATGCCGGCTTCACCATGATGATGTCGGCGCCCTCCGCGATGTCGAGGGCAGCCTCGCGGAGTCCTTCGCGCGCGTTGCCGGGGTCGAGCTGGTAGCTGCGGCGGTCGCCGACGAGCGACGAGGCGACGGCGTCGCGGAACGGCCCGTAGAACGCGGAGGCGTATTTGGCGGCATAGCCGAGCACCGGCACATCGGTACGGCCGGCGGCGTCGAGCACGGCGCGGACGGCCGCGACCTGGCCGTCCATCATGCCCGACAGTCCGAGCAGCTGGGATCCCGCGTCGGCATGCGCGAGCGCCATGTCGCGGTAGCGTTCGAGGCTCGCGTCATTGTCGACCCGGCCCTCGGCGTCGAGCACGCCGCAGTGCCCGTGATCGGTGAACTCGTCGAGGCACAGGTCGGTCTGCACGAGGAGCGCGTCGCCCGCCTCCGCGACGGCGACGCGCGTCGCGACGTTGAGGATGCCGTCGGGGTCGGTCGCACCCGACCCGATCGCGTCCTTGTGCTCGGGAACCCCGAACAGCATGACGCCGCCGATCCCCGCGGCAGCGGCCCGGGCGATTTCGGCCTTGAGGGAGTCGAGTGAATGCTGCATGACACCCGGCATCGACGCGATCGGCCGCGCCTCGGTCGCGCCCTCGCGCACGAAGAGCGGCAGCATGAGCTGGGTGCGATCGACGCGCGTCTCGCGGGCGACGCGGCGCCAGGCAGGTGTCGCGCGCAAACGGCGGGGGCGGATGTCCGGAATCTCGGCACTCATCGGGTGCCTCCCATCGGTGCGAGGTCGGCGGCCCCGGAATCGAGCAGTTCGGTGGCGACACGAGCCGACAGCTCGCCCGCCGGATCTTTCGAGTCGGCGACATAGAGCGCGTGCGACGCCGTCAGTTGCGACGCCCCGTCGAGCGCGTACACCCGCGCCGTGAGGAACATCATGCCGTCTTCGAGGAACGCCGTCGCGGCGACCGGAGCGGAACACCCGGCCTCGAGCCGGGCGAGCACGCCGCGCTCGGCCTCCGCGGCGACCCGAGACGGCCGGTGGTCAAGCTTCGCGGCGAGGTTCTGCTCGCCCGCACGGGTCTCGACGGCGAGGGCTCCCTGCGCGGGCGCGGTGGGCCACCACGCGAGTTCGAGGTGCTGAGTGATGGCGTCGGCGCGACCGAGCCGGTCGAGCCCGGCGGCGGCAAGCACGACGGCGTCGAGCGCGCGTTCCGGATCATCGGAGCCGACGCGCGACAACCGGGTGTCGACATTTCCGCGGATGTCGACGAGGTGCAGATCGGGGCGACGCGCGGCGAGTTGGGCGCGACGGCGGGGCGACCCCGTGCCGACCTTCGCGCCCTCGGGGAGGGTGTCGAGCGTCAACCCGTCGCGGGCACAGAGCGCGTCGCGGGCGTCCGCGCGCGGCGGGACGGCGGCGATCGCGAGGCCCTCGGCGGGGGCGGTCGGGAGGTCTTTGAACGAGTGGATGACGACATCCACCTCGTCGTTCAGCAGTGCGGTGCGCAGGGCAGCCACGAACACGCCCGTGCCACCCATGAGCGCGAGCGACTCGCTCGAGCGGTCGCCCTCCGATTCGATGACGACGACCTCGGCTCCGAGCTGCTCGGCGATCGCCCGCGATTGGGCGAGGGCGAGAGCACTGCCGCGCGTGCCGAGCCTCAGTGCCCGGGGAGCCGTCACGGTGCGACCCCCGCAGCGGCGGGCTTGAAACCGGCGCGGATGTTCTCGCAGCACCCCGGACGGCAGACGTCGAACCACGGGCCGAGGTCGGTGAGCGCGGGTCGCTCGGCGACGGGCGCGCCGACGCGGCGTTCGAGCACGAGGTCGACGAGACCTTCGACGAATCGCCGGTGCGATCCCGGGGTCGGGGTGCGCACGGCGGCGAGGCCGTGCTCCCGGGCGGTCTCGAGCGCCTCCGTGTCGAGGTCCCAGAGCACCTCCATGTGGTCGGAGAGGAATCCGACGGGCACGATCGCGACGGCCCGCACACCCTCGGCGGGCAGCTCGGCGATGCGGTCGTTGATGTCGGGTTCGAGCCAGGCCTGAGTCGGCGGGCCGGAGCGCGACTGGTACACGAGATCCCAGCCCAACGCGTCGAGACCCAGGATGCGGGCCGCTTCCGTCGCGACGACCTCGCTCACCGCGAGGTGCTGGGCCGCATAGGCGCCGCCCTCACCGAAGGAACGGTCGCGCGGGCCCGAACGCTCGGCATCCGTCGTCGGAATCGAATGCGTCGCGAACAGCAGCCGGATGGCACTCGCCTCCCCGCCGACCTGCGGAAGCAGTTCGCGCACCCCCGCGACGACGCCCTCGACGAACGGCTCGATGAATCCGGGGTGATCGAAGTACTGGCGCACCTTGTCGACCACCAGCTCGCGGCCGAGCCCGGTCTTCTCGAGTGCGAGCGCGATGTCCTCGCGATACTGCCGGCACGACGAAAACGAGCTGTACGCACTCGTCGCGATCGTCAGCAGCGTGCGGTGCCCGTCGTCGTACGCTGCCCGCAGGGCATCAGCGAGGTAGGGATCCCAGTTTCGGTTGCCCCAGTACACCGGCAGGTCGATGCCGCGGCGGGCGAGTTCGGCATCCAGCGCGGCCTTCAGCTCGCGATTCTGGTCGTTGATCGGGCTCACCCCGCCGAAATGCCGGTAGTGGTGAGCGACCTCCTCGAGGCGCTCGTCGGGGATGCCGCGGCCGCGGGTCACGTTGCGCAGGAACGGGATGACGTCGTCCTGCCCCTCGGGTCCGCCGAAGCCCGCGAGCAGGATGGCGTCGTAGGCGACGGGCTCGGTGACGTGTTCCGGTCCGTCGGCGGCGGGGGCGGAAGCGCCCAGAACCGCGCCGGTCACGGGTGCGTCGGCACTCACGCGAGCACCTCGGCGACCTCGGACGGGTCGAGAAGCCGGCCGGTGAAGAACGGGATCTCTTCGCGCACGTGCCGGCGCGCCCCGGTCGACCGCAACGCGCGCATCAGATCGACGAGAGCGATCGGATCGTCGGCTTCGAGCGCGAGGATCCACTCGTAGTCGCCGAGCGCGAACGAGGCGACCGTGTTGGTCTGCACGTCGCGGAACGCCGAACCGGCGCGACCGTGCTCGCCGAGCAG
>CBFGZU010000119.1:0-4514 GCA_965653335.1 uncultured Pseudolysinimonas sp.
ATCGAGCGCTACCCGTTCCGCCCCGACGAAATCCTCTCGGGCGTGCACGAGTTGCTCGCCTGATCGGCGCCGGGGGTGACCATTCCTAGGAAAAAGCGACAACCGCATCCGCTCGTTCCTGCCGCCGCAGCACCTTCCTCTCCAAAGTTCCTAGGAATGGTCACCCCTTTCTGGCAGCCCGGGGATCCCGACACGATCGTGCACGGCGACAACCTGGAGGTCGCCCGGGCGCTACCCGACGGCGCGTTCCAGTTGATCTACCTCGACCCGCCGTTCAACACGGGCAAGACCCAGCGGCGGCAGCGGGTGACGGTGACCCGGGCCGAAGAGGGTGCGGGGCGCGTCGGGTTCGCCGGCCACCGCTACACCGCCGCACGCGGTGCGGTGTCGCGATACTCCGACACTTTCGACGACTACTGGGCGTTCCTCGAGCCGCGACTCGTCGAAGCACGCCGGCTGCTGGATGACACCGGCACCCTCTACCTGCACCTCGACTACCGCGAAGCCCACTACGCGAAAGTCGCGCTCGACCGGCTGTTCGGCCGGGAGTGTTTCCTCAACGAGATCATCTGGGCCTACGACTACGGCGGCAAGTCGACGAGGCGCTGGCCGTCGAAGCACGACACGATCCTCGTCTACGTCAAGAACCCCGACCGCTACTTCTTCGACAGTGCGAGCGTCGACCGCGAGCCGTACATGGCGCCGGGGCTGGTGACGCCCGAGAAGGCAGCGCGCGGCAAACTTCCGACGGATGTCTGGTGGCACACGATCGTGCCGACCAGCGGGAGGGAACGCACCGGGTATGCGACCCAGAAGCCGGAAGGCATCCTGCGTCGGATCGTGCAGGCGTCGAGCGCTCCCGGCGATGCCGTGCTCGACCTGTTCGCCGGCTCGGGTACGACGGGGGCGGTCGCGGCGGCGCTCGGCCGCCGCTACCTGCTCGTCGATTCCAGCGCCGACGCGATCGCGGTGATGCACGCCCGACTCCCCGACGCGCGCGTGATCGTCGCGGGCTCCGGCTAGGGAGAAGCCCGCGGTATCGCGACGGATGTGGTGAGCGGCTCACCCGAGGAGCGGCTGACGAAGCAGTAGTACGACGGGTCGGACTCCCACTGCTCCTGGGTCATCGGATAGGACCCTTGCACTTGCGCGTCGGTGTACGCACTGGCGGCGGCCAGGTCGACGACTCCGGGGGCTGAGCAGAGCAGCGAGATCTGCGTCTGAAGCGCCTCCGCCCCGGGGTACTCCGCCCAGACCGGTTCGGCATCCGGCGCCTCCGGGTCGACCGGTTCGGCCGGGAACCAGGCGCGGAACACCATTTGCGCGGCATGCGGGGTCGCGCAGTCGACGACCGTGTACTCCTCGGCCCACGCGCCCGCTTCGGCATCGTAGGGCTGGAGGCATTCGCCGCCGAGAAGCTCGTTCCAGTCGTGGGTTCCCGGTTCGACGGGTCCGATCGCGAGCGGCGTGCGCGTCGGGGTCGGGGTGGGTGTCGGGCTGGCGATGACGGCGGGCGCGGGGCCGAGCAGGTCGGGCAGGCGGGTTCCGAGCAGGAACAGGCCGATGAGCACGATCACCGCGAGCAACCCGCCGCCGACTCCGGCGAGCACTTTCTGCGTCACACCGAACGTGCGCGGAGGCGGAGGGCCGCCGGGGACGTGCACGAGCTCGGTCGACCGGGCACGGTTCGCGAACGGTGAGTTGCTGGGATCGGGGCCGAGACTCGCCTCGTATTCGCGAAACGCGTCGTCGCTGAACAGGGCGTCGAGCGCCGAGCCAGGTTCCGGGTTTCCGAGCGGATGCACCGGCACGGGCGCGAGCGCCTGCGTCGGCTCATCGGTGAACGTCGGCATCGCTTGCGTCGGCTCGCTGGGGTGGGTCGCCATCGCCTGCGTCGGCTCATCGGGGTGCGTCGACATCGCCTGCGTCGGCGGCGGCTCCTCCGCGGGCGGCTGGGCCGGGGCGTCGAAGGGGTTGGTCAGCTGCGGGGGCGGGGTGACCGCGGGCGGCGGAGAGGATGCCGTCGGCGCGGCCGCATCCTCCTCCGGCGTGCGCCGCGCGGCCGACTCGCGAGCTTCACGCTCGAACTTCGCGAACCAGTCTTCGGCCTCGTCGCCGGTGTCGGGGTTCATTGTTTCGTCAGGCCCAGATCCTGCAGTGAGATCGCGGCGTAGTAGGGGTAGCCGGCCGCTTCGATGATCTCCTGCGCGCCGGTGTCACGATCGACGACGACGGCGACGGCGGCGATCTCGGCGCCGACCTTGAGCAGCGCTTCGATCGCGGCGAGCGGCGAGCCGCCGGTCGTGGAGGTGTCTTCGAGCACGACGACGCGCTTGCCCGCGAGGTCGGGGCCTTCGACCTGCCGACCGCGGCCGTGGTCTTTCGGCTCTTTGCGCACGACGAAGGCGTCGTACCGGCGGCCGATCGCGGCGCCGCGGTGCAGCACCGCCGCGGCGATCGGGTCGGCGCCCATCGTGAGGCCGCCCACGGCATCCACATCCGGGATGTCGGCGATGAGGTCGGCCATGACCTCGCCGATGAGCGGGGCGACCCTGCCGTCGAGGCTGACCTTGCGCAGGTCGATGTAGTACGTGGCCTTCTTGCCGCTCGTCAGCGTGAAGTCGCCGTGGAATACCGCATCGTCTTTGATGTGCTGGATGAGGGCGGCGCGAGCGTCGGTCACACCGTCCAGACTAGAGTCATGCGCCTCGCGACTTGGAACGTCAACTCCGTCCGCAGCCGGGTGGCCCGCATCACCGATTGGCTCGAGCGCGAGAGCGTCGACGTGCTCGCGATGCAGGAGATCAAGTGCACGCCGGCGCAGTTCCCGATGCAGGCGTTTGAGGATGCCGGCTACGAGGTCGTGCTGCACGGACTCAATCAGTGGAACGGGGTCGCGATCGCGAGTCGGCATCCGATCGACGAGGTCGAGGTCGGATTCCCCGGGATGCCGGGGTTCGAGAAGGGCGTCGAAGGACCCGACCTGCCGCAGGAGGCACGGGCGATCGCGGCGACGACGGGCGGCGTGCGGGTCTGGTCGCTCTACGTGCCCAACGGCCGTTCGCTCGGCGACCCGCACTACGCGTACAAGCTCGACTGGCTCGCGAAGCTGTCCGACGCCGCCCGCGGGTGGACGGCATCCGACCTGCCGTTCGCCTTGACCGGCGACTTCAACATCGCCCCGCTCGACGGCGATGTGGGCGACCCGTCGCTCATCCCGGGCCTGTCGACGCACATCTCGCCGCCCGAGCGGGAGGCGTTCCAGGCACTGCTGGATGCCGGCCTCACCGATGTCGTGCGTCCGCTCGTGCCCACCGGTTACACCTACTGGGACTACAAGCAGTTGCGCTTCCCGCGCAACGAGGGCCTGCGCATCGACTTCGTGCTCGGCTCACCCGCTTTCGCGGCGGCGGTGACGGGCGCGGCGATCCACCGCGACGAACGCAAAGGCGACGCTCCGAGCGACCACGTTCCCGTCGTCGTCGACCTCGACCTCCACCCCGAGGACGACGACGACCGCCCGATGATCTTCTGACCCACCACCCCGGGTTGGTCCGCCATGTGCGAATCCGGCCGCCGAGAATCGCGCGGCGGGATTCGCAGGAGGCGGACCAACCTTGAGCCGCAGCGCACGGACTGGGCCGCCGAGGTCGATTCCACGCAACGATCGTGCGCCGGTCACAACCCTTTCCGGAAGCGGTCTTCCTAGGCTCGATGCATGACGACGCTCTCCGCTCACGTGGCCGATGTCGTCGCCTCCCCGGCCTGGCTCGACCTGAAGGCCGCCGCCGTCGCGTTGCGGTCCGTGCAGGCGCATGACGGCAGCATCCCGGATGCCGCCCACCATCCGGAGGCCGCCCGCCTGTGCACGCAACTCAGGTCGAGCATCGACGAACTGTCGCCATTGTTTCCCCACGACGCCGACTACCTGAATTGCGTGCAGGCCGACCTCGAGAAGTGGGAGGCCGGCGGATTCGGGGTTCCCGACTTCCTCGACTCGCTCGTCGCGTTCCATCCCGAGCGGCACCGTGAGAACGGGCTGCGGCACCTCGTGGTGTTCCCGATGTACACCCAGAACGGCAGCACCGACCGGCTCGTCGAAGCGGTGCTCATCGAAGTGATCTGGCCCGACTTCATCCACAGTCTCGAGCAGACCTACACGAACGCGCTATTCGTGCCGATCCGCTTCCTCGACTTCACCCCCGGCTACGACACCAATTCGGCGGTGCTCTTCCCCGAGACCGTCTCGATGAGGGAGGTGCCGGTCTTCACCTGGGGTGCGATCTTCGCCGACCGCGAGGCCGCCCGGTTCCGGTCGGTCACCCGGAAGGCCGCCGAGGTCACCCGACTCGACCTGCCCGTCGATGCGCGGCGACTGCTCGACGACCAACGCCTCGCCGAGGAGACGTTCGTGCTGTGGGACCTCATCCACGACCGCACCCACATGCGAGGCGACCTTCCGTTCGACCCGTTCATGATCAAGCAGCGGATGCCGTACTTCCTCTACTCGCTCG
>CBFGZU010000120.1:0-4508 GCA_965653335.1 uncultured Pseudolysinimonas sp.
AGGATGAGGGCCGACCGCTCGAGGCCGGAACCCACCAGTTGAAGGCCGTCCTCCGATGTCCAGACGCCTCCCGCGGCGCGCACGAGCTCGCCCTCGGCGAGCACCCAGTACGGCTCGGTGTCGACGAGCGTGCCGTCCATATCCCACAGGACGGCGGCAGGGTGCCTGGGAAGGGGGCGGGAGGTGGCGGCGGTCACAACGCATCAGCTTAGGTGCGGTGGGCGGCCTATCCTGGGGGGATGTCCGAGTCGGGAGAGCAGCACCCGTTTCGCGGAGGATCCGTGCTCATCGTCGCCTTTGAAGGGTGGAACGATGCCGGCGAGGCCGCGAGCGGCGCGGTGCGTGCCGTTCGCGACCAGCTCGGGCTGGCGCCGCGGCTCGAGATCGAACCCGAGGACTACTTCGACTACCAGTTCAACCGGCCGAGCGTGTCGATGAACGACGACGGCGAGCGCGTGCTCGAGTGGCCGAGCGTGACCCTCTCCGCCCCGCCGGACGGCAGCGGCATCCATGTGCTGCTCGGCACCGAGCCGTCGCGCGGCTGGAAGACCTTCAGCGGCGAGATCATCGACGCGGCCGAAGCGGCCGGCGTGACGGGGATCGTCTTCCTCGGCGCGATGCTCGCCGACGTTCCGCACACCCGGCCGATCTCGGTGTTCGTCGGTAGCGACAACACCGCCGTGCAGGACTTCTGGGAGCTGGAAGCGAGCACCTACGAAGGCCCCGTCGGCATCCTCTCGGTGCTCGGTCTCGCCGCCGAGAAAGCCGGCATCCCGACCTTGGCGATCTGGGCGTCGGTGCCGCACTACGTCCACAATTCACCCTCGCCCAAGGCGACCCTCGCCCTGCTCGACCGCTTGGAGGAGTTCGTCGATATCGTCGTCGATCGGGGCTCGCTCGTCGCCGACGCGTCGGCCTGGGAAGACGGCATCGACGCGCTCGCCGAAGACGACGAAGACATGGCGGCCTACATCAAGCAGCTCGAGCAAGCCCGCGACACCGTCGACTCCCCCGAAGCCTCGGGCGACGCGATCGCCGAAGAGTTCGAGCGCTACCTGCGCCGTCGTAACGGCCGCGGCGGCCCCGACGATCGCCCCGGCGGCCCGTAGCTCGCTCGCAGCCTCAATCGGGGCGAGTACGGACAACGCGGGCGAGTACGGGCGACCGTGTTGACCGAATTCGCCCGCTTCGAGGATGCCGCGGTGGCTTCCGCGCTACCTCCGACGATTACGGCTGCAGTACTCCGAGGGACAGCAGGGCGATCAGGACGCCGCCGAGCAGGATGCGGTAGATCACGAACGGCAGGAACGACCGCGTCGAGATGTAACGCATCAGGAAGGCGATGACGGCGAGACCGACCCCGAAAGCGACAACGGTCGCCGCGATCGTCTCGAGCAGCCCGTAGCCGGTTCCGCATCCGGCGTCGACACCCGGCTCGCAGGTGAACGCGGTGTAGGTCTCGTAGAGCCCGGACCCGAACACCGCGGGCACCGCCAGGAGGAACGAGAACCGCGCCGCCGAGGGCCGGTCGTAACCCAGCACAAGGCCCGCGCTCGTCGAGGCGCCCGAACGCGAGACGCCGGGAACGAGGGCGAGCATCTGCGCGAGACCGACGAGGAGACCGTCGCGGTAGCTGACGTCGGCTGTCGTCTTCACCCGGCGGCCGAGGCGGTCGGCGAGACCGAGCAGGACGCCGAACACGATGAGCACGACGGCGACGATCCACAGCGACCGCAACTGGTCGCGGATGAGGTCCTGCAGCAGGAACCCGGCGATCACGATCGGGACGGTGCCGATGATGATGATCCAGCCGAGCTTGACGTCGGGGTCACCCTTCTGGATGCCCGCGGAGTGCGCGCCGCCCTTCGCGCCGAACGACCGGAACCACTTGCCGATGATGCGAAAGATGTCTCGACGGAAGTAGATGAGCACGGCGAGCTCGGTGCCGAGCTGGGTGATCGCGGTAAACGTCGCCCCCGGGTCGCCCCAGCCGACGAGGTCGCCGAAGATCCGCAGGTGCGCGCTCGACGAGATCGGCAAGAACTCGGTGAGACCCTGGATGAGGCCCAGGATGATCGCCTCGAGAAAGTCCACCCGCACATCCTTTCAGTAACTGCCTGTCAGAACTTTGCCGATCCGTTCGCGCACCGCGGCGATCGCCTGACCGTCTCAACCTGGGCGAGTTCGGATAACCCGGGCGTGCGCGGACGCCCCGGTTGACCGAACTCGCCCGCGTTACGCGCGGCTCATCGCGGGTGCCGACCCGTTACGAGCACCACGATGAGGCGAAACCAGCGATCGCACGGTTCGCCTGACCGGTCTCGAGATCGACGAAGTAGGTGGTGCTGAGCGTGCGTCCCGGCACGTTGGGGTAGCTGTCGGGCTCCCCCTCCGGGTCCTGCAGCTCGACGGCGAGGTACTGGGCGTTGGGCGACAGGCAGATGTCGCGAATCGGGATGCCAGTGTCGGGGTCGAAGAGCACCTCCACCCCGTCACCGCCGACCTTGAGGACCTCGTAGTCGAGCACGAAACCCTCCCCCGGCGCTGGGCGGGAGGCGACCTCGACATAGCCGTCCTCGGCGAGCATGACGATCTTCCCCGGGTAGGAGAACTCGTCGAGCCCGTCGTCGGGAAGCGCAAGAGGGGCGGTCTCCCCCGACGTGAGGTCGATCGTGCCTCCCGACAGCGGATCGGCGACGACGAGCTTGAGCGTTCCCGGCAGGAAGCCGCGTAACTCGGCGTGCTCGCCGAGCGGCACGGGAGCGGCATCCGGCTTCGTCGTGTCGATCAGCAGCATCGACTGGTCGAATGCCTGCACGACGAGGTACGGGGTGCCCGGCACGAAGCGCCAATCGAGCACCGAGAGCGGCTGCCCGTCGAGGCCAGTCACCGGGCGGGCGATTCCGGAAGCGTCGAGGCGATCGAAGAGCAGCAGCTGCGCGAGCCGCGCGCCGGGATCGGCGGTGTCGGCGGAGGTGAAGAGCACACCGATCCGATCGGTGGTGTCGGATGCCCGCACCTGCTGCAACCGGCCCGGACCCGGCAGCCCGACCTCTTGCGTGATCTGCTCGCCCGTCGGCGCGATCACGAGCCGCCCGTCGGCACCGGTCTCGTCGAGCACGATCGCGGCGACGCCGTCGGGCAGCAGCGCGAACTCCTGGATGCGGTCGGCCGAGAACAGGGTGCCGGCGGCGTCGCCCGACACCGAGCGGCCGCGCACCTCGTCGGGGCCGTCGAGGTCGCGCACGAGAACGGCGACGTCGAGGTCGGGCGTCGTGAACCGGTACTCGAGCACGCCATCGACTCCCGTCGCCGAACCCGACACTGCGACGCTTACGGTGTAATCGGTGAGGGCGCGCAGCATCCCGGTGAACCGGATCGTGATCGTCCGCTCGTCCGAGGCGACCTCGACGGGGACCTCGGGCTCGACGCGCACGGCAGCAGCATCGACGGGGTCGATCGCCTGATCGGCCTGGAGCACGAGTCGCTGGCCGGGGCGTTCGAGGGCGGATGCCGCCGCGACGCTCGCGTCGGCGAGGTGCGGGCCGCGGAACGCGCCGGCGACGCCGAGCGCAACGACCGCAAGGGCGAGGATTCCGACGGTCGCCGCGACCGACCGCCGGAACGTGCGGGTCGCCCGCCGGGTGCGACGGGCCGCGGCTGCGGTGCGGGGGCCCTCAATAGACATAGGGCTGAGCCGGTTGCGGGATCGGCGCGACCGTCTGCGGGATGAGCACGATCGGCTCAGGCGCTGCGGCATCCGGATTCGGAGCGAAACCGCCCGTCACCTCGACCCAGTCGTCGGCCGCGAAGTCGTCCTGCCACCCGGGCAGCAGAACCGGAACGGCGAGCGGTTGGGCGTCGACGGCGCAACAGGTGACGAGGAATCGCGCGACATACACGACATCGGGATCGTCGGTGGCGACGAGGAACCCGGAAATGGCGGCCGGCTTGCCGGCGAAGAAGTCGTCGCCGAGACCCTGGTGCAGCAACGTCGCCCAGTCCTTGACCGTGAAGGTGCTGGAGTCGCCGCCCACGAGCTGCGTGGTGTCGGCGGATGCCAGGGCGGTCGAGCCCGCGATGTCCCGGTTCTCGGCGGTCGTCGACGTGAGCGTCGCGGGCGGCAGGACGAGCAGTGCGACGACGGCCCCGGTGACGAGGAGTGCACTCCCGGTGATCGCGACGGCGGCGCGCCAGCCCGTGCGCGGCGCACCCTCGGGCAGTTCGTCGTGGTCATGCACGTGCCCGTGGTCAGGCTCGGGACGACCGGGGATCACGAGGAAGGCGGCGATCGAGGCCGCACCTCCGATGACCGCCATCACGATCGTGAAGACGACGTACCGGGGGTGGATGTAGAGCTCGAGCCGTCCCGTGGCGCCCAGCCAGAGAATGGCGACGACGCCGATGAGGCTCAGGGCCACCCCGAGCCAGCGTTGCACGAACCGATGCGCCGGCCAACGCTCAGGCAAGGTTGATCGCCAATCCGATGGTCGCCGCACCGAGGGCGA
>CBFGZU010000121.1:0-4493 GCA_965653335.1 uncultured Pseudolysinimonas sp.
TCCGTGCGCGCGGTCGCCGGCCCCGGGCTGCTCAGCCGATCGCCGTCGCCACGACGCGCGCCATCCGCGGTCGAATGACGTGGTCGACGCCCTGCACCCGGTGCACGGTCACCCCACGGAGGTTCTCGACGATGCGCAGCCCGGCGGGATGCAGTAGGGGGTCGAGCGTGCCATACACGAGATGGATGGGGACCGCGACGCGCACCAGATCGCTCACCGTCGTCTGCGACTCGATCGACTTCTCGAGCGAGAGCACGAAGGCATTCCAGTTGCTCTCACTGACGTCGAGCAGGTTCTTGATCGGCGACAAACGGGCGAGCCCCGCCGCGGCGCGGATGGTGAACTCCTTGTTGGATCGTAAGAACTCGTAGAGCCGGAGGTAGCCGTCCATCGCGGCCCGGTCGATCGGAGTGGCGATCTCGGTCGGCGCGACGTAGACCGGCGGGCTGACGATCACCAGCCGGGTCACGTCCCGCCGGTAGCGGGCGGCGTACCGGGTCGCGACGAGCGCGCCCAGCGAGTGCCCGACGAGCACAAACCGGCGCAGCCCCCGGGATCGCAGGGTGCGCCGCAGCGCCGCGACGTGCTCTTCGATCGTGTAGGAGGCATCCGCCGGCGCGGGCGAGCCGCCGAATCCGAGCAGATCGATCGACACGACACGGTGCCGGTCGGCGACGAGGGGGACGACGTACTCGAAGGTGACGGAGGACGAGGCGATGCCGTGCAGGAGCACAACGAGCGGCCCCGAACCGGCGTCACCCGCGACATGCAGAAGGGGCGGCCTTCGCAGCAATCGAGCCAGCCACCCCATTCCGCCATGCTATGGCGACCACTCCGAGATCGGATCAGTGTTCGCGCAGGTTCTCCTTGTGCTCGTTCTTGGCGTGAACGGCGTCACGTTCCGCCTCGGCCTTGCTGACCTCGGCGTCGGCCTGGATCTCGTCAATCCGGTCGGAGACGCGTTCCTTCGTGTCGTCGATGACCTCGCCAACCTTCTTGCCGGTGGCGTCGGCGGCGTCTTTCGCGCTGTCCATGAGACCCATGATTCGTCCTCTCTTGTGGGATGCCCGATGAGGGTTTCCCGACGCTAAGCCGCGAACCTGGGGAATCGAACGGGCTTGACACGTCGCGGTCGCGGGCCTACCCGTGACGGAATCGTGATGGCCTGACGACCGAATCGTGACGAACGTTGTGTGGCGCCCGGGCCGTGGCGAACCTAACGTTGCCCTCATGAGGCGGATCACGCGGACGACGACGACACTCGGGGCAGTTTTGCTCGCCTCGGCCCTCCTTCTCGCCGGCTGCGGCGCTGCGAGCAACGGCGGCGCGAGCGACGAGTCGGCGGGCCAGCCGATGGCGCCCCAGGTCGACGGCGGTGAGGCGGTCACCGAGGCCGACAGCGGCGCCTCCTCGACCGAGGCGACCGAACGGGATGTCATCGTCACCGGATCGATGACGGTCACCGCCGACGACCCGATCGCCGCGGCCCGCGACGCGGTGCGGCTCGTGGAAGCGGCGGGTGGCCGCGTCGACGGCCGCACCGAGTACGCCCCCGCGAACGGCGACGCCGGCAGCGCCTCCCTCGTGCTGCGCATCCCCGCGGAGCGCCTGCAGGAGGTGCTCGATGACCTCGCCGAGCTGGGGCGCGCCGACGAGATCTCGACCAGCACGAGCGACGTCACGGTGCTCGTCGCCGACCTCGAGTCGCGCATCGCGACGCAACGCGGCATCATCGACCGGCTCAACTCGATGTTCGCCCACGCGACGACGATCGACGACCTCATCACCCTCGAGACGACGATCGCGCAACACCAAGCGACACTCGAAGACCTCGAGGCGCAGCAGCGTTCCGTCGATGATCAGGTGGCGCTCTCGACCCTGTCGCTCACCTTGCGCTCCGAAGCCGAAGCACCGGCGCAAGAGCCGATGGACTTCCTGAGCGGACTCGAAGCCGGCTGGAACGCATTCGTCGGCTTCTTCGCCGGCCTGACCGTCGCGCTCGGCGTGCTGCTGCCCTGGCTCGTCGCCGCCGCCGTGATCGGTGCGGTGATCGTGCTGCTGGTGCGCCGGTACCGTCGCCGCGCGGCCTCGCGAACGACCGTCTGATAGCGTTAAGGTCACCGAGACGCGTCTTTGCGGTCTCCGCGTCGTAGAACGCTTCCTCTCCCGCTCGATCCTCGAGCGGTCGATGACTCTCATACGGCGAACGGATGTGGGCATTCCCACCTTCGCCATCCCGAACAAATCGGTTGTGCGCGTCTGCGCCGCTGCCGTCAGGAAACAAACCATGACCACCACCACCTTCAGCACGCTCGGCGTGCCCTTCCCGCTCGCCGAAGTCCTCGCTCGCGAGGGCATGTCGGCGCCCTTCCCGATCCAGGCGGCGACGCTGCCCGACACGCTCGCCGGTCGCGACGTGCTCGGCCGCGGTCGCACCGGATCCGGCAAGACGCTCGCCTTCGGCATCCCGCTCGTGGCGCGTCTCGGCACGCGCCTCTCCGGGGGATCCCGCCGCGCCGGGCGCCCGCTCGGCCTCATCCTCGCCCCGACGCGGGAACTCGCCACCCAGATCGAGGTCGCGATCGCCCCGCTCGCGAAGGCTTACGGGCTCACCTCGACGACGATCTTCGGCGGTGTCTCGCAGCAGCGGCAGGTCGCCGCGCTGCGCGCCGGTGTCGACATCGTCGTGGCCTGCCCGGGCCGACTCGAAGACCTCATGAAGCAGAAGCACATTTTCCTCGACGCGGTCGAGATCACCGTGCTCGACGAGGCCGACCACATGGCCGACCTGGGCTTCCTGCCCGGCGTCACCCGCATCCTCACCGCGACCCCGGCTGACGGGCAGCGGATGCTGTTCAGCGCGACGCTCGACAACGGCGTCGACAAGCTGGCGAACCGCTTCCTCTCCCGTCCGGTGAGTCACGGCGTCGACGCCCCCGGCATCCCGCAGGGCGCGATGGAACACCACGTGCTCGCCGCGTCAGATGCCGCCGCGAAGAAGGAACTCGTCATCGCGCTCGCCTCCGGCACGGGTCGTCGCATCATGTTCACCCGCACCAAGCACGTCGCCAAGCGCTGGGCGCGCGACCTCACCGCCGCCGGTATCCCCGCCGCCGACCTGCACGGCAACCTCAGCCAGGGCCAGCGCGACCGCAACCTTGCCGAGTTCGCCGAAGGCACGACCCGGGTGCTCGTCGCGACCGACATCGCGGCGCGTGGCGTGCATGTCGACGACGTCGAATTGGTCGTGCACATCGACCCGCCCGCCGAGCACAAGGCGTACCTGCACCGTTCCGGTCGAACGGCCCGCGCGGGTAAGGAAGGCGTCGTCGTGACGCTCGTGCTGCCCGAGCAGCAGAAGGATCTCGCGGTCATGATGCGCAAGGCCGGCATCCACGCCGCGGTGCAGCCCGTCTCCGCGACGTCGCCCGCCGTGCGCGACCTCGTCGGCGAAGTCGCGGCTTTCGTGAAGCCCGCTCCGAAGGCGCCGATCCAGCCGCAGCGTTCGCCGAAGCCCCGGCAGTCGTCGGGCGGCCGCACCGGCCAGCAGAACGCGGGCAGCCAGAACGGCGGGCAGCGCCAGGGCGGGCAGCCCCGCTCCGGCGGCCAGCCGCGCGCGGGTGGGCAGTCTCGTACCGGCGGACAGCGCGGAGGCCTCGCCTGGTCGTCGGACGGCGGCGGCTCCACGCAACAGCCGCGTTCCGGCGGCCAGCAGCCCGGTGGCGGCGGACGCCGACGTCGACCCGCTGGTGGGCGACCCGCCGCAGCCGGTGGCGGTCGGGGCCGGTAACGGCTCTCACCCGCCAACCACAGTCGCGCGGGCTACGCTCTCCCCAGGAGGTCGACATGGCAGGCAACATCCTCGGACGGCTCGACGGCGGACCACTCGACGGTCAGATCATTCCGCTCACCGTCGATGACGTCACACAGGTCGAAGAAGAGCTCGTGCTGCCGTGGGACACGGGCCACCTCCTCTACCGACGTGCCGGCGCGGCCGAGAACACCGGAGAGAACGACGGCCCGACCACCGTGCCGTATCGATTCGACACCCAGATGTGACGGCGGCGGACGACCTAGGCCCCGAGCACCTCGACCTGTTGCGGCGCGAGGGTCAGGCGTCGTCCGCCGATCGCCACCTCGACGGCGTCGCCGTGATTGATGACGAACGTTGCCGGTCCACGGTCGACCACCTCGATCGACTCGGGAAGCGCGCGACGCTCGGGATCGACGACTCCCGCGGGGAGCACGGCATCGAGGATCGCGCGCGCCGTCGGGCGCGGCACTTGCGCCGCGACGTACACCGCCGAACCGCCTTTCGCGGTCTCGCGCCGGGTGATCGCGGCCCCCGCCGGGAACGGGCCGTCGACGAACGACGCCAGTACGTCGGCGCCCCGCGGCCGGAGATCCTCGATGACACCTCCCGAGAGCCCGCCGTCGACACCCGCCAGCTCCACTGTCGCGTCGGGCGCCCCGGAGTGCTCGAGCACCTCGAC
>CBFGZU010000122.1:0-4425 GCA_965653335.1 uncultured Pseudolysinimonas sp.
CGCCCTGCCCCCGCGCCTCTCCACCCCACCCACCCGCCTCCCGCTCGGGGGCGCTGGGCTCGTGTTCGGCGGGGGGGGTCCGGGGGGGGGGGGGGTGGGGATCCCGGGTGTCGGCGTCTTCATGTTCTCTGCGGGCTACGCGTCGTTTGCGCCGGCGTTTGTGGTTGCCGGCGTGGCTTTGCAGACGGCAGCAGTCGTGCTGTTGCTCCTCACGATCCGGATGCGGCGACGGCTCGGCCCGATGCCTCCCGCGCCGGCTCAGCTGTCGACGGACGTGGCCGCGTGAGGGAGGGGACGAACGACCAGCCGGCCGATGAAGGAACTTCGGCCCGGGAGATCTACCAGCAGTTTCGCGGGTTCATCATTTCGGGTCGCCTCGGCAGCGGGGAACGTCTCCCCACCGTGCGGCAGGTCGCGGTCGACCTTGGCGTGGCTCCCGGCACTGCGGCAAAGGCCTACAAGCTGCTCGAGGCAGACGGGCTCGTCGTTTCGCGGACGGGAGCCGGTACCCGCGTCGCGACGACCGCGGCCCTGCTGCCCGGTGGGGTGGTCGCGGCGATTCGTGACCTCGTCGACCTTGCGCGGCAAGAAGGTGTCGAGCGCGACGATGTGGTGAGTGGGTTCCGGGCGGCGTGGAACAGTGACTGACCGTGTCTGGTGATCGTCAGGAGTCCTCCCCAGCGGCACGACGTGCCTGACCTCGCACCTCGACAGGGTCTCCTCCGCTCGGGCGGGGTTCGACGAACAAGAGTTGGGGGATGCCGACATCCCGATTCGATGACGTTGCCCACGTTTCACTTGCTGACGACGAAGTGCTACTTGATCGAGTGCGTGACCTCGTCGAGGGTGGGTATCGCCGCCAGCTGTGGTTGCTCTTTCTCGACGAGGAGCATCGTCAGCTTCCGATCGTCATTCCGCACGACGTGCCGAGTAGTCCGAATCGCGGGCACAGAACGGGCTTCCGTGATTTCATGGCTCGGCTGGTTGAGGAGCTGCGCCCGGCCAGCATCGTCGTCGTGCTCGAACGGCCCGGAGGCGACGATCTGAGTCGCGGCGACCGCGAATGGTTTGCCGTCGTTGACGACGCGTGCCGGGCAGCCGGGGTGGTGCGGCGGGGGCCGATCCTCGCGCACGACGACGGATTCCGGTGGATCGCCGCCGAAGATCTCCTGGGCGATGCGGAGTGAACCAAGCAAACTTGGTCAACATGGCCGAGCAGGTGAATGTGCAGGATGCGAAGACCCGGCTGTCCGAGCTTCTGGCCCGTGTGGAGCAGGGCGAAGAGATCACCATCGCACGCGCCGGACGACCCATCGCTCGTCTCGTCGGGATCGCCGATCCCCCTCCGCGCGAGATGGGCTTTCTGAAGATCGGCCACATCCCGGATTCATTCTTCTTCGATCCGTTGCCCGACGACGAGCTTGATCTGTGGGAAGGCAAAGGCGAGTGAGACTGCTCCTCGACACCCACGCCCTCTGGTGGACCTTCAGCGAACCCACGCGGCTCTCGGACCAATCTCGCACGGCGATCTTCGACTCGCGGACCGAACTCCTGTACTCGCCTGTCACGCCGTGGGAACTGGCGACGAAGCATCACCGCGGGCGCTTTCCCGAGGTGGGCGCACTACTCGCCGCGTTTCCCGGGAGTGCCGCGCGCATCCGAGCGGTCGAACTTCCGATCGCGAGTCGGCACGGGCTGTTGGCCGGTCGGCTGGAATGGGAGCACCGCGACCCGTTCGATCGGATGCTCGCGGCGCAGAGCATCCTCGAAGGCGCTCGCCTCGTGACGGCGGACCGGGCGTTCTCGACGCTCCCCGGGGTCGACATCTTCTGGTAGCTCATGCCCGTTACTCTGGGAACCGTGCCCAAGAAGAAGCAGAAGCGTCGTCGCGTACTTCTGAAGTTGTCGGGCGAGGCGTTCGGCGGGGGGATGCTCGGGGTCAACCCGGATGTCGTCAGCGCGATCGCCCGCGAGATCGCGGCGGCAGCGCCGAAGGACTCCTCCGACGAGGGCGGTGTCGAGGTCGCGGTCGTCGTCGGCGGTGGAAACTTCTTCCGCGGCGCGGAACTCAGCCAGCGCGGCATGGACCGCGGTCGGGCCGACTACATGGGCATGCTCGGCACGATGATGAACGCCCTCGCGCTGCAGGACTTCCTCGAGCAGGCCGGTGCCGGCGTGCGCGTGCAGTCGGCGATCGCGATGACCCAGGTTGCCGAGCCCTACATCCCGCTGCGCGCCGAACGCCACCTCGAGAAGGGTCGCGTCGTGATCTTCGGCGCCGGTGCGGGGCTTCCGTACTTCTCGACCGACACGGTCAGCGCCCAGCGCGCGCTCGAGATCGGGGCGGATGCCGTGCTCGTCGCCAAGAACGGCGTCGACGGTGTCTACGACGACGACCCGCGCACCAACCCGAAGGCGAAGAAGCTCGACGAGATCTCCTACCAGGAGGCCCTCGTGCAGGGACTCAAGGTCGTCGACTCGACCGCCTTCAGCCTCTGCATGGACAACGGGATGCCGATGGTCGTGTTCGGCATGGAACCGGCGGGCAACATCACGAAGGCGCTCAAGGGCGACCGGCTCGGCACGTTAGTGCGAGCCTGAGCGAGCAGGGGAGTTCGTCGAGCCTGAGCGACCGCTACGGCGACGACGTTCTCGCCGGAGACTGGCGCGCCGCGCACCGGCGGCCCGTGCCCGAGGTCGCGGCCGAGCGCGACCTCGTGGTGGAGCACGCGGACGGGTTCGTGGGCGCCGTCGTCGGCGTCGCGAAGCAGACGGTCGACCTCGAAGACCGTGGGGGCCGCGTGCGGGCCTTCCCGCTGGGGGCGGGCTTTCTCGTCGACGGCGAGCCCGTCATCCTCGTTCCTCCGCGCGTCGCACCCGCTCCCGTCGCCCGCACCGCATCCGGCAGCCGAGCGGTGCCGCAGCAGCGGGCTCGAGTCGCCCGAGCGAGCCGGATCTACGTCGAAGGCCGCCACGACGCCGAACTCATCGAGAAGGTGTGGGGCGCCGATCTGCGAGTCGAGGGCGTCGTCGTGGAGCTGCTGGACGGCGCCGATCGGCTTCCGGAGGCCCTCGCCGAGTTCGGTCCCGGCGAGGGGCGACGAGCGGGGGTGCTGCTCGATCATCTCGTCGCCGGGTCGAAGGAGAACCGGATCGCCGCGGAGGTGCGGGGATCACACGTGCTCGTCGTCGGGCACCCGTTCGTCGATGTCTGGCAGGCCGTCAAACCGGCGCGTCTGGGCTTCGACGCCTGGCCCGAGATTCCGCGCGGGATCGAATGGAAGCACGGCGTCTGCGCGGCGCTCGGCTGGCCGCACGAGACGTCCGCGGATGTCGCGGCGGCTTGGCAGCGCATTCTCGGCCGGGTGCGCGGCTATGGTGACCTCGAACCCGAATTGCTGGCCGCCGTCGAGGAGATCATCGACTTCGTCACCGCCTAAGCTCGGGAGACGGATGCGAAGGAGTGTGCCGTTTGATCGCCGATGTCCTCACCGAAGCCCGCGACAAGATGAACCGGGCCGTCGAGGTTGCCAAAGAGGACTTCTCGACGGTGCGCACGGGTCGCGCCAACCCCGCGCTGTTCCAGAAGATCCTCGTCGACTACTACGGCACGCCCACGCCGCTCGCCCAACTCGCGAGCCTGCAGAACCCCGAGGCCCGCACCCTCATCGTGACTCCGTATGACAAGTCGGCGCTCAAAGAGATCGAGCGCGCGATCGCGACCTTCCCGAACCTCGGCGCGACGCCGACGAACGACGGCGCGATCATCCGCGTGACGATGCCTGAGCTGACCGAGGATCGTCGCAAGGAGTACGTCAAGATCGTGCGCGGCAAGGGCGAAGACGCCAAAGTCGCCATCCGAAACGTACGCCGTAAGGCGAAGGACGACCTCGACGCCCTGGGCAAAGAGATCGGCGAAGACGACATCGCGCGTGCCGAAAAGGAACTGGATGCCGTCACCAAGCACCACGTCGACGCGATCGACGACGCCCTCAAGCGCAAGGAAGCCGAGCTGCTCGAGGTCTGATGGCTGAGATCCCGCCGGCTAAGAAGCACAGCGCATTCGACGACCTCGAGCACCGCGTCGAAGAAGCCCGGGCTCAGTTCGACGGAGCCCGGGCTCAGTTCGACGAAGCCAACGCGAAGATCAACGCCCGCACCGGGCGCAACCTGTTCGCCGCGATCGGCATCGGGCTCGTGCTCGGCGGGCTCTTCCTCGTAAGCCTCATCCTGCTCAAGTGGCTCTTCATGATCCTCGCCGGTGCGCTGATCGGCCTCACGGTATTCGAGCTGGCGAGCGCGCTGCGCTACGCGGGCCGCGACGTGCCCCGGGTCGCGTCGACGGTCGCCGCCGTCGCGACGGTGCCCGTCGCGTTCTTCTTCGGCGTCGAAGGGCTGTGGCTCGCGCTCCTCGCGGCCGTCGTG
>CBFGZU010000123.1:0-4398 GCA_965653335.1 uncultured Pseudolysinimonas sp.
TCGGCCGCCCCCAACCCCGGGCACGTCGCGCTCGCCGACCTCGAACTCGCCGGTGTCGTGAACGGCGTGATCACGCAAAACGTCGACGGCCTGCATCTGCGGGCGGGGTCGCGACACGTCGTCGACGTGCACGGTTCGATGGACCGGGTGCTCTGCCTGTCGTGCGGCCAGCAGTTCGCGCGCGACGACATCGCCGCGCGGATGACGCGCGACAACCCCTGGCTGGCGGAACCCGAGAACGTGAAACTCAACCCCGACGGGGATGTCGACATCGACGCGGTCGGCGAGATGGTCGTCCCCGCGTGCACGGTGTGCGCTGGGCTGCTCAAGCCCGATGTCGTCTTCTTCGGCGAATTCGTCCCGGCGAGCAAGTTCGCCGCGGCGGCGGCGCTCGTCCGGTCGGCGGACGCGCTCGTCGTCGCCGGATCGTCGCTCGTCGTGAACTCCGGCATCCGCTTGCTCGAGCAGGCCCACCGTCGTCGGCTCCCCATCGTGATCGTGAACCGCGGGGTCACGAAGGGCGACCCCCGTGCGACGCTCAAGATCGATGCGAGCGCCTCCGAGGTGCTCGGCGCTCTCGCGGAGCGGCTCGCCGCCTGATCGCGACCGTAGGATCGGGATGCCATGACCGATCTGTACCTCGTGCGCCACGGCGAGACCGCGTGGAATCGTCAGCGCCGCATTCAAGGGCTCACCGACATCCCGCTCAACGACACCGGTCGCGAGCAAGCCCGGCTGACCGGCACGCTGCTCACCCGCCGTGCGATCGCCCACATCGTCGCGAGTCCGCTCAGCCGCGCCCGCGAAACGGCGGAAATCATCGCGGGCCAGCTCGGCCTCGGCGACCCCGAACTGCGCGATGCCTTCGTCGAGCGCAACTACGGCGCCGCCGAAGGCCTCGACTTCCATGAGATCGACGTGCGCTACCCGCCCGGGGTCGAGGTCCCGGGGCGCGAATCTCGTGAGGAGGTCGCCGCTCGCGTCATCCCGGCTCTGCAGGCGCTCGCCACCGAGCGACCCGGAGAAGCGATCGTCGTCGTGAGCCACGGCGGCGCGATCCGCGCGGCCCTGATGACCGCCGAGCCGGGCGGCGGGTTCGGTCCGATCACCAACGGCTCGATCCACAGTTTTCACGTCGACGGCGCCGACCTGCGCCTCGTCGCGTTCGACGATCCGATCGAGATCGCCGCGATCGACCCGCGCGGGGGCGACATCGGACTGCAGAACGCCGTCGAGGCCCGCGAGTAACTCTCAGCCGTCGGCATCCTCGGGGCGCGGCTTCTGCGCGGCACGCCGGAGCACCTCGTACAGCACGTCGGCCGACCGGTCCCAGTCGAAACGCCGGGCCTGCTCCCGCGCCGTCGCCGAGCTGGTCGCCCAGACGACCGGGTCGTCGAGCGCCCGCACCGCATCGGCGAAAGCGACCGGGTCGAGCGGGTCGGCGTAGGCAGCCGCTGCCCCGCCGATCTCGCGGAAGATCGGGATGTCGCTCACCACGATCGGCGTGCCGACGCTCATCGCCTCGACGAGCGGAATGCCGAAGCCCTCATCGAGGGAAGCGTGCACGAGAGCGAAAGCCCGCCCGAGAAGGTCGGCGTACTCGGCATCCGACACGCCGTCATGGAATTCGAGCGACCCCGCCGGCGCGAGCGACTCGAGCCGAGACCTCTCGGTCCCGGCGACTCGTGACAACAGGTGCAACCGGTAGCCCGGCAACCGCTGCAGGGCTCGGGCCAGAGTCTCGACGTTCTTGTAGGGCATGAACGAGCCCATGTAGACGAGGTCCCGGGCGGTCGGCTGCGTGCGCTCTGCGGGGTCGTCGGCGATCGGGTCGGCCGCGTTGAGCACGACCGTCACCGGGCGACGGGTGAGTCGGTGACGAGCGATGAGCGCCTTCGTCGTCTCCGACACCGTGACGACCTCGTCGGGTCGGTTGAGGGCCGCACGCTGCGGGAGGAACGTCAGGTGGTAGACCCACCATCCGGCCCGGATGTACCAGGGAAGGGTGCGCGGGGGTGTGCGGTGGCGGTGGTAGATCAGATCGTGAAGGGTGAGCACGAGCCCGTAGCGCCGCCCCGCCGAGCCCATCGTCTGCAGCGGGCTGAAGACGGCATCCGGCCTCAACGGATTGAGCTGCCGCGCGATCCACGGCTCCCGCAGACTCGTCTCCGACGAGATGAGGTGCCACGGCAGGTCGGGTAGCAGAGCGAGTTGCGACGTGTCGCTGATGAGCATCTCGACCGGCATCCGCCGCGAGAGCGCCTCGACGAGGCGGGCCGAGTAGCGACTGATGCCGTCGTGGTGGCCCGAGCGCACGACGTACCGGCAGTCGAAGAGGATCCTCACCGCGCCATCTTCGTCATCGGGGCAGATCCGTCACGAACGCTCGGATGGCGTGAGCCGCCGCGAGCGGTGTCTCGTAATGGATGAGGTGCCCGACGCCGGGAATCACGTCGAGCCGGGCATCCGGGAAGGCGTCGAGTAGTGCGAACTGCCCGGCGAGCGGCGCGACTTCGTCCCGCTCCCCCGCGACGAGCAGCACGGGCTGGGCGATGCGGTCGGCGACGGCCGCGACGGTCGTCGACAGGGACGCGTCGAAGCCCTCGACGATGCTCGCGCGCGAGCCGAATCGGCTGAAGTAGGCGTGATGCTGCTCGTGGATGAAGCGCCGCACGTCTCGGTCGCGGGTCTTGGCGAGCTTGACGCTCATCCCCCGCACGACGAGCGGGTTCGCGAGCCACGCGCGCGCGGCGCGCTCGGGCAAGCGACGGGCGACCGCGTAGTAGAAGCGCGTGGCGCCGATTCCGGCGACCTTCGACGGGTCATCGGCGATCGGGTTGACGAGGATGACGGCGCGAGCGGGAAGACCGTCGGCGACGGCGTGCGCGACGACGATCGTGCCGAACGAGTGACCGAGCAGGATGGGCTCGGCGGGGAGCCCGAGTGCGCCGACGAAGGCCCGGATCCACTCCCCGTACCCGGCGATCGAGTGCGGGGCGTCCGTCATGGGCGTGGAATCGCCGAAACCGGGCAGATCGGGCGCGACGATGTGGAGGTCGGGCAACAGGTTCACGACCGGCTCGAGTCCGTGATGGTCGCCCCGGTAGCCGTGCACGACGACGATCGTGGGCCCGGCTTCCGGGGTGCCGTACTCCCAATAGCGCACTCGGCTGCCGAAGAGCTGGAGATCTCGCGTGACGGTGTCCATACCCCTCTGAGTCTAGGAGCGAGGCTGCTTAGACTCGGGAGGGTGACCTTCACCGCTCCGATCACCCTGCCAGGTCTGGCCCTCGATCCGCAGTGGTTCCGGCGTTCCGTCTTCTACGAAGTGATGGTGCGCTCGTTCGTCGACTCCAATGGCGACGGCTGGGGCGATCTGGGGGGATTGATCTCGAAACTCGACTACCTGCAGTGGCTCGGCGTCGACGCGCTCTGGATTCCGCCGATCTACACCTCGCCGCTTCGCGACGGCGGCTACGACGTCGCCGACTACCGCACGATCTTGCCCGAGTTCGGCACCCTCGACGAGTTCCGCGAACTCGTCACGAAAGCGCACGAGCGCAACATGCGGGTCGTCATCGATCTCCCCCTCAACCACACCTCCGATGCCCACGAGTGGTTCCAGCAGTCGCGATCGGACCCCGAGGGCCCGTACGGCGACTTCTACGTGTGGAGCGATACCGACGACAAATACCCCGGCATCCGCATCATCTTCACCGACTACGAAGACAGCAATTGGGCCTTCGACTCCGAGCGACGGCAGTTCTACTTCCACCGCTTCTTCTCCCATCAGCCCGACCTCAACTTCGAGAATCCCGCCGTTCACGAAGCTGTCTTCGACGTCATCCGGTACTGGATGGATCTCGGCGTCGACGGATTCCGGCTCGACGCGGTTCCCTACCTCTACGAATCCGAGGAGGGCAACGGCGAGAACGAGCCGCCGACGCACGAGTTCCTCCGGGCCGTTCGACGGATGATGGACACCGAATATCCCGGCCGGGTGATGATCGCCGAAGCCAACCAATGGCCGAACGAGGTCGTCGAGTTCATGGGCACCGACGACGAGCCCGAGTGTCACATGGCGTTCGACTTTCCCGTCATGCCGCGCATTTTCTACTCGTTGCGCGCGCAATCGGCGGCGGAGCTCACCCGGGTGCTCGCCGAGACCACCGATACCCCGGATGGGGCCGGATGGGCCGTCTTCTTGCGCAACCATGACGAACTCACGCTCGAGATGGTGAGCGAGGAGTACCGGCAGGCGATGTACGGGTGGTACGCCTACGACCCGCGCATGCGGGTCAATGTCGGCATCCGCCGTCGGCTCGCGCCCTTGCTCGACAACGCCCGCCCCGAGATCGAACTCGCCCACGCGCTGCTCTTCTCCCTCCCCGGGTCGCC
>CBFGZU010000124.1:0-4185 GCA_965653335.1 uncultured Pseudolysinimonas sp.
CCCCCCCCCCCCCCCACCCGCCCCCCGGCCCCGCCCCCGCCCCGCGGGGGGCCCCCCCCCGCACCCCTTTCACCCCATGACCTAACAAAGGAGATAGCAATGACGATCAAGAACGCCCCGCCCGAAACCGTGACTCCCGGCACGTCGGCCGATCCCAAGCTGTCGGGTCGGCTCGGGGTCGCCGATATCGTGTTCACCGTCCTCGCCTACAACGCCCCGATGTCGGTGTTCGTCGGATTCATCACCGTCATCATCGGCTACGGCAACGGACTCGGGGCCCCCGTGACCTACCTGGCGGCGGGTGGCCTCATGCTGCTGTTCGCGGTCGGATTCACCGCGATGAGCAAGCACCTGCCCAACCCCGGGGCCTTCTACGCCTACATCAAAGCGGGCCTCGGGCGACCCCTCGGGCTGGGCTCATCGTTCGTCGCCGTCGTCTCGTACTACTTCATCCTGCTCGGCGGGTATGCCTTCGGCGGTATCGGGGTGCAGGCGCTCGTGCGCGACGTCTTCGGCGGGCCTGACGTCCCGTGGTGGGTGTGGACGATGATGCTGATGACGATCGCGGGAACGCTCGGCTACTTCAACATCCGACTGTCGGCGAAGGTGCTGATGATCTTCATGGCCGCCGAGGTCGTGCTGATCGTGGCCTACGACCTCGTGGTCTTCGGTCAGGGTGGCGCGGAGGGGATCTCGTTCGCGCCGTTCCTGCCGGAGAACATCTTTTCGGGGACGATCGGCCTGGCAGTACTGTTCGGCGTCGTGTGCTTCGCCGGCTTCGAGGCGACCGCGATCTTCCGCGAAGAGGCCCGCGACCCGGAGAAGACCATCCCGAGAGCGACCTATGTCGCGATCATCACGATGGGCGTGATCTACGCGTTGACGACGTGGGCGATCATCACCGGCGTCGGGGCCAGCACCGTCGTCGACGCCGCGGCCGCCGATCCGACCGGGACGGCGCTCGGCTCGGTCGGGCAGTATCTCGGCAAGATCGGCACCGACATCGTGACGATCCTCCTCGTGACGAGCATCTTCGCGGCGAACCTCGCGACCCACAACGTCGTGACGAGGTACACGTATTCGCTCGCGGTCGACGGGATCTTCCCGAAGGTGTTGGCGCGGGTCCACCGCCGTCACGTCTCGCCTTTCGCGGCCTCGCTCGTGACGAGCCTGCTCTCGGTGGTGTTCCTGCTGATCCTGGTCGCGATGCAGCTCGATGGAACCGCGATCTACGCGGTGCTCGTCGGGATCGGCGGGTACGCGCTCATCCTGCTGCTCCTGCTGACGAGTGTCGCGGTCATCGTGTACTTCTGGCGGCGACCGGAGTTGCAACTGAGCACGTGGCGCCGTCTCGTGGCGCCGACGCTGGCAACCGTCGGGTTGCTGATCGCGCTCTATCTCGCATCGTCGAACGTGGCGGTGATGATCGGCGGCGACCAGACGCTCGCGAACGTGCTCATGGGGACCTTCTACGGTTGTCTCGCGCTCGGGATCGTCGTCGCGCTCATCCTGCGCCAGGTCAAGCCGTCGGTCTACAACCGCATCGGACGATCGGAAGGCTAGGGTCGCGAGGCGGAGGCCCGCGTCAGCGCTGTCGCGCGGCGCGGGCCAGTCGTCTCGCCAGTCGGCGGGCCTCGGCCGCGAGGGCCGGGGTGTCGGCGACGGAGAAGTCCAGGTCGAGCATCGTGAGATACCGCAGGAGCGCGACCGGATCGTCGGAACCTGTCTCGAGCGCGCACGTCCCCTCGTCGAGCGGAGAGATCGTGCCGGCCGCCGGCGGAAGTCGATCCGCGACGACCGTGGCGGGAGCGTCGATCACGACTCGGGCGCGGAACCCCCACGGGGCGGACGCGACGCTTCGGTCGACGTAGTCGGCGGCGCCCTCCGCCGGAAGCGGGCGCGGGGTGAACCGCCGCCCGCCGGGTGAGAGGCCCGACATGCGGTCGACGCGGAACGTGCGCCAGTCGTTGCGATCGACGTCGTAGGCGAGCAAGTACCAGCGTCCGGCGCGGAGCGCGATCCGGTAGGGCTCCGTCGTGCGGCGCGCGGAGGACCCGGCCCGGGACTCGTAGTCGAAACGCAAGAGCTGCCCATCCCGGCACGTCGACGCGATCGTGAGCAGCACGGTCGGGTCGATCGCGGACCGGTGACGCGGCACGGTGACGACGGTCGCGTGGAGCGTGGCGATCCGATGGCGCAGCCGCGAGGGAAGCACCTGGTGGAGTTTCGCGAGCGCGCGAAGCGACGCCTCCTCCACACCGAGGATGGAGCCGTCCGCTGCGGTCGAGAGCGCGACCGCGACCGCGACCGCCTCGTCGTCATCCAGAAGAAGGGGCGGGAGGGCGGCACCGGATCCGAGCTGATATCCCCCCGCGACACCGGGCGTGCTGTGAACGGGGTAGCCCAGCTCCCGGAGGCGCTCGATGTCGTTGCGGACGGTTCTCGTGGAGACCTCGAGTCGTTCGGCGAGCGCGCGACCGGGCCAGGAGGGCCGCGCCTGCAGGAGCGACAAGATCTGCAGGAGTCGAGCCGACGTCGTCAACATGGATCGATTCTCCTTCAGAATGAGGAACGAAACCTTCCGCGATTGTTTCTACCCTGATCGCATGACCGACACCGACAGCATCCAGCCGTTCCGCATCGACATCGCGCAGACCGAGTGGGACGATCTGCGCGATCGCCTCGCCCGCACCCGGTGGCCGCGAGATCTGGCGGGCACGGGCTGGGCCCGCGGCGTTCCCGCCGAGTACCTCCGCCCGATCGCCGAGTACTGGCGCACGGAATTCGATTGGCGCTCTCAGGAGGCGCGGCTGAACGAGCTCCCGCAGTTCGTCACGACCGTCGACGCTCAGCCGATTCACTTCGTTCACGTCCGATCGTCAGTCCCCGGCGCGCGCCCGCTGCTCATGCTGCACGGCTGGCCCAGCGCGTTTGTGGAGTTTCTCGACGTCATCGGGCCGCTCGTCGATCCCGTCGCCCACGGCGGACGTGCCGAAGATGCCGTACACGTCGTCATTCCGTCGCTGCCCGGCTACGGGTTCTCACCCCTCTCGGGCGCCGGCTGGGGTGACCTCTTCCGGGTCGCGGGCGCCGTCGCCGAGGTGATGACGAGACTCGGCTACGACCGCTTCCTCGCTCACGGTACGGATGCCGGAGCCGGCATCGTCGGCGTCCTGCCGATGGTCGCGCCCGGCCGCGTCATCGCCACCCACGTCGCCGGGCCGAGTCCCTTCCCGCTCGGCCCCGAGATCGCCCTCGACGGCCTCGATGCGACCGATCGCGAGCGTGCCGTGCGCTTCAACGCCTTCCGCGAGGACGGGACGGGGTACCTGCACATCCAGTCGACGCGGCCGCAGACGATCTCCTACGGCCTCACCGACTCGCCGGTCGCCCAGCTGGCTTGGATCTTCGAGAAGTTCGCGGAGTGGACCGACCCGGCGACGTCGACGCCCGAGGATGCGGTCGACCTCGACCGGTTGCTCACGATCGTCAGTCTGTACTGGTTCGGCGAGCTCGGGTGGTCGTCCGCCCACGCGATGTACGAGGGGATGCAGGTGTATCGGCAGTTCGCGGCGCCGCGCACCGACGACGCCGCGGGCGAAGGCGCGTGGCAGACGCCGCCGCTGCCGCCGGCGGGCGCGTCGGTCTTCGCCGCCGATTTCTCCATCCGGCCCGTCGTGGATGCCGCCGGCACCTTGACGTCGTGGACCGAGCACGACAGCGGGGGGCACTTCCCGGCACTCGAGGTGCCCGAGGTGCTTGTCACCGACCTGCGCCGCTTCTTCGACGGACATCGCGACTGATGGCCGCGCCGGTCCTCACGTCCCGAGCGCTCAACCGGGCTCTCCTCGCGCGGCAGTTGCTGCTCGAACGGACCGACGTGGGCGTCACCGACATGGTCGCGCAGCTCGTGGGGCTGCAGGGGCAGGCGCCCCTCGCCCCCTACGTGGGGCTGTGGTCGCGCATCCGGGGATTCGTCCCCGCCGATCTCGCCGAGCCGCTCGAGCAGCGCCGCCTCGTGCGGGCGACGCTCATGCGCGGGACGGTGCACCTCGTCACGAGCGACGATCTGCCGCGGTTGCGGCCGCTCATGGAGCCGGCGATCACCCGGGGATTCCGCGGCGGCTTCAGCGCCCGACTCACGACCGAGCAGATCGGGGAGGTGATCGGTCTCGGTCGGGAGCT
>CBFGZU010000125.1:0-4046 GCA_965653335.1 uncultured Pseudolysinimonas sp.
GACCCGAACTGCCTCCGCCCACAGCCGAACCGGCCGGCATCCTGCTTTCAGGCGACTCAGCCGGGGGAGCCCGGCATTCCGACGATCACGATCCGCGACATCGCGACGTTCGTGCCTACGCCGGGGCGCCAGCAGATGGAGCCCGACGGGTGGGCGGTCGCGGGGCTCGACACGAACTTCTACGCGATCGCCGAATCGCACGTCGTGAGTGGCACGCTGCTCGGCCGACCGGCGGACGTGCGGTTCACGCCGACGGTCTACCGGTGGGTGTACGGCGACGGCACATCCGCGACGAAGAACACGAAGGGTGGCACCTGGGCGGCGTTGGGAATCGCGGAGTTCGAGCCGACGCCGACGTCGCACGTGTACGAGCGCGTCGGCGACTACACGATCACACTGTCGATCACATTCGGCGCCGAGTACCGCTTCAACGGCGGGCCGTGGCGTCCCGTCCTCGGAACGATCACCCTGCCGGCCAACGACCTGCACATCCGGGTGGGCACCGCGAAGACGGTGCTGGTCGAACACGACTGCCTCGCCAACCCGAGCGGCCCGGGCTGCTGAACGTCTCGCCCACCCAGCCGAAGTAGGCTCCCAGCGCGGCCATAACAGACCCACAGAATTCGGCGAGAAGCTGGCGGCGCCGAAAGGAGCACTCGATGTCCGAGTCCGACCCGAAAACCACCCCCGCCCCCGAGGAGCCCGAAGCAGAAACCACGCCCGCCCCCGACGCGGTCGCCCTGCCCGACGTCCCGGGCGCGCCAGAAGCCGCCGCCGCGAACGACGCCTCGACGCCCGACGATGCACCACCTTCCGACGCGGCACCAGCCCCCGACGCCGTACCGGACCACGGCGCGGCACCGCCCACCGCTGGCACGCCGGCCTCCGATGTCGTGGTGACTTCCGACGTCGCACCGACGGCCGACCCCGCACCACCTCGGCAACGCAGTGCCGCGACAACTCTCGTAGCGGTGGCCGCGGCCGCCGCGCTCGTCGGCGGTGCCTCCGGTGCGGGAATCGCCGCGTGGGCCGTCGCCGCGCATGTCTCCACCGATCAGCAGACTTCGGCGAGCCCTCAAACCATCACCGTCAACGACCCGGACGGGGTCAACGTCGTCAACGCGGTCGCCGCGAAAGCCGGCCCCTCGGTCGTGACCATCCGGGTGAGCTCCCAGGGTTCCGGCGGCAGCGGTTCGGGAGTCATCCTCAGCGCCGACGGCTATGTGCTTACCAACAACCACGTCGTCACCCTCGACGGCGCGTCCAACGACAGCGCCATCGAGGTGACGACGGCCGACGGTCGCATCTTCGCGGCCGAGATCGTCGGCAACGACCCCACCGTCGACCTCGCCGTCATCAAACTGGCCGACGCGAGCGGACTCACCCCGATCGAGTTCGAGGACGTCGGCGACCTCGACGTCGGCGATCGTGCCGTCGCGATCGGTGCGCCCCTCGGCCTCGCCAACACGGTGACCGACGGGATCGTGAGCGTGCTCGACCGCAGCATCCAAATCGCCTCCTCAGCCGTGCCCGACGACGGCACCCAAGAGGAGGAGGGTGGGCAGAACCCGTTCAACTTCGACATCCCGGGCCAGCCGTCGAACCCCGGGTCGGGGTCGATCTCGATCCCCGTGATTCAGACGGATGCCTCCATCAACCCCGGCAACTCGGGAGGGGCGCTCGTCAACGACTCCGGCGAACTGATCGGCGTCGTCGTCGCCATCGCCACCGCCGGGGGGTCGGACACCTCGGGTTCCATCGGCGTCGGCTTCGCCATCCCGGCCGATCTCGCGCAGCGGGTCGCGAAAGAGCTCATCGACAACGGCACCGCCACCCACGGCTTGCTCGGGGCGACCGTGCGCGACGCGTCGAGCTCCGACGGGTCGATCGTCGGAGCCGTCGTCGTCGACGAAGACGGAATCGTCGCCGGGGGAGCGGCGGAAGCGGCCGGGCTTCGGGCCGGCGACATCATCACCGCGCTCGACGGGGTGTCGATCGCCGGCAGCATCGACCTCACCGCCCAGGTTCGGGCGCACGCCGCCGGGGCCGACGCCGAAATCGTCTACGTGCGCGACGGTGAGGAGCACACCGCCACGGTGACGCTCGGCGCCTACAAACCCTGACCGCGTTAGGCTCGACCGGGCCCGGATGCCATGCCGGGCCGGTCGAGACCGGGAGTGAGAACGCGCCATGCCGAACGCTCCCACGGCGATCTCCTACGTCATGCCCGTGCTCAACGAAGCCGGGTATCTCGACGCCGCGATCGCGAGCATCATCGCCCAAGACCATCCCGGCGAATTCGAGATCGTGCTCGCCGTCGGGCCGTCGACAGACGGAACCGCCGCCATCGTCGCCCGACTCGTGGCCGAGGATGACCGCATCCGTGTCGTCGAGAACCCGGGCATGGACATCCCGATCGGCCTCAACCTCGCGATCGCGGCGAGCCGGCATCCGGTCATCGTGCGCGTCGACGCCCACACCGAACTCGCGCCCGGCTACACGAGCCGCGCCGTCGCGACCCTCGAGCGCACCGGCGCGGCGAGCCTCGGCGGGGTGATGATCGCCACCGGCAAGCCGGGGCTGCAGACCGCGGTCGCGCGCGCCTACAACAGCCGGTACGGGCTCGGTGGCGGCGCCTACCACGGCGAGAACGCATCCGAAGGGCCCGCGGAGTCCGCCTACATGGGGGTCATGCGCGCCGACGCGTTGCGCGAGATCGGCGGATTCGACGAAACCCTGCGCCGCGGGGAGGACTGGGAACTCAACTACCGGCTCCGGCAGGCCGGGCACGTCGTGTGGCTCGACCCGCTGCTGCGCGTCAGCTACTGGCCGCGCAGCACGCTGCTGAAACTGCACCGCCAGTTCTTCGCGACCGGGGTCTGGCGCGGCGAGCTCGTGCGGCGGCTCGGCCCCCGCAACCCGTTGCGCTTCTTCGCGCCGCCGGTGCTGCTCATCTCCGTCGCGCTGTCGGTCGTCCTGTTGCCGCTTCACCTCACCGGCGTGTTGACCGGATGGCTGGGATGGCTGCTCGCGCTCGTCTATCTCGGACCGCTCGCCTACCTCGGCCTTCTCGTGGTCGCCGCCGTCACGACACCCGGCTCCTTCGCCGACCGCGTGCGCCTCGCCGTCGTGCTCGCGACGATGCACCTCAGCTGGGGTGCCGGTTTTCTCGTCGGTGCCCTGCGCGGCGCCCGGGATGTCGTCGACCGCTCCCGCACGGAGTCCTAGGCACCCTCCTCTCCTTCATCCGTGACTTTTCGTGCTCGCGGATGCTCTATCCGCGCGAAAAGTCGCGGATAGACGCGAAAGACGCGGATGAAAGAGCCGCCGCTTCAGCCCAACCAACCCTCGGCGAGCATCCGATCGACGACGCGGCGACCGGCGGCACCGTCGTCGCGGGGGGTGAAACGTTCCCGCCAGGCGGCCGCCCGGGCGGCGTACTCGGGCTGCCCGTCGGCGGCAGCGAGGATCGCGTCGCGCAACTCGGACCGCGTCGATACGACCGGCCCGGGCGCCGAGGCGAGCAAGTCGAAGTAGAACCCGCGCAGGTCGGCGCTGTAGTGCGCGAGGTCGGGGGTGAAGAACACGATCGGCCGGCCGGTGCCGGCGAAGTCGAACATCACCGAGGAGTAGTCGGTGACGAGCACGTCGGCGACGAGCAGCAGGTCGGCCATGTCGGGGTAGCTGGTCACATCGATGAGGTTCTCGCCGAGCAGATCCTGCCCGTGCGCGAGGGTGCGCGAGTGCCCGCGCGCGAGCACCACGTGCCCCGCGTCGAGATCGCGCGCGAAAGCGGCGAGATCGACGAAGTCGACCATCTCGGTGCGGTCGTCGCGCCAGGTCGGCGCGTACAGCACGACGCGGGCACCGTCCGGGATGCCGACGGCGGCGCGCACCGCGGATGCTCGCGTCGCGGAGTGCAGCACGTCGTTGCGCGGGTACCCCTCCTGCCAGATCGGGCGGCGCATCGCGTACGCGGAGCGGAAGATCTCGGCCGAGTACGGGTTCTGCGCGAGGAGCACATCCCAGCGATCGCGTTCCCGCAG
>CBFGZU010000126.1:0-3963 GCA_965653335.1 uncultured Pseudolysinimonas sp.
GATCGCCTTGGCGATCGCCTGCAGGATGATCGTCTTGCCGGCCTTCGGCGGCGCGACGATGAGTCCGCGCTGGCCTTTGCCGATCGGGGCGATGAGGTCGATGATGCGCGTCGAGAGCTTCTCGGACGTCGTCTCGAGCCGCAGCCGCTCCTTCGGGTAGATCGGGGTGAGTTTGCCGAACTCGATGCGCTCGGCCGCCTCGTCGACGCCTTGCCCGTTGATCGAGTCGATCTTGACGATCGCGTTGTACTTCTGGCGGCTCTGCTCGTTCTCGCGCGGCTGGCGGATCGCGCCGACGACGGCGTCGCCCTTGCGCAGGTTGTACTTCTTCACCTGACCGAGCGAGACGTAGACGTCGTTCGGGCCCGGAAGGTAGCCGCTCGTGCGCACGAACGCGTAGTTGTCGAGAACATCCAGGATGCCGGCGACGGGGATGAGCACGTCGTCGTCGCTGATCTCGGGCTCGAATTCGTCGTTCTGGCCTTGACCGCGACCGCGCTTGCGGTCACGGTAACGGCCCCGTCCGCGGCCATCGCCGTCCTCGCCGGCGGGAGCGTTCTGGCCTCCCGCGGTCGGAGCGTTGCCGCTCGGGGCGTTGCCGTTCTGCTTGCCGTTGGCGCCCTGGTCGGGGCGGCCACCCTGGCCGCCGCGGTTGCGGTTGCGGTTGCGACCGCGACCGGTGTTCTCGTCGCCCTCGGCCCCTGAGGTGACGTCGGGAAGGAGGCTGTCGAGTTCGGCGGCGATCTGCTCAGGCGAACGCGAAGGCTCCGCGGGGGTTTCGGCGGGAGTCTCAGCCGTCGGGGTCGCAACCGCGGGGGTCTCGGCTGCTGGAATCTCAGTCGCCGGGGTCTCAGTCGCCGGGACCTCAGTCGCCGGGACCTCCGCGGCGAGAGCGGCGACCTCGGCGGTCGACGCCGTCGCGCGACGGGAACGGGATCGGGGAGCCGGGATGGTGTCGGCTTCGGGAGCGTCTGAGAGAGAGTCCACGAGTTCTCCTTTTCGAAGTTTCGCGGCGCCGGGGATTCCGCGGTCCGCAGCCAGGGCCTGCAGCTCGGAGAGCTTGAGGCGAGTCAGGGCAGCACGGTCGGCCGTGCCGGCCACGACGGTGTCGACGTCAGTCAAGGGAAGGGTTTCCTTTCGACCCGGGCACAGAACGCCCGAGGTGAGGGTACTTCAGAATCCGCTCGTCGAACCTCGACGGGAGGCGCACGAGAGGAGGATTCAGAACCTGATGGGATTGCACTCCATCTTGGAAGGGGGGCGAGCTCTTTCTTGGGCTAGGCCACGGCCTCGGTCGAGTGCGGTACCACTGTAGCACCCTTGAAATCGACGGCGAGCAGCAGGCAATCCCACTGGCTCGTCGCCGACTTCTCGACCAGGTCCGTCGCGACGAGGCGCTGCGCCGGGTCGCTGCCGAGCACGAGAATCGACGGTCCGGCCCCCGAGACGACCGCCGCCAGACCGTGGCCACGGAGCACTTGGATGAGGGCATCCGTCTCGGGCATCGCGCTCGCGCGGTAACTCTGGTGCAGCTTGTCTTCGGTCGCGGCGAGAAGCAGCTCGGGGCTCTGGATGAGTGCCGCGATGAGCAGCGCCGACCGGCTTACGTTGAAGATGGCGTCCTCGTGCGGCACCGATTCGGGCTGCAGGCTCCGGGCGAGAGCCGTCGACATCACCGATTCGCGCGGCACGGCGACGAACGGCGAGACGCCCCGATGCACGATGAGCTTCTTGTGCTTCGGGCCCTCCGGGGTCATCCAGGCGATCGTCAACCCGCCGAAGAGCGCGGGGGCGACGTTGTCGGGGTGGCCTTCCAACTCGGTCGCCCGGGCGAGCAGCCCCTCGGCATCGATCTCGACGATGCCTTCGAGCAACCCTTTCGCGGCCATGATGCCGGCGACGATCGCGGCCCCCGACGACCCCAGGCCGCGGCCGTGCGGGATGCCGTTGTGCGCGACGACATCGAGGCCCGGCATCTCGACGCCGTAGTGCGCGAAGGTGTGCGCGGCGGCGCGGATGACGAGACTCGACTCGTCGGTCGGTACCTCCCCGACACCGACGCCCCGCACGTCGATGGTCGCACCCGGCGTCGCGCGGGTCGTGAATTCGAGCTCGTCGTAGAGAGACAGGGCCAGGCCCAGGGTGTCGAAGCCCGGGCCGAGGTTCGCGGTCGTCGCGGGAACCTTGACGACGACGCTGCGACCGACGGGGACCTTCTTCATCGCAACCACGCTCACGGGGCAGCTTCTGCCGAGTTCGCAGCGAGGCCGAGCACTGACGCGACCTCCGCGACGTCGACCGCGACCTTGGTCGGCACGACCTCGCCGCCGTCGGGGGTCTTGAGCGCCCACTGCGGGTCTTTCAGGCCGTGGCCGGTCACCGTGAGCACGACTGTCGCGCCCCGGGGAATCTCGCCCGCTTCCGACCGCTCGAGGAGTCCGGCGACGCTGATCGCCGAGGCGGGTTCGACGAAGACGCCGACGTCGCGCGACAGGATGCGGTGCGCGTCGAGGATGACGCGGTCGTCGATCGCGCCGAAGTACCCGTCGGTCAGCTCTCGGGCCGCGAGAGCGAGCTCCCACGACGCGGGGTTGCCGATGCGGATCGCGCTCGCGATCGTCTCGGGGTCTTTCACGATCTCGCCGCGCACGAGAGGCGCGGAACCCGATGCCTGGAAGCCGAACATCCTCGGCAGTTTCGTGACGCGCCCCGCCGCGAGGTCTTCGGAGTACCCGCGAGTGTACGCCGTATAGTTGCCCGCGTTGCCGACCGGAATGAGGTGGAAGTCGGGAGCGTCGCCGAGCACCTCGACGACTTCGAACGCCGCCGTCTTCTGACCCTCGATGCGATCGTTGTTGACCGAGTTGACGAGATGCACCGGGTAGTTCGCGGCCAGTTCGCGCGCGATGTCGAGGCAATCGTCGAAGTTGCCGCGCACCTGCAGCAACTCCGCGCCGTGCGCGATCGCCTGAGCGAGCTTGCCCATCGCGATCTTGCCGTCAGGGACGAGCACGGCAGCGGTCAGGCCGCCGTACGTCGCGTAGGCGGCGGCCGACGCCGAGGTGTTGCCCGTCGAGGCGCAGATGACGGCTTGCGCGCCGTGCTCCTTCGCCTTCGTGACGGCCATCGTCATCCCGCGGTCCTTGAACGAGCCGGTCGGGTTCATGCCCTCGTACTTGACGTACACCTTCGCCCCCGTGCGGTCGGAGAGCGCCGGAGCGGGAATGAGCGGGGTGCCGCCCTCGCCCAGGGTGACGATCGGGGTCGCATCGGTCACGTCGAGACGGTCGCGATACTCGTGGAGCACTCCACGCCAGAGGTGGGCCATCGTCTACAGTCCTTCTACTTTCTACAGTCCTTCGACGCGGAGCACGCTCGAGACCGTGCTCACGACATCTGACGATTCCAGCGCCGTGACGGTCGCAGCGAGCGCGGCCTCGGTTGCCTCATGGGTGCCAATCACCAGGGTAGCGGTGGGCGAGGCGCCGTCTGGCCGGGCATTCTGCTGCACCGCTTCCACCGACACCCCGTGCTCGGCGAAGAGGGTCGCGATCGACGCGAGCACGCCGGGCTTGTCGGCGACTTCGAGGGTGATGCGATACCGGGTGCGCACACTCGAGATCGGCAGCACCGGCAGGTTGGCGCGCGTCGACTCGGCGACCCCGGGCCCGCCGATGACATGACGCCGGGCGGCCGAGACGACATCGCCGAGCACGGCGGATGCGGTCTGCACTCCCCCGGCTCCCGCGCCGTAGAACATCAGGCTGCCGGCCGCTTCGGCTTCGAGGAAGACGGCGTTGTTGGCGCCGTGTACGGCGGCGAGCGGATGGTCGAGCGGCACGAGCGCGGGATGCACGCGAGCGCTCACCCCCTCCACGCCCGTCTCGGGGTCGACGACACGCTCGCACACGGCGAGCAGTTTCACGACGAACCCGGCAGCCCGGGCCGAGGCGACCTGCTCGG
>CBFGZU010000127.1:0-3909 GCA_965653335.1 uncultured Pseudolysinimonas sp.
AGCGCCCGTCACGCCCGCCCCCGTTGGCATCGACGAGACCGCGGTGTCGCGGGTGATCTCCGTTCTCGCACCGAAGGGCGGGCAGGGCAAGACGACGGTGGCGATCAATCTCGCGACCGGCCTCGCGGAGGTCGCGCCCAACTCGGTCGTCCTCGTCGATGCCGATCTGCAGTTCGGCGACATCGCGCACAGTCTCGACCTGCCCACGCGGCGCACGCTCGAAGAGCTCATCAACCGGGATGCGGTCACGGTCAAGACGACCCTCATGCATCATCCCGACGACTTCTTCGTCATTCCTGCCCCGCGAACGCCCGAGGACGCCGACCTCGTCGCGCCGGCCGCCCTCGCCGCGCTGCTCAGTCAGCTGGCCGAGATCTTCCGCTACGTCATCGTCGACACCACCCCCGGCCTCGGGGAGCACACTCTCGCCGTCATCGAGTCATCGACCGACGCGCTCTTCGTATCCGCACTCACGGTCCCCAGCCTCCGCGCTCTGCATTCCGAGCTCGCGACGCTCGCCAAGATCGAGCTCTTGCCTCCCGAGCGCCGCATGGTGCTCAACTTCGCCGACCGCAACGGCGGGCTCAAGGTCAAAGACGCCGCGACCATCACCGGCGTGCCCGTCGATGTCGTCATCCCGCGGTCGAGCGCCGCGGTGCTCGCTGCGAATCAAGGCACTCCGCTCATCCATCACGACGTGAGAGACCCCGCCGCGAGGGCGCTGCGCGAACTCGTCGTCGCCTACGAACCGTCGGCGCTCCCGACCCGACGTCGGATACACAGGAGGATCGCATGAGTCTTCGCGCTCGCATCGACGCAACCCGGCTCGCGCCCGCCGACGCCGTTCCTGAGCGACCCGACCTGCAGCCCGTGTCGCCCGACGAAGCGCGCGCCGTGGCGGAGCCCGCGCTTCTCGCAGACCCCGATCCCGAGCAGGTCGCGGTCGAAGAGTCCGTTGTCGAGGTCGAGGCGGTTCCGGCCACGCCGGCGCCGACGATCGACGACCCGTTCGCCGAACTCAAGGAGCGGGCCGCGCAAGAGTTGTTCACGCGCGTCGGCGCGCGGCTCAACGACCCCACCCTCACCGAAGAGCGGTTGCACGAACTAGCGCGCGAGGAGCTCGGCCGCATCGTGCGCGACGAGCAGGTCGCGCTCACGCCGACGGAACGCGCTCGAGTGATCGCCGAGGTGGGCGCCGATGTGCTCGGTTTCGGCCCGCTCGAGCCGCTGCTCCGCGACGACGAGATCACCGAGATCATGGTGAACCGTCACGACCAGATCTACGTCGAGCGTGCGGGACAACTCTCCGCCTATCCCGCACGCTTCTCGAGCGAGGCGCAGCTCCGGCGGGTGATCGAGCGGATCGTCGGTCGAGTCGGTCGCCGCATCGATGAGTCGTCGCCGCTCGTGGACGCCCGGCTCGACGACGGCTCCCGGGTCAACGCGATCATCCCGCCGCTCGCTGTCAACGGGGCCTCCCTCACGATCCGCAAGTTCGCGCGCACTCCTTATACGGTTGAGGATCTGATCCGATTCGGTACTCTCAGCCCTGACATTGCGCAGGTGCTCGATGGTGCCGTCCGCGGGCGTCTCAACGTTCTCGTCTCCGGCGGCACCGGTACCGGAAAGACGACGCTGCTCAACGTGCTGTCGGCGTACATCCCCGAGAACGAGCGCATCATCACGATCGAGGATGCCGTCGAGCTGCAGCTGCAGCAGGCCCATGTCGTGCGCCTCGAATCGCGACCGCAGAACATCGAGGGGCGCGGCGAGGTCACCATCCGTGATCTCGTGCGCAACTCCCTGCGCATGCGGCCCGACCGAATCGTCATCGGCGAGGTGCGCGGCGGGGAAAGCCTCGACTTGTTGCAGGCGATGAACACCGGTCACGAGGGCTCGATCTCCACGATCCACGCCAACTCGCCGCGCGACGCCATCGCCCGCCTCGAGACTCTCGTGCTCATGGCCGGGATGGACCTGCCGCTGCGCGCCATTCGCGAGCAGATCGCCTCGGCGCTCGATGTCATCGTGCAGATCTCCCGCATGAAGGACGGTACGCGCCGGATCACGCACGTGACCGAAGTGCATGGGATGGAGGGCGACATCATCACCCTTCAGGACGTGTTCCTCTTCGACTATTCCGCCGGGATGGACGAGACCGGCCGGTTCCTCGGGCACGCCATCCCGACTGGCATCCGGCCGAAGTTCATGGAACATCTCCACGATCTCGGGATCGATCTGCCGATCATCGCGGCCCGGCCGGCGACGCGAGGCTTACGATGACCATCTTCTTCGTCGGCGTCGTGCTGGCTGGGCTAGCGCTGTTCGCGATCGTCTTCCTCGTCGTCTCTCCGCCCAAGCCCCGGGTTTCCGTCGAGCGACGACTCGAGCCCGGAACGGAGCACGTCTCCCTGCTCACCCGCGCGACGGAGCGCACGGTCACCGCGATCGAGCAGTCGACACGCGGTCGTCGTCGCCTGTTCGACGAGGACGAACTCGATCTGGCCGGGATCAAGATGGAACCGTCCCAGTTTCTGCTCGTCACGTTCTCGACAGCCGCTGCGCTCGCCCTCCTCGGCGTGCTCGCCGGTTTCGGGTCTCTGTGGTCGGTCGTCTTGGCTGTCGTGTTCGCGGCGCTCGCGCCGGTCGGGGCGAAGGTGCTTCTCGCCATCCGGACGTCTCGGCGGAGGGCGCACTTCGCGGGGCAGCTGGACGATACCTTGCAGCTCATCTCGGGCAACCTCCGCGCGGGCTACGGTCTCGTCCAGGCCCTCGACGGAGTAGCGCGCGATCTCGACGAGCCGACGTCCGAGGAGTTCGCGCGCGTCGTCAATGAGACGCGACTCGGCCGCGAACTCGGTCCGGCGCTGGAGCTGACGGCGGAGCGGATGCGCAGCGACGACTTCCGCTGGGCGGCGCAGGCGATCATGATCAACCGCGAAACCGGCGGCAATCTCGCTGAAGTATTGGAGAACGTCGCCGGCACCATCCGCGAACGCAACGAGATTCGGCGTCAGGTGCACGCGCTGAGTGCGGAGGGCCGGCTCTCGGCGACGGTTCTGTCGCTCCTGCCCGTCGTGGTGTTCGCCGCCGTGCTGCTCATCCAGCCCACCTATTTCGCGATCTTCTTTACGACGATCGTCGGTGTCGCGGCGCTCATCGTCTCTCTCTTGCTCCTAGGGGTCGGCATCTTCTGGATGTACCGGGTGACGAAGGTGAGATTCTGATGGACCCCCTCGCCACCGCTGCGATCGTCGCCGCCGCACTCGGCGGCGCCGCGCTCCTCTTCCTGATCTTCCTCGCCATCCCCGTCGGCGCTCCGACGGTCGCCGACCTCCCGCCGATCGTTTCGGCGCCGCCGGAACGGCGCACGACGTCAGAATCGCGGTCGGCGCGCCTCGCCGCCTCCGCGCCGAAGGGCTACATCGGCTGGCTGGAACGGCAGATCGTCTATGCAGGGCGAAATGGAACCTGGACGGCCGGCGGACTGATTCTCGCGAAGCTCTTGGGAACCGGGTTCACCGTGTTCCTCGCGTGGCTCGTCCTCTCGTTGGGGCCGCCACCTTTGTTCGTCGTCCTCTGTGTGGTGATGGTCGTGCTCGCCTTCATCGCCCCCGAGGTGATCGTCTGGTCGCGGGCCGACGACCGGCAGAAACTCATCACCCTGGCGCTGCCCGACACGCTGGATCAGATGACGATCGCGGTCGAAGCAGGTTTGGGATTCGACGCTGCGCTCCAGAAGGCGGCGACCAACGGCACCGGGCCGCTCGCCGTAGAGCTCATCCGCACGCTGCAGGACCAGAGCATCGGCCGCTCGCGCCGCGACGCCTATCGGGCGCTGGAGCTTCGCACCAACTCGCCAGACCTGCGCCGCTTCATCCGGGCGATCAGTCAGGCTGACGCCTTCGG
>CBFGZU010000128.1:0-3732 GCA_965653335.1 uncultured Pseudolysinimonas sp.
TACCCCGACACGTGGACGTTCGCCGTCGACGGGCACCTCGGCTCGAGCCCCGAGACGCTCGTGCGGGTGCATGGTGGCGACGTCACCGCGCGGGTGCTCGCCGGCAGCCACGCGCGGGGGACGGATGCCGAAGCCGACGCCGCCGCCGCGCTCGAGCTCGCGACCTCGTCGAAAGATCTCGACGAGCACCGCTTCGCGGTGGAGAGCGTGCTCGCGGCGCTCCGCCCGCACGGGCCGGGCATCACGTCGACCGAACTGCCGTTCGCGCTCAAGCTGCCCAACCTCTGGCACCTCGCGAGCGACGTGCACGGGCGTCTCTCCGACGGGTCAGGGGCGCTCGATCTCGTCGCGGCCCTGCATCCGACGGCGGCGGTCGCCGGCACCCCGACGCGCGCGGCGCTCGACCTGATCCGCGAACTGGAGCCCTTCGACCGCGGCCGGTACGGCGGGCCGATCGGTTGGGTCGACCAGGCGGGCGACGGCAAGTGGGCGATCTCGCTGCGTTCCGCCGAGGTGGATGCCGACGGCACCCTCACGGCGTTCGCCGGCGCCGGCATCGTCGCCGAATCCGACCCCGACCGTGAACTCGCGGAGACGAAGCTCAAGTTCCGTCCGATCGTCGAGGCTTTCGGGTAGCCCCCCCTCCGGCGCTTCTGGCTGTTTGCCCAACTTCGTGCCTACTTCGCTTCGCGAAGGCACGAAGTTGGGCAAACAGCCGATTCACGTCGCGGCGAGGCGCTTCTTCTCGACCTCGACGTCGAATTCGGCGACCGGCCATTCGAGAGAGAACGAGCGCAGGGCGTCGAGCAGCAGGGTGTGCACGGCGAGGCGCGCGTACCACTTGCGGTCGGCGGGCACGACGTACCAGGGGGCGTCGTCGGTCGAGGTGCGGTCGATCGCGACGCGGTAGGCATCCATGTAGCCGTCCCAATACTGGCGCTCGTCGACATCCCCGGGGTTGTATTTCCAGTGCTTGTCGGGGCGGTCGAGCCGCTCTGCGAGGCGGGCCTTCTGCTCGTCGCGCGAGATATGCAACATCACCTTGATGACCTTGGTGCCAGCGGCGACGAGTTCCTTCTCGAAGTCGACGATCACCGGGTACCGGCTCTCGACCTCCCCGGGCGTCGACAACCCGCGCACCTTGTGGATGAGCACCGCCTCGTAGTGCGACCGGTCGAAGACGCCGATCAGGCCGGGTGCGGGCAACCTCTTACGGATGCGCCAGAGGAAGTCGTGCGCCTCCTCCTCGGGCGTCGGGCGTTTGAAGGCGGCGATCTCGACGCCTTGCGGATCGACGGAGCCGACAACGTGCTTCACGATGCCGCCCTTACCCGCAGTGTCCATCGCCTGTAGCACGAGCAGCACACTGCGGTTGTCGCCGAACCGGCTCGCGGCGAACAGCTGCTCCTGCAGGTCGGCGACCTCCTGAGCACCCGCGGCGAGAGCCTCCTCCCCGGCGGCTTTTTTGCCGTCGAACCCCGGCGTCGCCGACGTGTCGATCGCGCCGAGGTCCACACCGGGTCCCGCCCGCAACAGCCCCGGAATCTCCGAATCAGCCATGCGCCGACCCTAGAACGCTCAACGCGCGAGCGGAACCTCGATCAGCATCCGATCACCGGATGCCGTGAGCGCGTCGTCGAGTTCGGCTCGCGTCGCCGCGCGCAGGTATTCCCAGCCGTACGCCGCAGCGAGCGCTTCGAGGTCGACCGTCTGCGGGGTGTAAAGCACCCGGTCGAACAGCTCCGGGTCGGCGGTGCCGGCGACTTCGAGCGCGTCGAAGATCGTGCCGCCGCCGTCGTTGCCGACGATCACCTGCATCCGCGACGCGGGCTCACCGGGGGCGGGGGCGAGCGACCCGGCGTCGTGCAGCAGCGCGAGGTCGCCGAGCAGCACGCGGGTGACGCCGGCGGCAGTCGAGGCGAGCGCGACGCCCGTCGCGGTGGCGATCGTGCCGTCGATGCCGGCGAGCCCGCGGTTGGCCGACACCGCGATCTTCTTGCCGACGGCGACACGGTCGAGGGCGCGGATCAGCCGAGATGCCCCAAGCACGAGCCGGTCGTGCGGCCAGGTGTTCGCCCACACGGCTTCGACGAGCATCCGCCGCGTCACAGGCTCGCGCAGCCGCTCGAGCTGCGCGCGGGCGAACTCGGCGCGTTCGACGCGATCATCGCTGAGGGATGCCGCGGGCACGTCGTCGACGGTGAGCAGGGTCCGCGACGCGGACACCCACGAGCCGACCCAGGCGCGCGATTCGGGCACCGGATCTCCCGCGACCGTTACTCCGTCGACGACGCGTGCCGAGCGGCCCGGGTTGTAGACTTCCCGCTCCGGGCCGCGCACGACGATCGCCTCGAGACCGCCCCGTTCGAGCAGGGCGGGGACCTCACGGCTCAGCGTCGGGTGACCGAACACGACGACGCGTTCGATGCGGTCGCCGAAGCCCGGTTCGGCGAGAAGCGCGCGGTAGGCCGGCACGAGATTCGGGCCGAAGCGGGCACCGCTCACGACCTCCGCCAGAAGCGGGGCGCCCAACGCCCGTGCGACCGCTTCGGCACGCTCCCCCGCCCCGGCGCCGGCGACGACGATGGTGGGCGGGCCCGGCTCCAGCACGACCGGCTCACCCGTCGCGGGCGGCGTCATCCACGACCCCGCCTCGATCTCCGGCAGCGGCACGACGGCCGAGAGCGGATCGCGGAGCGCGAGGTTGAGGTGCACGGGGCCGGCCGCCATCGGATCTCGCAGCCCTGCCACCACCTCGGTCGCGAGCTCGGCAGCCCCGGCATCCGAGGTGGGTGCCGCGACATCCCACTGCCGGCGCACCGCGCCGCCGAAGATGCCCGCCTGCACCGTCGTCTGGTTGGCGCCGACACCGAGCAGTTCAGCTGGCCGGTCAGCGGTCACAACAATGAGCGGCACCCCCGAGTGCGACGCTTCGAGCACGGCCGGGTGCAGGTTGGCGACCGCCGTGCCCGACGTCGTGACGACGACGACCGGGATGCCGGACTCGCGCGCGAGCCCGAGCGCCAGAAACCCCGCCGACCGCTCATCGATGCGCACCCGGAGGCGCAGCAGTCCGACGCGCTCGAACGCCGCCGCGGCGAGAGCGAGGGCCTGCGACCGGGAGCCCGGGCAGACGACGATGTCGCGCACCCCGAGGCGAATCAGCTCCGCGAGGAAGGCGACCGCGAAGTCGCTCGAGGCGGACGGGCCCGCGTCAGCTCTTCGGCGGGTCATCGTCGAGGTCGCGAAGCTCCTGTTCGAGCTGCTCGATGCGGTCTTCCATCGCCTTCTCGCGGTTGAGTTTCCGCAGGAAATCCGGGTCGTCGTCGGGGGCGACTGGGCCCCGACGGACGGATCGTGGAGCCTCCCCGGCACGCACGCGACCGACCGCGAACCACATCACGCCGCCGACGATCGGAACGAGGATGACGAACACGATCCACGCTTGCTTCGGGATTCCGCGCACCTGGTCGCGCGGCGTCAGCGCGAGGTGCGCGACGGAGAAGATCGTGAACGCCACGATGAGCACCAGTACCGGGAGAAGGCGCGTCATGTCCTGATTCTAGGCAGTCCGGCTCCACTCGGCTGGGGCGGCCGTCCGCAGGATGAGCCCCGGTTCGCGACCTAGACTTCTGGGGTGCGCGCCGTGCTGCTGTTCTCCGCTGTGCGGGTGCTCGTGTTCGCGATCCCGTTCGCCATCCTGTTCGCGCTCGGCCTGGAATGGTGGATCGC
>CBFGZU010000129.1:0-3592 GCA_965653335.1 uncultured Pseudolysinimonas sp.
TTTGTGCCACGCCGGCCCCCTTCAACGGTGCGGCGGTTTGCGCTGGTGGGGCACCAACACGGGGTAGTCGGAGGGGCGCGACCTCGAACGAGCGCCGGTGCTGCCGTTTACGCTGAACCCATGCGCATCCGATCGGTCGCCGTCGTCGGTCTGCTCGCCGGTGCGATGCTGCTCGTCGGCTGCGGCCCGACCGCTCCCGGGCCGTCGGCGACCCCGACCGGGTCGAACACCTCCCCGGTCGAGCCGACGCCCGGCGTCGAAGCCCCCGCCGAACTGGTGCTGCCCGACGATGCGCTGCTCGGGCTCGTCGGCATCCTCACCGCCCCGAACGGCGCGACCGCCGACCTCGCCGTCGTCGTGCACGCGTCGCTGCCGCACATGGTGCCGGAGGCGGCGGATGCCGTCGCCGCGACGGTCGCCTGGTGCGCGGGCGAGGTGGATGAGACGGTCATCGCGGGGCGCGGTTTCACGTTCACCGACGTCGAGGTGACGGTGACCCAGCGCGCGGGCGACTGGCCCGCCGACCTGCCGCTGCTCGTGCTGCCGGTCGTGAACCCCGAGCTCGGCTCGACGATCGCGACCGACGCGGGCCTGCACCAGGTGGAGGCGGCGACCGACCCGGTGTTCGAGGGTTACGTGCCGCACTGCCGCCAGCCGGCGGTGCTCGACGGGGCGGGTAGCGGCACGCTGTATCTCGGAATCCCGCAAGACATCAGCGGCGCCAACGACAGCGCGTCGTTCAGCGCGTGGGCCCTGCATGACTTCGGACTCTCGGCGGAGCTCCCCGGCGATCTGGGCGAGTCGGATGTCGTCTTCACGATGTGTGAGGCGGCGCTCACGCCGCTCGGCGAAGAGTTCGGCGCGCTCATCGACACCTGGGCGGAACGCTTCGACCCGTCGGGCTGCTCGGTCGGCGGCTCGGCAACGGGCGCGGACTGAGCGACGTCTTCGCAGGGTTAGGGTCGAGGGTGTGAGCGACTCCCGGGGCGGCGTACTGCGACGAAACCGGAAGGATGCCACCGGCCCTCGCGCGAGTTTCCGCGAACTGCTGCCCTACCTCGCGGAACACCGCGGCACCCTCGCGGTCGTTGCGGTCCTCTCCCTCGTGGGCGCTGCGGCATCCCTCGCGCAGCCACTTCTCGCGGGGCAGGTCGTGGGCATCGTGGAGGGTGGCGGAGCCCTCGGGGGGCTCATCTGGGTTCTCGTCGCGCTGCTCGTGATCGGCGCGATTCTCGGCGGCGTTCAGCACTACCTGCTGCAGCGGATCGGCACCTCGGTGGTGTTCTCGGCACGCCGCACCCTCGTGCGTCGCATGCTGCGGCTTCCGATTTCGGAGTTCGACCGCCGCCGCACCGGCGACCTGGTGTCGCGCGTCGGCGCCGACACGACACTGCTCTACGCCGTCATCACGCAAGGACTGCTGGATGCCCTCGGCGGTGCCGTCATCTTCGTCGGAGCGATCATCGGCATGCTCGTCGTCGACCCGGTGCTGCTCGGGCTGACCCTGCTCGTCATCGTCATCGCACTCGGCAGCGGCATCCTGCTGTCGTCGCGCATCCGGCCCGCGTCGCTCGAACAGCAGGAGCGCGTCGGCGCGGTCGCGTCGGCCGTCGAACGCGCGATCGGGGCGATCCGCACGGTGCGCGCCGCGAACGCCACCGAACGCGAGTCCGACGCGATCATCGTCGAAGCGGATGCGGCGCGGCGGGCGGGGTTCAAGGTCGCGAAGATCTCGGCGATGGTCGTGCCGATCGCGGGGATCGCGATGCAGGTGGCGTTCCTCGTCGTCATCGGGGTGGGCGGTTTCCGGGTGGCGTCGGGGGCGATCACGATCGCGTCGCTCGTGTCGTTCATCCTCTTCCTGTTTCTGCTGATCATGCCGATCGCGACGACGTTCGGCGCCGTCAACTCGATCAACCAGGCGCTCGGGGCGCTCGGTCGCATCCAGGAGATCATCCGCATCCCCGCCGAGACCGACCAGGATGCCGCGATCGAGCCCGCCGCCCCCGTCGCGACGTCCGCCGCCATCCGCTTCGACGATGTGCGTTTCTCCTACGCGGTGCCGCCCTCCGTGGAGCCGGGCGAGTCGCCCGTCACCCTCCATCCGTCACTTTTCGTCGCATCCGACGACCGATCCGCGCGAAAAGTCGCGGATGGAACGGGTGAGGCCCCCGAACCCGAGATTCGCGAGGTACTCAAGGGCGTGACCTTCGAGGTGCCGCGCGGATCGCGGGTGGCACTCGTGGGGCCGAGCGGCGCGGGCAAGAGCACGGTGTTCGCGTTGATCGAACGGTTCTACGATCCCGACTCCGGTGTCGTGCGGCTCGACGGGCGCGACGTGCGCGGCCTTCCTCGCGACGAGTTGCGCGCCCAGATCGGGTATGTCGAGCAGGACGCCCCGGTGCTCGCGGGAAGCTTGCGCGACAACCTGAAACTCGCCTCCCCGGATGCGTCGGATGCCGACTGCATCCAGGTGCTGCGCGATGTGAACCTCGGCGCCGTGCTCGACCGCGACCCCGCGGGACTCGATGCCCCCGTCGGCGAGGACGGCATCATGCTCTCCGGGGGTGAACGTCAGCGGCTCGCGATCGCGCGCGCGCTGCTCGCCGCCCCGCCGATCCTGCTGCTCGACGAGTCGACATCCAGCCTCGACGGCATGAACGAGCAACTGCTGCGGGAGGCGATCGACGCCGTCGCGGCCGACCGCACCCTGCTCGTCATCGCACACCGGCTGTCGACCGTCGTCGACTCCGACATCATCGTCGTGCTCGAGCACGGCGAAGTGGTCGGCGTCGGCACGCACTCCGAACTCGTGCGGTCGACGCCTCTCTACCGCGACCTCGCCAAGCACCAGCTGCTGGTCTGACGCTCGGGGAGCAACATGGCGGGCAGGTCGGGCGAGCCGGGCGTCTCGCTGTTGGAGCGGGCGTTTCGGATGCTGCGCGCCCTCCCCGCGGATGGCGCGGCGATCTCGGTGCCGGATCTCGCTCGTGCGGCGAACCTCCCCCTGTCGACGACGCACCGTCTCGTGGCGGAACTCGCCGGCATGGGTGCCGTCGAACGTTCACGCTTCGGCGTCGCGATGAGTGTCGGGTTGTGGGAGCTCGGCGAGCGCTCCGCCGTGCTGCGGCAGTTGCGGGAGGCCGCGCTGCCCGAGCTGATCGAGCTGTATGAGAGCACCGGCGAGAACGTGCACCTCGGCGTGCTCGCCGGTCACGAGGTGCTCTACGTCGCGAAGGCGACGGGCAAGCGCGCGATCCCGACGCTCAGTGAGGTGGGGCAGCGGCATCCGTTGCACGCGACGGGGGTGGGGCGCGCCATCCTGCTCACCCGCTCGCCCGGGTGGCTCGACGACTACGTGCGCGTCCCGCTCGAGGCCGAGACCCGCCACACCATCACGGATGCCGCGAGACTGCGCGAGGTGGTCGCCGCCGAGGCGGCGCAGGGGTGGGCGTACACCCGGCAGGAGATGACGCTCGGCAACATCTCGATCGCGGTGCCGCTGCGTGAGCGCCCCGGGTTGCCGCCGGCGGCGATCGGCGTCGTCGCTCACGATTCTTCGGCCGACGAGGTGCGGTTGCTGCCGCTGCTG
>CBFGZU010000130.1:0-3573 GCA_965653335.1 uncultured Pseudolysinimonas sp.
TGGCTCCCGTGCCGGGCGAGAACGACGAGCGGGCCTACTTCGCCGACCACTACCGCTCGATGTGGTTCTTCGACGCGAAGGTGTGGGATGAGGCCGACCTGCGCATCTTCGAGCTCACCACCATCCACCGGCAGCACGAGCTGGAGTTCAAGCAGCTGCTCACCGCGGTGCGGCACGGCCAGGTGACCGCCGAGATGGCGGGCCGGCTCAACGAGGTCGGAGCGAGGCCGGCGCCGACGGATGGAGCGATCACGCTCGCGACGACGAACGCGGCGGTGAACCGCATCAACGCCCAGGGGCTTGGACAGCTGCCCGGCCGCGCGCTGTCGGCGGTCGCGGAGGTCACCGGCGACTTCGGAAAACGGTCCTACCCCGCCGACGAGAAGCTCGAGCTCAAAGTCGGGGCGCAGGTGATGTTCTTGCGCAACGACACCGGTGGCGACCGCCGGTGGGTGAACGGCACCATCGGCGAGGTCGTGAAGATCGGCGACACCGTCACGGTCGAGGTCGACGGTGAACGGCACGAGGTGCAGCCCGCCGTGTGGGAGCGCTACAAGTACTCCTATTCACCCGTCACGAAGACCCTGCGCAAGGATGTCGTGGCCGAGTTCACGCAGTTCCCGCTGCGGCTCGCGTGGGCGGTCACCATCCACAAGTCGCAGGGCAAGACCTACGATCGCGCGATCGTCGACCTCGGCCCGCGCTCGTTCGCGCCGGGGCAGACCTACGTCGCCCTATCGCGCATCACCGAGCTCGAGGGCCTCTACCTCACGCGCCCGCTGCGCCCGAGCGACATCATCGTCGACCCCGCCGTGCAGCGGTTCATGTCGACGGTGCAGCCCATCCCCGGCATCGCCGCGTCGTGACTAGGCGGCGGCTTTCGCGGCGGAGAGGTCGTCGAACAGTTCGGTGTTGAGCCGGTAGGCGGCGAGCACCTCGTCGATCACTCGCTCCTGCTCGGCCTCATCCCAGCCAGCGGCGTCGAGTTGCTCGCGGTAGGTCTCTTTGAACGCTTTCGGGTCGGCGATCTGGTCGAACAGGTAGAACAGGATGCCGTTGGTCTCGAATCCGAAGTGGCGCTTCATGAGCCGACCGATCGCCTGCCCACCGCTCAAGTCGCCGAGGTAGCGGGTGTAGTGGTGGGCGACGAAGCCGCCGGCCCAGCTTTCCGCTTCGATCTCGCGGATGCGGGCGATGTAGCGCGTCGTCGTCGGCAGCGCGACGATCTGGTCGCGCCAGGTGTCGCCGAGCAGGAACGCCAGGTCGGCTTCGAGGGCCGACATGCGGGTGAGCTGGTCGCTGAGGAACGGCCGCGCCTCGGGGTCGTCGGCGAAGTGCGCCGCCGCCGACTCGAGGGCCTCGTACACGAAGTAGTGCTGCGCGACGAGGGCGACGTAGTCGTCGCGCGTGCCCTTGCCGGTCATGAGGTCGTGCATGAAGCCGGCGCCTTCGCTCTCGCCGTGGCCCGACCAGGTGCGCTCTCGCAGTGCTTGCGAGAAGGGGATGACGGTCACGGGGTCCTCCGGAGGTTAGGGTGACCTTAGTGTCTCACAGTCGACGATCCGTCATCCAGTAGCGGGTGATTCGGAGGGCTCGACGGCGCCGGAGTGTCGTGCGGGAGCTCAGTGCGGGCGCGCGTCGACGCCGAGCTGGTCGCACGCGGCGTCGTACAGGGCGACGACATCCCGGCGGATCTCCGCCCGCTCGCTCAGCGGGGCACCGGGCCACGGGACGCGGATCTCGTGCTGCTCGCCCTCGAACTCGTAATGCCAGACGCCGCCGTGCTCGTCGAGATCGTGCATCGTCGCCGCCCGCACCTCGCGCCCTGAGAACGCCCGCACGATGAGAACGTTGTCGTCGATGTGGTCGTCGTTCATGTGATGCAGCACCGCTGCGACGACCTCGGGGGAGAAGACTGCCATGCCGTCCACGCTAACCGACGGAGGTCGGTGACCCTGATGATCGGGTCGCGCGCACCGCTTCGTCGACCCATTCGCGGCGGAGGAAGGCCAGCTTGCGGCGCTGATTCTTGTTTGCCCCGGAGCGCTCCGAGATGAGGTCGAAGGCGCGCTCGACGAAGCCGGGCAGGAGACCGGGGTCGCCGGCCGACGCGGTGGCCAGAACGGTGATCGCCTCCCGGGCGTCGACGCCTTTCTCGAGCAGCGCGTGCAACTCACGCGCATCCTTCGCACCTTTTTGGCTGGCGGGCCGATCGAGAAGCGCCGCCAGCTTGGTGACGAAGTGTGCGCTGATGGTCAGCAGGTACCAGCCGCTGTCGTCTAGCTGCCGCGAGTATGGGATCAGTTGTTCGACGCGGAGTCGCAGCTTGTCGCCGAGTTGCGACTCGTGCGGAATATAGATGTCGAGGTGGACCCCCGATTTGGTCGCCCGGAACTTTCGTCCTTGGTGAACCCGATTGTCGGTGACATCATCGAGGTGATCGCGGAGCTTCGCGTCGACGCTGCGATCACGCATGATCAGGTCGATGTCGTAGCTGATTTCACCCTCGCCCAGGATCAGGTAGGTGGCCCATCCGCCGATCAGGATGGAGGGATCGAGGTCGTGTCCCAGGGCGTCGAGAACTCCGCGGACCGTGACTGGCGACTCTTCAGGCACCCGACCAGCTTTCGCCGCGCTGGTCCCAGTCCGCACCCTCGAACATCGACCGATGCAGGGCGCGCCGAAATTCCTCCGCTTGCCATCCGGGGAGGGCGAAAAGGTCGGCGTAGGTCTGCGCGCGGCTTGTATAGCCCTGCCACCAATCGCGTTGGGCGGCCTTATCGAGCATCAGGAGCAGCACGTCGTCGCCCTGAGGGAGAACCTTCGATGAGTCCTGCGGCGGAACGTAGACGACCCTCAGCGGGATGTCGGCCACGGTGTTCATGCCCTGGTCGAGGTGGAAGATGGCCGCTTCGGGGCCTCCGATGATGACGGGTCCGCCGAGCCCGGTGAGGTAGTCAGCGGCTGCCTCGGAGGTCGTGCGGGCGATCGTGTCCTGTTCGAGGTTGCGCCACGCGGCGAGCACGACGAGCACTTTCTCCGGATTGACCGTGAAGAAGCCACCACGTGCGCGCTTCTCGACCGCTCCGATGGTCGTCAGCCGTCGGAGGGCGAAGGCGGCGGAGGAAGAGGGGACTCCCGCGCGATGCGCGAGGTCGTCGACGTTGGTCCACTCGCGACGGCCCTGGAACGCGAAATCTGCGACGGTTCGCCAGACCAGCTCGTTGCCTTTCATGTTCACTCCTCTCGTCAGAATCGGCGGAGATCTTCGCGCAACTTTTCTTGCAAATCCGGCAACAAAAATTCTTGCGAACAGGGTAGCAAGTTTTCTTGCAAACGGCGCCTGGTTTCCGAAACCGTCGGACATCGCGCGGGAGGGCCCCAGGGGACTTGCTTGAGCCCCATGAGGGAACCTCAATTGGAGCGGATGACGGGAATCGAACCCGCGCTATCAGCTTGGGAAGCTGAAGTTCTGCCATTGAACTACATCCGCGCGCAGCATCACGGGCCAGCTCGCCCGGATACGACCACCGAAGCTTAGCAAGCCCCATGTCGGCGCTCTTGACGCGCCGT
>CBFGZU010000131.1:0-3477 GCA_965653335.1 uncultured Pseudolysinimonas sp.
CCCGTCGGCAGCGGCGCGCCGGTCATGATGCGCACCGCCGTTCCGGGGGCGAGCGGCGGGGGTTCCCCGGGCGCCGCCGCGATCTCGCCGACGAGCGGCAGCTCGACCGGAGCCCCCGCGACATCGGCCGCGACGACGGCGAACCCATCCATCTGCGAGTTGCGGAACGGCGGCAACGGGATCGGCGTCGCCGTGTCGTTCGCCGTCACTCGCCCGAGGGCGGCGTGCAGCGGAACCGTCTCGGCATCCCGAGTGCGCAGCGGAGCGAGAAGCGCGCGAACGCGACTCTCGTGCTCGGCGACCGGGGTGCGCGGCACGTCAGTACCGGGGGAGGGAGGGGTCGACCGAGACGGCCCACGCGTCGATGCCGCCCGCGAGGTGTCGCACGTTGGTGAATTCGAGCCGCTCGAGGAACTGCAGGGCCCGGTCGGATCGCGGCCCGTAGTGGCAGTAGAGCACCAGGTCGGCATCCGAATCGAGTTCGGTGACGCGATTCGGCAGATCGCCGAGGGGGATGAGCACTGAGCCCGGGATCGACGCGAGTTCCGCCTCCCAGGGTTCGCGTACGTCGACGAGCACGGGTGGCGGGTCCTGTCGAAGTTCGGCGGCGAGCTCGTCGGCGGTGATCGTGCGATCGGGGATGGCATCGGCGCCGGGCATCGCTGTCCTTTCTTCGAGCGACCCGGGACGCGGAGCCTCGGGATCGCGGCGGTACTCGATGTCGCGGGTACGACCCGTGAGCGCGTCGTACGCGGCGACCCGTCCGAGCAACGGTGTGCCCGCGCCGGTGATCAACTTGAGCACCTCGGTCGCCATCATCGCCCCGACCACCCCGCACACGCTCGGCAGCACGCCGACGACGTCGCAGCTGTCGCCCGCCTCGGCGTCGCCTTCGGGGAACAGATCGCGGTAGTCGATGCCCTTCTCATCCCAGGCGACACCGACCTGGCCCGCGTACGCGAGGGCGGAGCCCCACACCAGGGGGATGCCGCGGATCGCCGCCGCATCGTTCGCGAGATACCGGGTGGCCGGGTTGTCGGTCGCGTCGACGAGAACATCGACGTCGAGCAGCAGGTCGAAGGTCGTCCCGGGTTCGAACCGTCGGGTGACCGCACGGATCTCGGCGTTGGGGGAGAGCTCGCGGAGGGTCTCGGCCGCCGATTCGGCCTTGTTACGCGTCAGGTCGCGGACGGTGTGCAACGTCTGCCGGTGCAGGTTCGACTCGGCGACGGTGTCGTCGTCGACGATCGTGAGGATGCCGACGCCCGCCGCGGCGAGCAGGGGGAGGATCGCGCTGCCGACCCCGCCCGCCCCGACGACGAGCACGTGCGCCTCGGCGAGCCGCTGCTGCGCCGTCGGGCCGAATCCCGCGAGGATCCGCTGGCGCGCGAATCGCGGCGACGCAGGGTCGAGGGGCATGCTGTCGATTCTCGCAGTCGCGGCGCGCCCGTGCCCGGTCCCGTGCCAGCCCCACTGCCCGCGAGGTCCCCCAGTGCCCTCCCGGTCCCGTGCCCGCCGTGTCCGGCCTCGGCTCCGTTCACAATTCAGGCTGAGAGGGTCTCCCGTGAAGGATTGACCCCGCGGCGGCGGCGCCCACCTGAGTTGTGAACGGCGCTCGCCGCAGAAAGACCCGCGGACAGCGCGGACGGCGCGGAGGGACCGTAGGTGCGGGTAGATTGGGGGGCTGCGGGCGTGAATGCGGGTGCTTCGAGGAAGGTGATCGCGGTGAGGACGCTGTTCACGGTGAAAGAGGCGGCGGCGCTGCTCGGGGTGAGCGACGACACCGTGCGGCGCTGGGGGGATGCCGGGAAGCTGCGCATCCGCCGGAGCGATAGCGGCCGCCAGGTGGTCGAGGGGCGCGACCTGCTGCCGCTCCTGCGGGAGCCGGAGGCGGCATCCGCCCTCACCGCCGCGTTCCCGCTCGCGAAGGCGAGCGCCCGCAACCGCTTTACGGGCATCGTCACGGAGGTCGTGAAGGACGGGCTGATGGCGCAGATCGTCATCCAAGCGGGTCCGTTCCGCGTCGTGTCGCTCATGTCGCGGGAAGCCGCCGACGACCTCGGGTTCGAACCCGGGATGCTCGCCGTCGCGAGCGCGAAGGCCACCGTCGTGAGTGTCGAAGTCCCGGCGACGTGACGATGAGATCCCTCGCCCTCCTCGCGACCGTGACGGGGGTTGCCCTCTTCGCCGGTTGCACGGCACCGGACCGCGCCGAGGATGCCGACCCCCTCAGCGGCACGGTGACGATTCTCGCCGCGGCCTCCCTCGCCGACGTGTTCGACGACCTGGCCGCACGGTTCGAGGCCGACCACCCGGATGTCGACGTCGTCGTGAGCTCCGGCGGAAGTTCCGCGCTCGCCGAACAGATCATCTCGGGCTCACCCGCCGACGTCTTCGCCTCGGCCAACGAGGCGACGATGCGCACCGTCACCGACGCCGGGCGCGCGGTCGACCCGGTCATCTTCACGACCAACACCCTCGAACTCGCCGTGCCGACCGGTAACCCCGGACAGGTCTCCGGGCTCGCCGACCTCGCCGACCCGGCCCTAACGGTCGCTCTGTGCGACCCCGCGGTGCCGTGCGGGTCCGCGGCCGTCGACCTGCTCGCCGCGGCGCGTGTCACGGCGTCGGTCGACACTCTGGAAGAAGACGTGACGGCTGTCATCACCAAGGTCGCGCTCGGCGAAGTGGATGCCGCCCTCGTCTACCGCACCGATGTGATCGCGGCGGGCGACGATGTCGAGGGGATCGAGGTGCCCGAAGCGGCGGAGGTCGTCAACGCCTACCCGATCTCGCTGCTCGTCGACGCCCCCAACCCGGTGGCGGCGCAAGCGTTCGTCGACCTGGTGCTCTCTGAGGTGGGGATGCGGGTGGTGCGGGATGCCGGTTTCGTCGCCCCGTAGGCGCGCCGGGCCGGTCGTCGTGACCCTCGCGGCAGTCGGTCTCGCGTTGCTCGTGCTGCCGCTTCTCGGACTCATCCTGCGCGCGCCGTGGGCGGCGCTGCCGGCCCTCGTCACGAGCGGCCCGGTCGCGCAGGCGCTGCTGCTGTCACTCGGAACCGCGGCCGCCTCGACGCTGCTGTGCCTCGTGTTCGGCATCCCGATCGCCGTGCTGCTGTCGCACTCGGTGTCCTGGCCGGTCGTGCCGCGTCGGCTGCTGCGCGCGGGGATCACGATCCCGCTCGTGCTGCCGCCCGTGGTGGGCGGGATCGCGCTGCTGCTGCTGCTCGGCCGCCGGGGTCTCATCGGGCAGTGGCTCGCCGAGGCCGGCATCACGATTCCGTTCACGACCGGCGCGGTCGTGATCGCGCAGACGTTCGTCGCGATGCCGTTTCTGGTGTTCGCCGTCGAGGGCGCGCTGCGTTCGGCCGACCGCCGCAGCGAACTCGCGGCCGCGACCCTCGGGGCGAGCCCGGCGCAGACCTTCCGGCTCGTGACGCTGCCGCTCGTCGCCCCCGGCATCGCGGCCGGAACCGTG
>CBFGZU010000132.1:0-3463 GCA_965653335.1 uncultured Pseudolysinimonas sp.
ACGTCGACCGTGCGGGTGCCGCCGAAGTAGTCGTAGCCCCACACCTCGCTCAGCAACTGTTCGCGGGTGAAGACACGGGACGGATGACTCGCGAAGAAACGCAGCAGCTCGAACTCTTTGAACGTGAGATCGAGCGGGCGGCCGTGCACCTTCGCGGAGTAGGACGCCTCGTCGATGACGACCCCCGAGGCCTGGATCTTCGAGCCGGTCTTCTCGTGCGCGAGTCGCCCGATCGCGAGCCGCACCCGGGCATCCACTTCGGCCGGGCCCGCCGTCTGCAAAATCACGTCATCGACCCCCCAGTCGGCGGAGACGGCGGTCAATCCGCCCTCCGTGAGCACGAGAACCAAGGGAACCGTGACGCCCGTCGTCGTGAGGATCTTGCACAGCGATTTCGCACTCGCGAGGTCGTGCCGGGCGTCGACGAGGATGAGGTCGGCGGCCGGGGCGTTGATGAGCGCGGCGGGTTCGGCCGGGATCGACCGGGTGCGGTAGGAGAGGAGTCCGAGGGCGGGCAGAACGTCGCCATCGACCGCTGAGGTCAGGACGAGCAACTGGGCCACGCGGAGGTCCTCCAAAAACGCCTACCCGACAGTGTACGGACACCTACGATTGACTCGTGTCCGCCCGATCCCGCAGCGTCCCGCCCGTGTGGCTCGCCGCGCTCGCCGGAGCCGTGCTCGTCGCCGTATTCGCCGAGGATCAGTTCCTCACCTGGATTCCGGTCGTCGCGGCCGCGGCGGTTTTGCTGACGTTCGCGGTGCAGCTCTCGCTTCAGCGCAAAGAGGGCCTGGTCAATCGGATCATCGCGAGCATCGGCGGGGTTCTCGTCATCCTCGCGACGACGACCGTCGTGCTCATCCTGCTCCACCCCGTTTCGCTCGATAGGCTTGTCGCATGATGCTCGCCCTGGAACTCTTCTTCATCGGGCTTCTCGGGCTCGCGGTGCTCGCGATCGGATTCGTGTCGCTCGTCGTGCTCTACAACCTGTTCCGCGGCCAGCGCTAGCCCGACGGGAGCCTCCGGATCTTCGACATCGACGCTTCCCTACCGGCGGAAGTCATTCCGCTGTCGTGGCTTCTCGGGGTGTGGGAGGGGACTGGCGTCATCGCTTATCGCATCGGTGACGAGGTGCGCGAGCACGAATTCGGGCACCGCGTGGCGTTCACTCAGGACGGGTCGCCGTACCTGCACTACGTCTGCTCGGCGTGGCTCCTGGGCGGAGACGTGCACCGCATCCTGTTCTCGGAGATCGGCTACTGGCGGCTGAGTCGTCCGCTCGGCGCGGCCGATCCCGGACCCGGGTTGCTGCCCGGTATCGGCGACCCGGTGTTCACCACGGCGGACGCGGTCGAGACGCTGCGCAACGCCGCGGGGTCGTTCGACATCGAGGTCTCGATCCTGCAGTCCGGCGGCGTGAGCGAACTGTATCTCGGCACCGTCGACGGACCGCGTATCGACCTCGGCACCGACGCCGTCATGCGCTCGTCGACCGCGAAAGAGTACGCCGCCGCGACCCGGCTCTACGGGCTCGTCGAGAACCACTTGCTCTGGGCCTGGGACATCGCCGCGCTCGGGCAGGATCTGCGCACCCATGCGTCGGGACGGCTGGCGAAAGTTGACTGAGGCATTCGCCACCCGGGAGGGCGCCGTCGGCGACCCGCCGCAGCACTACGGGGCGCCGCTCGCCGAGCAGCGCGACCTCGTCGCGGGGCGGGCGGTCGTCGACCTCTCCGATCGGGATGTCGTCGCCGTCAGCGGCCCGGATCGGCTCACCTGGCTCGACTCGCTGCTGTCGCAGAGCCTCGCGCGGCTCGCCCCAGGGGAGTCGGCGGAGGCACTCCTGCTCGACCCGAGTGGTCGCATCGAATACGTGGCGCGCGTTGTCGACGACGGCGAGACCACGTGGCTGCTCATGGATGCCGGCACCGGCGCCGGGTTCGCGGCGTTCCTCGACCGGATGCGCTTCACGCTGCGGGTCGAGGTCGCCGAGCGATCCGCCGGGTTCGCGACGATCGGCACGCTCGGCGAGCCCGTCGACGGCGTCGTCACCTGGCGCGACCCCTGGAGCACCGTCGTCGCCGGTGGTCATCAGTACGCGCGGGTGGCCGAGCATCCTGGCGCCGGGTGGAGCTACTCCGAGACGCTCGTGCCACGCGGCACCCTCGACGCGTTCGCCGAACGCCCGGCCGCGGGCATCCTCGCGCTCGAGGCGCTACGCATCGCCGCGTGGCGCCCTCGCGCGGCGACTGAGCTCGATGCGACCGCGATCCCGCACGAATTCGATTGGATGCGTTCCGCCGTGCATCTCGCGAAGGGTTGCTATCGCGGCCAGGAGACGGTCGCGAAGGTACACAACCTCGGGCATCCGCCGCGGCGCCTCGTGCTGCTGCACCTCGACGGATCCGACAACGTCGTGGTCGCCACCGGTGACGAGGTGTACGCGAACGACAAGGTCGTCGGGCGCGTGACCGCCGCCGCGACGCACTACGAGCTCGGGCCGATCGCGCTCGCCGTCGTGCGGCGGGCCACCGACCCCGCAGCGACACTCTTGGTCGCCGCCACCGAGGGCACCGTCGCAGCCACGCAGGAAATCATCGTGCCGCCGGATGCGGGGGCCGAAGCCGGGGTGCCTCGACTGCCTCGGCTGGGAGCGGTGCGGCGCAACGGCTGACCTCGTCGCCCGGCCGGGGCCCTTCCCGCTGATCCTGGATGCGGGCGACGAGTCGCGCGACCCGTCGCCTCATGCCGGTCGGGGCGCGACGGCATCCCAGTCGACGGTGAGCTCGCCGAGCCGCCAGCGCGCCCGCGTGCCCCGTACTGGCCAGCCCGCGTCGCGGAGGGATGCGACGACGGCGAGCCAGCGCTGCGTCGGCCCGTAAACCCCGAGCGCGGCGTGCGTCGCCCAGAGCCGGTCGAGCGTCACGAGCAGATCGTGGACGCCCTCCCCGGGGACATTGCGGTGGATGAGGGCTTTCGGCAGCCGTTCGGCGACGATCGAGGGCGCCTCGAGGTCCGCGAGCCGGAGCGAGATGGTGAAGGTGTCCGCTCCCGCGGGTGAGAGGCCGACCCAGGAGGAGACCCGGCCGATCTCATCGCACGTTCCCTCGACGAGCAGCCCGCCCGGCTGGAGCCGCGCGCACATCGTCGCCCACGCGGCGGGCACCTCGTGCTCGTCGTACTGCCGCAGCACGTTGAGGGCGCGGATGACGGTGGCGGCGCGACCGCCGGGGAGGGGGATCTCGAACCCGCCGAGCCGGAACTCGACGCCATCTCTGGTCTCGGCCGACGCGGCCCGGACGCGCTCCGGGTCGATCTCGATGCCGATGACGGCGACATCGGGCCGGGCCGCGGCGAGTCGGTCGCGCAGCTCGAGCGTCGTCGTGGCACGGGCTCCGTACCCCAGGTCGACGATGAGCGGATCGTCGGCCGTGCGGATCACCGCCTGCGCCGCGATCCACCG
>CBFGZU010000133.1:0-3457 GCA_965653335.1 uncultured Pseudolysinimonas sp.
GCCGCGATCGGCGCCCGCATCATCGCGCGCGAGTCGATCCGCGCGATGCGCAAAGACGTGCTCGCCAAGTGCTACGGCGGCGACATCACCCGCAAGCGCAAACTGCTCGAGAAGCAAAAGGAGGGCAAGAAGCGCATGAAGATGGTCGGTCGCGTCGAAGTGCCCCAAGAGGCGTTCATCGCCGCCCTCTCCGGGGATGTCGAAAAGAAGGACAAGAAGTAGATAATCTCTCGGCATGACGATGTCTGCCCCGCCCGGCTGGTACCCCGATCCGAGTAATCCCGGCACTGAGCACTGGTGGGACGGCTACGGGTATTCGCGGTCTCGACCGGCACCACCTCCGCCCCTTCCCTACGCCGACCTGCTGCGTTCGAAGACGGTGTCCCCGAAGAGCCGCACCGTCGCGATGATCCTCGGGTTCTTCCTCGGCGGCCTCGGCGTCGACCGGTTCTACCTGGGCAACATCGGGATGGGTGTCGCGAAGCTGCTGCTCGGCTGGTTGACCCTCGGCATCTGGCCGCTCGTCGACTGGATCATCATCCTCGCCGGCCAAGCGCACGACGGCGACGGCCTCCTGGTCTCCGACTGGAACTGAGGGCTCGCGGCCGTGAGCGGATTCGACGTTCGCCGCACTGAGGCGAACGGGAGTGCCGCGTGGCTCGACCCGTGTAGCTAAGCCGCAGGGTCATCCTCGCCAGATCGCGCATTTCGCTGACCTCGCCGCCGACATTGAAAGAGGGCGCACCGCATGAAGTGGATTCGCCGGTTGATCTTCGGGCGCGGATCGGAACTTGGCGCGCGTTCGCTGGGCGGGTTCGCCGGGGCCGGTCGCGCATCGGTGGGGATGCTCTTTCCCGAGGAGGGGCCGTTCGATCGCCCGCCGAAGCAACCCGCGGAACTCGATCCCGACGCGATCCCGTGGGAGTTGCGTGACGACGACCGGACCTAAACTCTCACTCAGGCGTAGGGGTAGGCATCGTGGAGCCTCATCGAGCCCGCTCAGGGAGAGTTAGGGACGGCGATCGGGGAGAATCGAAGGATGTCCGAAAGCCGGGTGACTCACGACGTACCGATGTGGCAGCGTGCGGTCACCTATGCGGCGGTCGGCGCCACCCAGGATGACGACTTTCTGCGCTATCCGCCGAAGGGGTTCCGGGCGATCGAGCGCACGGTGCGGATCGGGCACGGCGAGGATCGCTGGCACCACGCCTGGGCTGAGACGCTCAGCTTCGGAATCCAACGCCGTTCTGGGCTGCGGGTGATGCGGATCGAGTCGCCGGCAGAGGTGCTCGAGAACAGCTACAACCCCGTCACCTTCGACGGCGACGGGAAGCCGGTGCAATCCGCATCGACGACGTCGGGGGAGCATGTGTTCGCCGACACGGGCGAGCAGCTCGTGCTTCCGGGAGAGACCGCTGTGATGCTGCTCGGCTGGGGCCCGCTCAGCCTCCGGATTCCGGTGCGCATCGTCTACCTGATCGACGAACCCACACGGCGTGGCTTCGCCTACGGAACGCTGCCCGGGCATCTGGAGTGCGGCGAGGAGGCGTTCATCGTCGAGCTGCGAGACGACGAGTCGGTGTGGCTCACCATCCGGGCGTTCTCGCGGCCCGCGCATCCTGCCCTGTGGCTCGTGTACCCGGTACTGCGGCTGTTCCAGGCCATCTTCACGTCCCGCTACGAGCACGCGCTCACGCGACCGCTGCCCTCAACTGACTGACATGCCGTCCGCTCTGCCGATCGCCGATCCGGCCCCCGCCGACGGGCTGTTGCCCGCGAGCGTCACCGATGGCGTTGGGGAGCGCGACTTCGGCGTCTACGTGCACGTGCCTTTCTGCCGGGTGCGCTGCGGGTACTGCGACTTCAACACCTACACGGCGTCCGAGATCCGGGGGGTGAAGCAGTCCGACTACGCGGGGCAGGCGATCGCCGAGGTCGCTTTCGCCGCAAGGGTGCTGGGGGATGCCGGGCTGCCGGCGCGACCCGTGAGCACCGTGTTCTTCGGCGGCGGCACCCCCACCCTGCTGCCCGTCGCCGACCTCGCCGCGATGCTCGGCGCCGTGCGCGACACGTGGGAGCTCGCGCCGGGGGCGGAGGTCACGACCGAGGCGAACCCCGACTCGGTCGACGCCTCCTCGTTGCGGCAACTCGCCGCCGCCGGGTTCACGCGCGTGAGCTTCGGGATGCAGTCGGCCGTGCCGCACGTGCTCGCCACCCTCGAGCGCACACACGACCCGGCGCGCATCCCGCTCGTCGTGCGGTGGGCGCGGGATGCGGGGCTTCAGGTGAGTCTCGACCTCATCTACGGCACTCCGGGGGAGTCGCTCGGCAACTGGGCGGCATCCCTCGAGGCGGCAATCGGCCAGCATCCCGATCATCTCAGCGCGTACGCACTCATCGTCGAGGACGGCACGAAGCTGGCCCGGCAGATCGCCCGCGGCGAGGTCGCGACCCCCGACGACGACCTGCAGGCCGACATGTATGAACTCGCCGACGAGTCCCTCGGGGCTGCGGGATATCGCTGGTACGAGGTGAGCAACTGGGCCTCCGACGACGGCCATCGCAGTCGGCATAATCTCGCCTACTGGACCGGTCAGGACTGGTGGGGCGTTGGACCCGGCGCGCACAGCCATGTCGGCGGGGTGCGCTGGTGGAACGTGAAGCATCCCGCCGCCTATGCCGAACGGCTTGCTGCCGGCGTTTCACCGGCGTATGGTCGCGAGACGCTCGACGCCGAGACCCGTCGGGTGGAGGCGGTGCTGCTGCGGACGCGCGTCGCCGACGGGTTGCCCGTCGGGATGCTCGAACCGACCGGGCGCACCGCAGTCGCCGGGCTCATCGCCGAAGGACTCGTCGACGGTGCGGCCGCCGTTCGCGGGAGAGTCGTGCTCACCCGGCGCGGGCGTCTGCTCGCCGATGCCGTCGTGCGCCGGCTGCTGGGTTAGCGCACGAACTCGATCGTGAGCGGGTACTTGTAGTACTGGCCGTTGTTGGCCGCGATCGCCGCCATGATGCCGAACACCAGAGCGAGGATGGCGGCGGCGAAGATGATGAGGAAGCCGACCAGGAACAGCGTCGTGATCGCGCCGACGATGTAGGCGATCAGCAGCGTGAGCTGGAAGTTCAAGGCGGTCGTCGAGTGGGCACGCACGAACGGGCCGCGATCCTTCAGCACGAGGTAGATGACGAGCGGGGCGACCCAACTGAAGAGGATGCCGCCGACGTGCACGAGGATCGCCCACATCTTCTCGTCCGCCGGGCTGAGGGGCGGTTGCGGCGCGCTGTAGGGGCCGGCGGGGGGAGGAGGTGCGCTCATGAGGCCATTAAAGCAAGGAGCCGGGCGACATACGCCCGGCTCCTTGCGAAATGAGGTCGACTACTTGATGAGTCGGATGGAGACCGGGTAGCGGTAGCTGCCGCCGGCGTTGACCTTCACGCCGCCCATGATCGAGAAGAT
>CBFGZU010000134.1:0-3455 GCA_965653335.1 uncultured Pseudolysinimonas sp.
ATCCGCAACATCCTCGGCGGCGTGATCTTCCGCGAGCCGATCATCATCTCCAACATCCCGCGCCTCGTGCCCGGCTGGAACAAGCCGATCATCGTCGGCCGTCACGCGTTCGGCGACCAGTACCGCGCGACCGACTTCCGCTTCGAGGGCAAGGGCACGCTCACCATCTCGTTCCAGCCGGAGGACGGCAGCGAGGCCCAGTCGTTCGAGGTCTTCCAGGCGCCCGGTTCGGGGGTCGCGATGGCGATGTACAACCTCGATGCCTCGATCATCGACTTCGCGCGTGCCTCGTTCAACTACGGCCTGGCCCGCAAGTTCCCGGTCTACCTGTCGACGAAGAACACGATCCTCAAGGCCTACGACGGCCGGTTCAAGGACATCTTCCAGGAGATCTTCGACGCCGAGTTCAAGGCCGACTACGACGCCGCCGGCCTCACCTACGAGCACCGCCTCATCGACGACATGGTCGCCTCCGCTCTCAAGTGGGAGGGCGGCTACATCTGGGCCACCAAGAACTACGACGGGGATGTGCAGAGCGACACCGTCGCGCAAGGCTACGGCTCGCTCGGCCTCATGACCTCGGTGCTGACGACCCCCGACGGCAAGATCGTCGAAGCCGAAGCCGCCCACGGCACCGTCACCCGGCACTACCGGCTGCACCAGCAGGGCAAGCCCACGTCGACCAACCCGATCGCCTCGATCTACGCCTGGACCCGCGGCCTCATGCACCGCGGCAAGCTGGACGGCAACCCGGCGCTCATCGACTTCGCACAGAAGCTCGAGGATGTCGTCATCGCCACCGTCGAGAGCGGCAAGATGACGAAAGACCTCGCGACGCTCGTCTCCGACGACCAGCCGTACCTCACGACCGAGGACTTCCTCGCCGCGATCGACGAGAACCTCCAGGCCAAGCTCGGCTGAGCCGCACGACCTGGGGCGGCGGGTCAGTAGCCGACGAAGACGTCGGTGTGGATGCGGCGGACTCCCGCGCGGCGCAGTGCCGAGCGCAGACTGGCGACCATCGACGGTGGGCCCGAGAGGTACGCGTCCCGCTGTGCGGCATCCGGAACGGCGGCGAGCAGGGACTCCCCCGAGAGGCGACCGGGGCCGATCCACATCCATTCGGAGGGCAGACCGGCAGGCTTCTCGGGGCAGGCGATCACCACGCGGCAACCGGCCTTCTCGAGGTGTTCGGCGTAGGTGAGATCCTCGCCCGAGGAGACCGCGTAGACGACGACGATGTCACGGCCGACCGAGCCGGCGTGCGCGGACTCGGCCGCCGCCTGCTCGAGATGCCCCACGAACGGGGTGATGCCGATCCCTCCGGCGACGAGCAGGAGGGGACGCTCCGGATCCCGCGGCAGCACGAAGTCGCCGCCGACGCTCGTCGCCGACACCCGCGTGCCGGGCTCGAGCGCGAGGAGCGCGCGTTTGAACGTCGACGCTCTCTCGGGCAACCGGATGCCGAAGCGCAGCCGATCGCCGGGGGCCGACGCGATGCTGAACACCCGCCGCGAGCCACGCGAGTCGGTCTTGTCGTGCGGAAGGGTGAGCTCCATGAACTGCCCCGGCCGGAACGCGACAGGCCGTAGCGGGCGGAAGTCGAACTCCCACGACGACGGCGAGAGCTGTCGGCGTGCGGCGAATTCGAGGCGGATGCCGCGGCGCTGCCCGACGAGGAAGGCGAGCAGATTGGCGACGAGCAGCGCCAGCTCCGGGGTGTTGTGAAACGGGGGGATGTTGAAACTGACGAAGTACAGGATGGCCGCGATCGCGGCGTAGATCAGCTGCTGCCACCGGCGGGGCGGCAGGGTGAGCGGTTCGGTGATCATGAACCCGGCGAAGAACCACAGCGCCGACTGGAGAGCGGCGTACTGCAACCCGGCGGCCGGGTCGCCGCCGATCCTGGCGTAGTTCAGCGCGGCGGCGCCGAGGCCGACGACGACGTAGACGGCACCCATCGGGAGCCGCCGGGTGCGGAACAGGATGAGGAACGCGAGGACGACGACGAACGGCAGCATCCACGGATTGCCCGGCCACCACGCCCCGAAGGTCAGACCGGTGAACCCGATCGCGAACGCCCCGACAGCGGCGGGGTTGAAGACGTGGCGACCGCGGATCGCGAGCAGATACTTGCTCGCGATCGCGATCAGTCCGGCGAGCGCCGCACCGCCCAACGCGGGCGCGGTGAGGTTCGGCGGCAGGATGAAGTACAGCAGCCCCGCCGTGATGAGGGTCGACTCGGTGTGCGCCTTCATCCGGAAGATCGCCGAGAACGCGAGGCTCGTGAGCCAGCAGACGACGACGAGCACGGCGGCGCTCGCGAGCATCCCGAGGGCTCCCGCGTTGCCCGGCTGCACCACCCCGAGCATCGCGAAGACGAGCCCGGCCAGGAAGAGGAGGCCGAGGCTGTAGAGCACGAGCCGGTACATCGTGAAACGGCCGAGCTGGGCGTCGAGCCACGCGGTCATAGGAACATCTCCCCAGGGAAGTCGGGCGATACGTCGACGGTGCCGTCGTCGAACATTCTGGCGAACGCCCTCGTCTGCTGCGCGACGAACGCCGCATCCGCATCGAAGAACAACGCGGTCGCGACGCCGTCCGCCACGAGCGCGGTCGGCGCGATGACCCAGGTGGCGATCACGCCGCGGACCGGAAGCCCGGTCGCCGGGTCGAGCACGTGGTGCAGCCCCGCGCCCCACGCGCGACGGGTCGTCGCGCTCGCACAGAAGGCGCCGTCGGGCAGTTCGGCGACGCCGACCGCTTTGCGCGAATCGCGGGGATGTTCGAGCGCGATCGTCATCGGCACCCCGCGAGTGCGGAGGTCTCCGCTCGCGTCGACGATGTGCTCGCGGATGCCCGCGTCGGCGAGCAGGTCGCTCACGATGTCGACGAGATAGCCCTTGCCGGCAGCGCCGACGTCGAGCACGACCGGCGCGACGACATCCAGGAATTCGCCATCCCAGGCGATCGCCTCGTCCCACGAGGGAACCGACGGGATCTCGGCCGCCGGTTGGAGTCGGTAGCCGGCGCCGTAGCCGAGCGCGTCGAGCGTTCGGCCGACGAGCGGCGTGACCCGGCCTCGCGTGGCATCGAACAGTTCGCGGTAGAAGGCGAGCAACGGGCCGGCGTCGGCGGCGAGTCGGTGGCGGCCGGGGGTGCCCAGCGCGGCGACGCGGGAGTCGGTGCGAAACCGCGACCAGTCGCGATCGAAACGCGCCACCCGGTCGGTGACGGCCTCCGCGATCGAGGGATCGAGGGCATCCCGGCTGTCGATCCGCCACAGCGTGCCGATCGCCTCGAACCTCCAGGCGACCGGCAGCGGGTCGACGATCATCGCCGGATCAGGATTCGAGCGCTTCGGCCTTGATCTTCTCGATCGCGTCGGCGAAACCGCCACTCGTGAGCGACGAGCCGCCGACACGCGAGACCGAGAGCGTGTCGATGTCCTTGCC
>CBFGZU010000135.1:0-3417 GCA_965653335.1 uncultured Pseudolysinimonas sp.
TCGGATGCCGCGATTCTCGACGCGCTCGTGCGGTTCGAGGAAGCGCTCGCGACGGTGTGCGCCCCGCGCGGGGTGGCCGCCGCGATCGACGCCGCGGGGTCGCAGCTGGATGCCGCCGCGCTCGCCGAAAGCGCGCGCGCCGGGGGCAACCCGGTCATCCCGCTGCTCGCCGCCCTGCGCTCCCACCTCGAGGGTGAGGCCGCCGACTGGCTGCACCGCGGCGCAACCTCACAGGACGCGCTCGACACCGCGCTCGTGCTCGTCGCGCGCGACGCCGCCGCGGTGACGGTTCAGGATGCGACCGCGACCGCGCGGATGCTCGCCGAGCACGCGACCGCGCACCGCAGCACGGTCATCGCCGGCCGCACCCTCACGCAACCGGCGACCCCGACGACGCTCGGGCTGAAGCTCGCCGGCTGGGCGTGGAGCATCGCGCGAGCCACCGCGGCGGTGCGCACGGCAGCGGATGCCCTGCCCGTGCAACTCGGCGGAGCGGCCGGCACCCTCGCCGCCTTCTCGGCGCACGGGGTCGACGGGGTCGCGGTGGCATCCCGGGTGGCTCGCGAGCTCGGGCTCGCCGAACCGGTCGCACCGTGGCAGGTGCACCGCTCGCCCGTCACCCGGCTCGGCGATGCGCTCGTGGAACTCGTGGATGCTTGCGGCACGGTCGGCCGCAACGTCGCGACCCTCGCGCGGATCGGTGAACTCGATGACGGCGCCGCGGGCGGATCGTCGACGATGCCGCACAAGTCCAACCCGGTGCGGGCGGTGCTGCTCGTCGGGGCCGCCACTCGGGCGCCGTTCCTCGGCGGGATGCTGCACGCCGCCGCCGTCACTGTCGACGAACGTCCCGACGGGGCCTGGCACGCGGAGTGGGCGCCGTTCCGCGACCTGCTGCGCCTCGCCGGCGGGGCCGCCGCGACCGCCCTGGAACTCGCCGAGGGGCTGCGCGTGTACCCGTCGGTGATCGCGGCGCACGTCGCTGCCGCGGCATCCGACTTGCTGGCTGAGCGTGCGACGTTCGTGTCGGGGCCCGCCGTTTCCGCCGACGCTGTGCCCTCTCACTACCTCGGCTCATCGGACGCACTGCTCGACCGTCTGCTGGTCGCCATCGAGGAGGAACTCACGTGACCGTGCCCGACATCCGCCTGACGCCGCTCGCAACGGGAGGCGGCGGCATCCCGTTCCTGCTCGGCCCGTCGCTCGGCAGCCGTGTCGCCCGCGTCTGGGATCAGGTGCGTCCACTGCTCGCCGACCGGCATCCGCTCTTCGGGTGGGACCTGCCCGGCCACGGCTCCTCTCCCGCCACCACTGAGCCGTTCACCGTGGACGAGATCGCCGAGGGCGTGCTGAGGGCGGTGGATGACGTCGGCCTCGGCCGCTTCGCGGTGGCGGGCATCTCGCTCGGCGGCCTCGTGTCGCTCGCGCTCGGCCTGCGCGCGCCAGAGCGCATCGTCGCGACGACGATGATCTGCTCGCTGCCCCGCCTCGGAACCGCCGAAAGCTGGGCGGAGCGCGCCGCATCCGTTCGCGCGTCGGGCACCCCGTCGCTCGTGGAAGGGTCAGCGTCGCGGTGGTTCGCCCCCGGGTTCATCGACGCATCGCCGACCGTCGCGTCGCCGCTGCTGACCGACCTGATGGATGTCGACGACGAGAGCTATGCGCTGTGCGCCGAGGCGCTCGGGGTGGCCGACTACCGCGCACGGGTGCGCGACCTCGCGATGCCGCTCACCGTGATCGCCGGCGAACTCGACCCGGTGCTCACCCTCGCCGCCGCCGAAGAGACCGCGGCCGCGGCCCGCACGGGGTCGTTCCATGTGATCGCCGGGGCGTCGCACCTGGCGACCGTCGAGAAACCGGCCGAGGTGGCCGCGATCCTGCTGTCGGAGGTGCCGCTGTGAGCTCGGATGAGGAACGTCGCACCAACGGGATGCGCGTCCGGCGCTCCGTCCTTGGTGACGAGCACGTCGACCGTGCCGTCGCCAGCGTGAACCCCGACAACGCCGACTTTCAGGACTACATCACCCGCGTCGCCTGGGGCGACATCTGGTCGCGGCCCGGGTTGGATCGGCGTGCTCGGTCGATCGTGACGCTCTCGGTACTGATGACCGCGGGGTACTGGGAGGAAGTGCCGATGCACTTCCGTGCGGCGATCACGAATGGCCTCACCCGCGAGGAGATCCGTGAGGTGATTCTGCAGGTCGGCCTCTACCGCGGAGTCCCAGTGGCGAACCACGGCACGACCGTGCTGCGGGAAACATTCGGAGATTCCTCCGCGGGTTGAGTAGCGCCCACCGAAGGCGGACGCGTATCGAAACCCCGCCACCCCTCGGTGGTCGACCAGACCTGTGCGTCGAAGTCTTGACACAACAGTTTCGATAACGAAATAGTTGTGTCGTGCCTTCTTCGGTCGATGAGTACGCAGCTTGGCGCGGTGTGAGTGCGCAACGCGTCCGCCAGCTCCTGCGCGCCGGCGACCTTCCCGGCCACCGAATCGGATCGCGACAATGGGTGGTCGACGATGCCGCGTACTCCGTGCGTAGCCACCTCGGGCAACCGATGGCGCCTGCGATGGCGTGGGCGCTGATCGCATCGCTGGGCGGTGATGCCCAACATCCTGATGTGCCTCCCGTACGGGCCGACCGCCTCGACAAGTATCGAGAGCGACTTCTCGACGCCGGCGAGGAGGCTCCCGCGCTACTTGCATCGTGGCTACGTAAACGCGGCGAACGGCAGGTGTTCCGCGCACAGCCGATGGATGTCGGTGATCTCCTCCAAGATCCTCGTGTGCTTCCCTCTGGAATCGCGGATCCGCGATCAGGCCTGGCTTCGGGCGACGTTGCGGAGGTGTGGCTGCGCGACTTCTCCCGGCTCGCCGAGCTGCAGGGCGATTACCTTCTGCTGCCCGATGTGAAGGGGAACGTGGTGATCCACCGCAGCGGGCTGGAGCAGCGAGATGCGGTGGCACCCCTCGGCCTCGTCATCGCCGACCTCGCCGATTGGAACGGACCACGAGAAGACGGTCGCGTGATCGACCTCCTCGCGAAGATCGCATGAACCCGGTCGTCTTACCGCCGATGTCGGCGGCGCAAACTCAGGCATGGCGGGCGCTCATCACCTGCATTGCCACGAGCGAGACGCGTCACCGTCGCGCCCGACGGATGATGGCGACACGGCCCTCGACGTGCGGGCGCATCCCAAGATGTTGCGGATGTTCACCGACGCGCTCGTCGACTTTGGCTTCGTGCCAGACAGTCCCTCTGGCTTCGGCGTGCAACACCGCTGGGTTCGCGACCTTGCGGTCATCGACGTGCTGATTCCTCGGCATCTTGGCGAGAACGCCTCATCCCGGCTCGGCGCAGGTGGCGGGCCGACGATTGCCGCGCCGGGCGTCCAGGGGGCGCTCGACCGAACCGA
>CBFGZU010000136.1:0-3105 GCA_965653335.1 uncultured Pseudolysinimonas sp.
CCTCGAGGCTGAAGCGCTTCTGGCCGACGTACTTGGTCTGCAGGAACGTCTCGAAAGCTTCCGCTTCGTTCAGCTTCGACAGGATGCGCAGCTGCTCTTCTTTCGTCGGCTTCTCGTAGGGCCGCTCGAGGCGTTCCTGGAACCAGGCGCGCTCTTCGGGATCCTGGATGTGCATGTACTCGATGCCGACGGTGCGGCAGTACGAGTCGCGCAGCACCCCGAGAACTTCGCGCAACAGCCCGCTGCGCTTGCCGGCGAAGCCGCCGACGACGTACTCGCGGTCAAGGTCCCAGAAGGTCAGGCCGTGACTGCCGAGATCGAGGTCGGGATGCGAGCGCTGCACGTATTCGAGGGGGTCGATATCGGCCATGAGGTGGCCGCGCACCCGGAACGCGTTGATCAGTTCCTGCACGCGCGCGGTCTTCGACACCCGCTCGGAAAGGTCGACGTTGATGTCTTCGGCCCAGTGGATCGGGTCGTAGGGGATGCGCAGGGACGAGAAGATCCCCTCGTAGAAGCCGCGCTCGCCGATGAGAAGTTCGTGCACCTTCTTGAGGAACTCGCCCGAGCCGGCGCCCTGGATGACGCGGTGGTCGTAGGTCGAGGTGAGGGTGATCGTCTTGCCGATCCCCAGCTCGGCGAGGGTCTTCGCGCTCGAGCCCTGGAATGCCGCCGGATACTCGAGCGCCCCCGCACCGATGATGCAGCCCTGGCCCCTCATGAGTCGCGGCACGGAGTGCTCGGTGCCGATTCCCCCGGGGTTGGTGAGCGAGATCGTGATGCCGGCGAAGTCGTCGGCCGTCAGCTTGTTGGTGCGGGCACGGGCGACGACATCTTCGTAGGCTGCGAGGAAGTTGGCGAACGTCATCGTGTCGGCGCGTTTGATGCCGGGGACCAGCAGTGACCGGGTGCCGTCGGGCTTGGGCAGGTCGATCGCGATGCCGAGGTTGACGTGGGCCGGCGCGACGACGCTCGGCTTGCCGTCGGAGTCGTCGTAGAAGACGTTCTGGCTCGGGAACTCCTTGAGCACCTGCACCATCGCCCACGCGATGAGGTGGGTGAACGACACCTTGCCGCCGCGCGCGCGCTTGAGGTGATTGTTGATCACGATGCGGTTGTCGATCATGAGCTTCGCCGGGATGGTGCGCACGCTCGTCGCCGTCGGAACGCTCAGGCTCGCGTCCATGTTGGTCGCGATCGTCTTCTGCAGGCCTTTGAGCGGGGTGACGACGTCTTCTTCGACGGAGTCGGCGGCGGGGGCGACCTGCGGGGCGTCGGCCGGGATCGGCTGCGGCTTCGCGGGCGCGCTCGTCGTGCGTGCGACGGGCGTTCCGCCGGTGGCGGGCGCGGGGACGATGGGGATCGCGCCGGTCGGGGCCGGGTCGGTGATCACCGCGGGGATCTGCGCCTCGCCGTCGGCCTGGTTCTGCGGGTCGGGCTCGGTCTCGGCGGCGGGAGCTGCGGCCTCCTCGGGGGCGACCGGTCCAGCGGGAGTGGCGCTCGCCGCGGGAGTCGCGGTGCGCCGCTGTTCGAGCACCGGCCACCAGCTCGTGTCGACGGAGTTCTTGTCGACGAGGTACCGCTCGTACATCTCGTCGACGAGCCACTCGTTGGCTCCGAACTCTTCTTCTGATGTGATCCCGGTAACGGGGCTCGACACGGTGAACCGCCCACTCTCGTGCGTTGAGGTCTGGTCTGTGTGGTGGCGTTTTGAGGCCGCTCCAGCTTAGGCGCACTGGCCCGGATAAGTTGGCGGCATGCGCTTCTCCAGCCCCTCGCCGGTGCACGATCTGACCTACTCCGACGTGTTCCTCATTCCGAGCCGGTCGAGCGTCACGAGCCGCCTCGACGTCGACCTCGCCCCGGATGACGGCACGGGCGCGACCATCCCGATCGTCTCGGCGAACATGAACTCGGTCACCGGACCGCGGCTCGCCGCGACGCTCGCCCGCCGCGGCGGACTCGGCGTGTTGCCGCAGGATCTCGGCATCGATGAGGCCGTCGCGGCGGTCGACCGGGTGAAGGCGCAGTCACCCGTGTGGGAGGAGCCGCAGGAGGGGCTGCCGGTCATTGACGCCGCCGAGCCACGGGCGGCCTTCGACGCTCTCGCCGCGGCCGGGTACGACCGTGCGGCGGTGTCGCACGCGGGGTCGATCGTCGGCTCGACAACGCGCACCGGCGCCCTCCGCGGCACCATCTATCGCCCTGCGCTCGATGCGTCCGGACGCCTGCGGGTCGCCGCGGCGCTCGGCATCAGCCGCGACATCGCCGGAAAGGCGAAGACCCTGGCGGATGCCGGCGTCGACGTGCTCGTCGTCGACACGGCGCACGGTCACCAAGAGGGGATGCTCGCCGCCCTGGAGACGGTGCGCGGGCTCGACCTCGGCCTGCCGATCGTCGCCGGCAACATCGTCACCGCCGCGGGGGTGCGCGATCTCGTGTCGGCGGGAGCCCAGATTCTCAAGGTCGGTGTCGGGCCGGGTGCGATGTGCACGACGCGCATGATGACCGCCGTCGGGCGCCCCCAGTTCTCGGCGGTGCTGGAAACGACCGAAGCAGCCCGGGAACTCGGCGCTCACGTCTGGGCCGATGGCGGCGTGCGCTACCCCCGCGATGTCGCCCTCGCCCTCGCCGCTGGCGCGTCGAGCGTCATGATCGGCTCCTGGTTCGCCGGCACGTTCGAGTCACCGGGCCAGATCGAAACGGATGCCGACGGCCGCTCCTACAAGCAGAGCTGGGGGATGGCGTCGACCAAGGCTGTGCACGAGCGGTTCGGCGGGCTCGACCCCTATGAACTCGCCCGCAAGGAGCTGTTCGCCGAAGGCATCTCGGCATCGAGGATCTACCTCGACCCGCTCCGGCCGGGCGTCGAAGACCTCCTCGACATGATCACCGCGGGGTTGCGCTCGTCCTTCAGCTATGCGGGGGCTCTCGATCTGCGCTCCTTCCACGACCGTGCCGTCGTCGGCATCCAGTCGGCTGCCGGCTACGAAGAAGGAAAGGCGCTCCCGGTTTCTTGGTAACTCGGTAGCTCGGGGGGCGGGGGTCCGCTGGCGGTTCGCGAGTCAAGAGCGGGGACCCCTGCCCCGATTGACTCGCGAACCG
>CBFGZU010000137.1:0-2763 GCA_965653335.1 uncultured Pseudolysinimonas sp.
GCCTCCGCGATCATCGGGGTCGGCCGAGCCACCTGGACCATCGACCGGGTCGTCGGAACCGACGGCCTCGTGTTCGTGCGCTGGCGACTCGGCGACGTCGACATCGATACCAACCTGCGCGTCGCGGAGCCTTCCGCCCTCGTGACCGCGCTTCAGACCATCGCCCCTGCTTCGAAGAAGGCCGCATGACTTCCCACGCCGTTCCGAGTCCGCGCAGCGCCGTCCTCGTCCTGGAGGACGGGACCCGTTACGAAGGCCGCGCCTACGGCGCCCTCGGACGTACCGTCGGCGAAGCGGTCTTCGCGACCGGGATGACCGGCTACCAGGAGACCCTCACCGACCCGTCGTACGCGGGGCAGATCGTCGTGCAGACGGCGCCGCACATCGGCAACACGGGGATGAACGACGAAGACCCCGAGTCGCGACGCATCTGGGTGGCCGGCTACGTCGTGCGCGACCCCTCGCGTGTGGTGAGCAACTTTCGGGCGAAACGGTCGCTCGACGACGAGCTGAGCGGCACCGGAATCGTCGGCATCTCCGGCATCGACACCCGGGCGATCACCCGGCGGTTGCGCGACTCCGGCGCGATGCGCGCGGGAGTGTTCTCGGGTGCGGATGCCGCCCTCACGGCGGATGAGCAGCTCGCGATCGTCCGCGCCGCGCCGGAGATGACCGGACGCAACCTCTCGGCCGAGGTGTCGGTCACCGAAGCCACGGTGACCGGGGCGGTGGGTGAGAAGATCGGCAACCTCGCCATCCTCGACCTCGGCATCAAGCAGTCCACCGTCGACAACCTCGCCGCGCGCGGGTTCGAGGTGCATGTGCTGCCGCAGAACGTCACGCTCGAGCAGGTGCTGGCTCTTCGCCCGGTCGCGGCGTTCTACAGCAACGGCCCCGGTGACCCGGAAGCCTCCGACGCGCACGTCGCCCTGCTGCGCGAACTGCTCGACCGCAAGCTGCCGTTCTTCGGCATCTGCTTCGGTAACCAGTTGCTCGGCCGCGCCCTCGGTTTCGGCACCTACAAGTTGCCGTTCGGCCACCGCGGCATCAACCAGCCGGTGCTCGACCGCACCACCGGCAAGGTCGAGATCACCGCCCACAACCACGGATTTGCCGTCGATGCGCCGCTCGACGGACCAGTGGAGAGCCCGAATGGCTACGGCCGGGTCGAGGTGAGCCACGTCGGGCTCAACGACAGCGTCGTCGAGGGGCTGCGGGCACTCGACATTCCCGCGTTCTCGGTGCAATACCACCCGGAAGCCGCCGCCGGCCCGCACGACGCCAACTACCTCTTCGACAGATTCCGTGACATGGTTCTCGCGAACCGGAAGGGCGCGTAAGTGCCGAAGCGTTCAGACATTCACTCGGTTCTCGTCATCGGGTCGGGGCCGATCGTCATCGGTCAGGCCGCCGAGTTCGACTACTCGGGTACTCAGGCGTGCCGCGTGCTCCGTGAAGAGGGCATCCGCGTCATCCTCGTCAACCCGAACCCGGCGACGATCATGACCGATCCCGACTTCGCCGACGCGACCTACATCGAGCCGATCACGTCCGAGGCGCTCGAGGCGATCATCAAGCAGGAGAAGCCGGATGCCATCCTGCCGACTCTGGGTGGCCAGACCGCGCTCAACGCGGCGATCAAGCTCGACGAAGAAGGCATCCTCGCGAAGTACGGCGTCGAACTGATCGGCGCGAAGGTCGACGCGATCAAGAAGGGCGAAGACCGCCAGCTCTTCAAAGAACTCGTGCTCGAATCCGGCGCCGACGTGGCACGCAGCCACATCGTGCACACCGTCGGCGAAGCCGTGGATGCCGCCGACGACCTCGGCTACCCGCTCGTCGTGCGCCCGTCGTTCACGATGGGCGGTCTCGGCTCGGGCTTCGCCTACACGCGGGATGATCTCATCCGCATGGTCGGCGACGGCCTGCACCAGTCGCCCACGACCGAGGTGCTTCTCGAGGAGTCGATTCTCGGCTGGAAGGAGTACGAGCTCGAGCTGATGCGCGACACGAGCGACAACACCGTCGTCGTGTGCTCGATCGAGAACGTCGACCCGGTCGGCGTGCACACGGGCGACTCGATCACCGTGGCTCCCGCGCTCACCCTCACCGACCGCGAATACCAGAACCTGCGCAACATCGGCATCGACATCATCCGCCGCGTCGGCGTCGACACCGGCGGCTGCAATATCCAGTTCGCCGTTCACCCCGACACCGGCCGCGTCATCGTCATCGAGATGAACCCGCGGGTGTCGCGGTCGAGCGCGCTCGCATCGAAGGCGACGGGATTCCCGATCGCGAAGATCGCCGCGAAACTCGCGATCGGCTACCGCCTCGACGAGATCCCGAACGACATCACGAAGGTCACCCCGGCATCCTTCGAGCCGACCCTCGACTACGTCGTGGTGAAGGTGCCGCGGTTCGCGTTCGAGAAGTTCCCGTCGGCGGATGCCACGCTCACGACGACGATGAAGAGCGTCGGTGAGGCGATGGCGATCGGACGCAACTACTCCACCGCGCTGCAGAAGGCGCTGCGGAGTCTCGAGAAGCGGGGGAGCAGCTTCCATTGGGGCCCCGAGCCGCGCTCGAAGGCCGAGCTGCTCGAGGTGTCGCGCATCCCCACCGACGGACGCATCGTGACGGTGCAGCAGGCGCTGCGCAAGGGCGCGACGATCGAGGAGGCCTTCGAAGCCACCAAGATCGACCCGTGGTTCCTCGACCAGATCGTGCTCATCAACGAGGTCGCCGATGAGATCGCCGGGT
>CBFGZU010000138.1:0-2720 GCA_965653335.1 uncultured Pseudolysinimonas sp.
GTCGCTGCGCCTATTCCCGCTCATCCGAGATTCTCGCGAACCGTCGGTTGTGCCTTCACTGCGGACTCTCGCCTCATCGTCCGCCGAATCGGTGCGCTCCCGCCTGCCGTGACGGCCATGGCTCGCGCGCTGATCGTGAGCCTCTTCACCTGAGCAGCGTCGATTCGCTCGATCGGCGCGTTCGTTCAGATCGAAGCGAAGAGAATGCTTGTGACGGCACATCCTGGACAAGATGCGCACGATCGTGCCGGCTTCACCTCAGCCGACTGCTTCCACTCGGAAACGCCTCGTTGCTGCGGAACGCGACTCCCCCGCCGCGGTCTGCGCGTCGAGGTAGGTCTTATCGGACTCGCTGCTGACGCTGACAATGACCTTCAAACTCCGGCTCAACCCCTACTAATCCCCGCTCGCCGGCAGCCCTTCCTCGTCGTCGTCCTCATCGAGCGGGTCGGACTCCGACGACCGTCGGTCGGCGACGTGGATGAGGGCGTGCCGATCCCACTCGGCCACGAGCGCGTCGATCGCGTCGTGGAAGCGGCGGGTCGCGGCTCCCGGGGTCGTGTCGCCGAAGTAGTGGGTCGACCAGGTGGCGAGCTTCGCCCGGGCGTCGGGGTCGAGACGGGCGCGATCGACGACCGCGAGGATGTCGGAGGCCTCGTCGGCCTCCAGCCAGTCGACGACCCCGAGGAAGCCCTCGTCGTCGATCTCCGCTTCTGGCGACGTCGGCCGCGCGACGACGATCGGTTTGCCGGTCGCGAGCCGGTCGTAGATCATCGCCGATATGTCGGTGATCGCGACATCCGCGGCGGCGAGCTGCCAGCCCAGGTCGGGGCCGTCGTCGAAGACATGATGGGCGTCGGGCTCCCTTCGGTTGGCTTCGGCGATCGCGGTGATGATCGCCTGGTTCGCCGCCCGGTACTCGGGTGAGATCACCCCGCTGCGCGGATGCGGCCGGTAGACCAGACGGTGGCCGGGCGAGGCGAGCACCGCCGTGGCAAGGGCGACACCGTGGGTGGCGATCGACCCGTACGCGGCCGCCGGGCGGTCGCCCTCCCAGGTGGGCGCGTAGAGCACGACGATGCGGTCGTCGTCGGGGTAGCGCAACTCCCCGACGAAGTGGTCCGCTTGCGGGCGGCCGATCGGGATGGCGCGACGGTCGACGTCGTAGGCCCAGAGCTTGCGCGACAACCGGTCGAGCGCGGCCTGACCGGCGACGAGAGCGTAGTCGTAGGCCTTGAACTGATTGGTGGTCATGTACATCTTGTCGCTCTCACCATGGTTGATGAAAACGTGCCACATGCGGCCGTAGCGAAACATCTGGAAGTTCTTCTGGTTCTGGTTGACGTAGAGCACAAGTCGCAGCTCTTGCTGGGCGACGAACTCCTCCAGGTCGACCACGCGCCGGCGATAGACGACGGGAACCGGCGACTCGTCGAGCAGGGTGAGTGCGGCGCCGGGGCTACGCGTGATGATGACGAGCGGGAGCCGCTTCGCGAGCTCGGCGAGCGGGGCGTACCACTGGCGGATCTGGTAGAGATTCACGCGCGTGTCGGCGAAGTAGACGGCGACCTGGATGCTCCCGGGCTCTGGGCCTTCCGGGGCCCGTCGCGTGAGTTCGGCGCGCGACGATCGCGAACGCCAGGCGTTTCGAATCACGCGGCGCACGGCCTTGACATCACTCAGCACCGACATCCGACCATTGAATCAGCACCGCACCGCGGGAGAATCCCGCTGGGATGCCGTGACAGAATCGTGACCATGCCGCCGCGACGAGCGCGGTGAAGAAGGGTCCCGCACTCCCGTCATGGCGAGATTCACGTTCGGAGCCGGCAACGCCCGCAAGCTGCTTCGGCTGCCGTTGTACGCGGTCGGCGCGCTCGCGAGTCTCGTCGTGCCGCGCCGCTCGCGACTGTGGGTGTTCGGCTGCGGCATCGGGGTCGGCGAGGGCGCGCTACCGCTCTACCGCGCGGCTCGCGAACGACTGGATGACGGCACGCGGCTGGTGTGGCTCGCGACGACGCCCGCCGAACTCGCCGAGGCGCGGGCGCTCGGGCTCGACGCGGCGAGCAAGTCGGGGTGGCGGGGCTTCTGGCTCACCCTCCGGGCGCGCGTGATCGTCGTGACGCACGGCTTCGGCGACGTCAACCGCTTCGCGACCCGCGGCGGTTTCGTCGTGCAGTTGTGGCACGGCATCCCACTCAAGCGGCTCCACCTCGACTCCCCCGCGACGCTGCGCGTGTCGTTCCTTCCCGACCACCGCCTCGTGCGGCGCCTGCTCTCGTGGGCGTACCGCCGGGCGGGCCGTGGCATCCAGCTCTTTCCGGTCGCGTCGGAACTCGTCGCGGCACGCATCTCGAGTGCCTTCGGAGTTCCGCCCTCGCGCATCGTCGTGACGGGCGACCCGCGCGACGACGCCCTCACCGCCTCCCGGGCCGCGGCCCTGCTCGACGGCGACGCCGCGCACACGATCCTCTACGCTCCGACCTGGCGCGACGGAGCCCCTGACCCGGTAGCCCCGTCGCCCGCGCAGTGGGATGCCATCGCCGCCTGGCTCGAGCAGCGCGACGCCGTGCTCTACGTGCGCACGCATCCGCTCGGGGCGGGCGACTACGCGCTCGGCCCGGCACGAAGCCCGCGGGTGCGGATGCTCGGCACCGACCGGGTACGCGACGTCAACACCGTGCTGCCCGAGGTCGACGTGCTGCTCACCGACTACTCGT
>CBFGZU010000139.1:0-2698 GCA_965653335.1 uncultured Pseudolysinimonas sp.
GGATCGCGGTCGATTCGCCAGTGGTTGTCGTGGACGAGCATGTGATGGTGTCGGCAAAGAAGCACGCCGTCGCGGGTGTCGGTCGGTCCGCCCTCTTTCCAGGGAATCCGATGATGTGCCTCGCACCAGGAGGCGGGGCGTTCGCATTCGGGGAAGCGGCATCCGCCGTCGCGGGCCGCGAGCGCATCCCGCTGTTTCGAGGAGAACAGTCGGCGGGTGAGGCCCAATCTCAGGGGTTCTCCGTCGTCGGTGAAGTGGATGGGCACGATGCCGGTGTCGCAGATGTGCTGTTCGGCGGTGGTGATCGAGATGGCTTCGGTCTGGTCCTGGATGAACGCCGGCCCACGCCGCTCGCGCAGATCTTGGTCGCTTACGAGCACTCGCACGGCGTGGCGGCGGGCACCGAGCAGACGGCCCGGGTCGACCTCGGTGCCGATGCGAATCAGGTCGACGAACGTGTCGAGGGCGATCTGCCCGAGCGTGCGTTCGTCGGCGACGAGCTTCTCGGCCCGTTCCCTCGACGCGTCGTCGGTGAACCGGGGTCCGCCCCGACGGGGCGAGGTGGCTGCGTCGTAGGCGGCACCGACAATGGCGGCCGACGCGGGGTCGAGCTGCCCGTTGATCTGGGTCATCCCGTTACTGAGGGGAGTGAGAGTGAGGTACCGCTTGTCGCGCAGCATCCGCTCCCGGTCCTGCACGCCATCGGCATCCAGGTCGTCACGCAGTTCCCGTGCCCGCGCGGCGAGTTTCTCGACCGACATCGTCGGTGCCAACGTGGCGAGTTCTCGGGCGGCGTCGGCGAGATCATCCGCCGCAACATCCTCCGTCGGTGCACCCAACCCGGTCTTGATGACGTCGGCTTTCGCCACCGACACCGCACCAGTTGCGACGCCGGTGCCGACCGCGGCGAGCCAGGGCTCGGCATCCACGGTGAGCAGTTGCCCGACCCGCACGAGCGTCTGCGACTCCCGCTTCGAGACGCCCGACACCTGCTCCACCAACTTCTCGGGAGTTCCCGCGCCGAGCCGCTGTGCCAACCCGCCGAAGCCGTCCTCCTTGCGGGAACGGTGCTTCATTTCCGCCGCGAACGACCCCAGCGACGCCTCGACCAGCCGCCGCAGTTCACCGAGCTCGCGCGCACCCGCCAGCAGGGCGTCGTCGTCGAGCACACTCGGGTCGGCGCCGAGCCAGGTCACGGCGGGGGCGGTGGGGGACATACCTCCATTGAAACAAGGTTCGAACGTATGTACTAGATAGACGAACCATTCTCAGGATAAGTCGCGAGAAGCGACCCTGTGGAGGACTCGATTCCGGCCCGTGGCATGCGATGTGGCATGCCAGGCGTGGCACTCGGAGCAGGGGTGGATGCCATTCTCGGCACGCCCGCGGCGCTGCAACGCATAGACCGCCGCTCGGGCACGGGCAGGGGAAGGGTAGGACTTCTTGGTGCACACAGGCGCACTCCATTCACGGTCGTGACATGGAGCCCTGCACAGCATCCCCGGAAGTCCCGGGTGGGCTACTGCCGCCGATGCTACGCCGGCATCCGGAATCCGACCACCCGTACGGCAAATACGATGGATGCCATGGCCAAAGCCGATCTGATGGATTACGACAAGGCGCTCGAGATGTTCGAGCCGGTGATCGGCCTCGAGATCCACGTCGAACTGAGCACGAAGACGAAGATGTTCTCCGACGCGCCGAACCCGGCGAACAGCGACAACCACGACGTCGAGCCGAACACGCTCATCACTCCGGTCGACCTCGGCCTCCCGGGCAGCCTTCCCGTGGTCAACGCAAAGGCGGTCGAGTACGCCATCTCGCTGGGCCTGGCGCTCGGCTGCGAGATCGCCACATCATCCCGGTTCGCGCGCAAGAACTACTTCTACCCCGACCTGGCGAAGAACTACCAGATCAGCCAGTACGACGAGCCGATCGCGTTCGAGGGCACCGTCGAGGTGGAGTTGGAAGACGGCAGCACCGTCGACATCCCGATCGAGCGGGCGCACATGGAAGAGGATGCCGGCAAGCTCACCCACCTCGGGGGCGCGACCGGTCGCATCCATGGGGCTGAGGCAAGCCTGGTCGACTACAACCGCGCCGGGGTTCCGCTGGTGGAGATCGTGACGAAGCCGATCTTCGTGCCGGAGGGCGTCGGAGCTCCCGAGGTGGCGAAGGCCTACGTCTCGACGGTGCGCGACATCGTGCGGGGCCTCGGCATCTCGGAGGCGCGCATGGAGCGCGGCAACCTCCGCGTCGACGCCAACGTCTCGCTGCAACCCCGCGACCCCTCCCGCGGGTTGAGTAGCGGCGAAGCCGCGTATCGAAACCAAGCCGATCGCAAACCGCTCGGAACCCGCACCGAGACGAAGAACGTCAACTCGATGCGCTCGGTGGAGCGTGCGGTGCGGCACGAGATCCAGCGGCAGGCCGCCATCCTCGCCGCCGGCGGCACCATCCAGCAGGAGACCCGCCACTGGCACGAAGACAAGGGCACCACCTCGCCCGGCCGGGTGAAGTCGGATGCCGACGACTACCGGTACTTCCCCGAGCCCGACCTGCTGCCGATCGAGCCGCCCGCTGCCCTCGTGTCCGCGTTGAGGGCTGCGCTGCCGGAGGCGCCTGCGGTGCGGCGTCGGCGGTTGCGTGAGACGTGGGGGTTCACGGAGCTCGAGTTCCGGGATGTCGCCAACGCCGG
>CBFGZU010000140.1:0-2495 GCA_965653335.1 uncultured Pseudolysinimonas sp.
CCGAACACTTTCACGAATCGGCTCGCCCGTCCGACGATCTCGTAGAGCCCGTCGTCCCGGAGCCGGGCGAGATCCCCGGTGCGCAGTTCGTCGATGACACGACCCGCGGCGAAGTCCTCCGGATGCTCGGCGTACCCGAGCATGACGTTGGGTCCGCGGTAGACGAGCTCGCCCGCTCCGCCGTCCGCGGGAGCGTCGATGCGGAATCGGCCGCCGGGAATCGGGACGCCGATCGCGCCCGCGCCCGACTCGGCGAGATCAGGGGGCAAGTAGGCCATCCGGGCGGTCGCCTCCGTCTGCCCGTACATCACGACGAAGTCGAACCCGCGCTCGCGGCCGAGCCGGGCGTACTCCCGCACCCGTTCCGGGGCGAGGCGACCCCCGGCCTGCGTCACGAAACGCAGCCGATCGGGCACCCGCGTGGCGAAGCCACTCGCGTCGAGCAGATCGAAGGTGTAGGGAACGCCGGCGAACGAGGTCGCGCCCACCCGTTCGAACTCGGACCAGAATTCGTCGTCGGTGACCGAGCGGTCGGTGAGGTGGATGCTCGCCCCGGCCGCGAGGTGGCTGTTGAGCACCGACAGGCCGTAGCAATAGTGCAGCGGAAGGGTCGTGGCGGCCCGATCGTCGGGCGTGAGGTCGAGGTATCTCGCGATCGATGCCGCGTTGCTGCGGAGGTTCTCGTGCGAGATCCGGACGAGCTTCGGGGAACCCGTCGAGCCGGAGGTGCTGTTCACGAGAGCGAGGTCGGGATGCAGGCTGTGGCGTGTCCCGCGGCGACGCTCATCGAGGTGCCACCCGTCCTGACCGCCGAGCGCGACGACATCCGGATCGAAACGATCGATGAAGCCCCGCACATGCTGCGCGGCGGCGCTGCCCGGCGCGCCGTCTTCGACGAGCATGACGGGATGCCCGCCGGCGAGGGCCGCGAGGTAGGTGACGATCGGTTCGATCGCGTTGCCGCTCGTGACCATCACGAATCGTCGGGTCGAACCGAGCGCCGCTTGCCGGTCGGCGACGAGTTGACGCAGATCTCCGTACGACACCTCGGTGCCGTTCACGAGAAGGGCGGGGTTCGCGGCCGCTCCGGCGGCGAGCGTGAGGTTCCGGGGCGAATGGGCGTGCGAGCGCCTCGGCGGCGACAGGAGTGTCGGATGCGTCGTGCTGCTGACCGGGGTGCGCGCCGCAAGAGGCGCGGAAACCGTACGGGAGCGCGATCTCATCGAACTCCTCGAAATCGGTGCGGGGGGATGTGAGCGGGGCGGTGCCGCCTCGTCGTGCGCGAGGCGCCCGACGAGATACGGTACCTAATGCTGCTCAGATAGGCAAGCCTAGCCTTACTCGGGCCGCGCGGATGGGCCTCTTGCGTCAGGCGACCTCGGGTCGCACCGTCCGCCTCGGCCGACGGAGGCCATCCGCGGCGACGAAAACGAGGATCGGAGTGTTCGCGATCGGGTACAACTATTCAGATCGCCAAGGACGCGTGTGCGGGATGCAATAGGCATCCCGCACACTCAAGTAACTTCTTGATCCTGCGTGCGGAGGCGTGATGATGCGAAGCAGGGAACCGACCCAGGGATTCGAGGGGTTCCCGCCTTTTGAACTGCTCTCCGCACCAACCAACTAGGGCACCCCTGGCGGCATCGTGACCACGTACCCCGATCGCGGTCTATCGGAGCGGCGCGCCACCCGCTAGCGTCCGGACATGGGAATCAGGGTCAATCGGCGTATCAAGATCGCCAAGGGGCTTAGCCTCAATGTCTCCAAGAGCGGCGTTTCGGCGTCCGCCAAGGTTGGGCGGGTCACCGTCAACACTCGTCGCGGCGTTACCGCGAACGTCGCCAAGGGCGTCTCAGTGAACGTGCCTATCCGCAAGTCTGCCCCGCGCAGGAAGGTCGCCGCAACGACTGCGCAGCGAGCCGCCGTCGCTGCCGCGCCCGTCGGGCCGCGGACGTTCCGCCGTCCATTCGGTCGCTTTCCCGGCCCGCTTTACTGGACATTGGGGATCACTGTCGCGGTGCTGCTTGGCGCGATCCCCTACGCCGGGCCGTTCTTCTTGATCATCCTCGTCTGCGCACTGCTCGCCGTCTGGTTCGCGACGCCTAAGCAGATCGAGGGTCAGTCGCTTGGAGTCGAGCCAGCCGTGGCTCAGGCACCCGTCGTCACTGAACCTATCGAAGCCCCGGAGGGGGATTAGCCCGACGTCAAATAGACCACCCGCGCTCGGCTACTCGGCCGTCCCAACCCTCCTCGAACATCCAGCCGTAGAACTTCCACGTCCTCAGATGCACGATGTCCGGCGCGACCTCCAGCCAAGATCGACCGTCATCGAGCGCGAAGACTTGCCCATGGGTGATGACTTCGCGCGTTCTGTGCAACGACGAGATACGGCCCATCTCCAGTCTTAGAGGTGATGGGCCGCATCGCTTGACATGCCGGGACCCCAGGGCCTCTCCGGCTTCCGTCGGGCTGACAGGATTTGAACCTGCGACCCC
>CBFGZU010000141.1:0-2453 GCA_965653335.1 uncultured Pseudolysinimonas sp.
CCATCCCCGGCGAGTTCCGAAGGAGGCGCGGGGGCGTGCTGATCAATATCGAAGTGCCCGATGTCGACGTCGTTCACGCGCAACTGCGCGACGCGCTCGACATCGTGGTTCCCCTGCGCAGCGAAGCCTTCGGCCAGCGACACTTCATCGCCGTCGCACCCGGGGGCGTGCTCGTCGACGTTATCCAGACGATCGAACCCGAGGATGCGTACGCGGCCGCATTCACGAAGAATCAGTCGGCGACCGGGTCGACCTCGTCGAACGCGGGGTACCGACTGCACCAGCTGTGACAGGGCTTCTCGCCGCGATTCATGGCGGGTCGGGCCCTTCGCACGGGCCGGGTACTAGGCTGACGACACAATCGAAGATCGGGCCGCACGCGATGCGGGAGAGTCTGCACCTCGTGTGCGGACACCGAAGGAGCAAGCCTCCCCGCCAATCTCTCAGGTACACGTACCGCATCGTTTAGGCCGCTCTGGAAAGTTGCTCCCGCGCGGAGCCGCCGTAGGTGAAAGCCCGTTCGCGGGTGAAGCTCTCAGGCACCCATGACAGAGGGGGAGTTCTCACCACTCGTATTCGATGGAGAACTCCGTGTCCGATCAGCCGCTGCGCTCACCAGAAGCTCGTTCCTCACCGCTCGACGACGTGCACGTCGCCGCGGGTGCGGCGTTCACCGACTTCGCCGGCTGGAGGATGCCGGTGCGCTACGGATCCGACCTCGCCGAACACGAGACGGTGCGCACCGGGGCGGGGCTCTTCGACTTGAGTCACATGGCGGAGTTCCTCGTCGGCGGCACGCACGCGGCGGCGTTCCTCGACTACGCGCTCGCCGGGCACGCGTCCGCGATCGCCCCCGGTCGTGCGAAGTACTCGCTGCTGCTCGCGGAGGATGGCGGCATCCTCGACGATCTCGTCGTCTACCGCATCGACGAGCAGCTCTTCTGGGTCGTCGCGAATGCCGCCAACCGCGACGTCGTCGCGTCGGCGCTCGCGGAGCGCCGGGCGCACTTCGATGTCGCCGTCACCGACGAGACCGACTCGTGCGCGCTGATCGCCATTCAGGGCCCCGGGGCTGCGGCGGTTCTCGGCGGGCTGGAAGCGCTCGTTTCCCCTGAGTTGCCGGCGGTGCGGTATTACGGAGTCGCACGAGGGCGGTACGGCGAGGTGAGCGTGCTCGTCGCGCGCACCGGCTACACGGGCGAGGACGGTTTCGAGGTGTATCTGGATGCCGCTGCGGCCCCCGCATTGTGGAACGATCTCGTCGCAGCGGGTGCGGTGCCGTGCGGGCTCGCGGCGCGCGACACGCTGCGCCTCGAGGCGGGCATGCCGCTCTTCGGGCACGAACTCTCCCGCGACACCCTCCCGGTGCAGGCGGGCCTCTCCCGTGTCGTGGCGCTCGGCAAGCCCGGCGATTTCGTCGGTCGCGCCGCGGTCGAAGCCGGACCGGCCCCGGGTGCCCGCGTGCTCGTCGGCCTCGCCGCGGAGGGTAAGCGCGCCGGCCGCGTCGGCTATCCGGTGCTGCAGGACGGCGTCGCGGTCGGCGAGGTGACGAGCGGTGCGCTGTCGCCGACCCTCGGCATCCCGATCGCGATGGCGTACGTCGATCCCGCCGCCGCAGCGGTGGGCACCGCGCTGACTGTGGATGTTCGCGGCACCGCGATCCCCGCCCGTGTCGTTCCCCTTCCCTTCTATTCACGAAAGGCCCTCTCATGACCGACGTGCGCTACACGAAAGACCACGAGTGGGTCACCGTCGACGGCGACATCGCGACCATCGGCATCACGACCTACGCCGCCGAGAAGCTGGGCGATGTCGTCTACGTCGACCTGCCCACGGCCGGAACGAGCGTCACCGCCGGACGCGTCGTCGGCGAGATCGAGTCGACCAAGTCGGTCGGTGAGCTGTTCGCGCCGGTCGACGGCGACGTGGCGGAGCGCAACGACGCTGTCGTCGCCGATCCGTCGCTCGTCAACGCCGACCCGATGGGGAGCGGGTGGCTCATCAGGGTGCGTTTCGCGGAGCTGCCCGAGCTGCTCTCCGCCGCCGAGTACGAGGAGCTGACGCGAGGATGACGGCGTTCGTCGATCGCCACATCGGCACCGACTCCGCGGCTCAGGCGATCATGTTGCAAGCGGTGGGGTACTCGACCGTCGAAGACCTCATGGATGCCGCGGTGCCGTCCGGCATTCGCGCGGCAGCCGCGTTGTCTCTCCCGGAGGCTCGTTCGGAGCGCGAGGCGCTCGACGACCTGCGGGTGCTCGCCCGCCGCAACCGGGTGCGCCGCAGCATGATCGGCATCGGCTATCACGGCACCGTCACCCCCGCGGTCATCCAGCGCAACGTGCTCGAGAATCCGTCGTGGTACACCGCGTACACGCCCTACCAGCCGGAGATCTCGCAGGGCCGGCTCGAGGCGCTCATCAACTTCCAGACGATGGTCGCCGACCTCACCG
>CBFGZU010000142.1:0-2347 GCA_965653335.1 uncultured Pseudolysinimonas sp.
TCCTCGAAGCCCATGAGGATCTTGGTGATCTGGCCGCCTTCGATGCCGAACGACACGATCGTGCCGTCGGCCGCCCGTCCGACGATGTCGTCGCCGGTGAACAGGTAGCCGTAGTAAGCGTTGGTGCGCCACGAGTCGACCGTCGCCGCCGGCAGGCTGAAGTTCCACGGGCCCGGTGCGCCGGTCACGTAGGAGAGCTGCGCGACGGCATCCGCTCTGCTGATGTCCCAGCAGCATTCGCTCGCCATGATGATGACCCGCACCGGGTCGGAGAGGTAACCCTCGACTGCGGCGGTGTTGCCACTCGTGATCGCGTCGCGCACGTTCTGGCGGTCGGCGGCGCTCAGGCCCGGTTCGGGTTCCGGATCAGGGTCGGGCCCGGCATCCTCGGGGTCGTCGGTCTCTTCGACGTCGTCGCTCGCGGTGACGGTGGGGGTCGGGCTGGCGGACTCGTCGGCATCCGGCGCCGGGGTCGCGCCCCCGCACGCGGCGAGGAGCAACGTCAGCAGGGCAATGGGGAGGGTTCGTAACATCGGCTCAGAACTCCTTCGATCGGTACGTCACAGCTACGACGGCGGAGTGACCTCGCCAGGTTGACGCGTACCCTGGAGCGATGGAGAACCCCTCCGGCCCCGTCGCGATCGCCGTCGCCCAGTTCGCGCCGGGCGCCGACGAGGCGAAGAACCTCGACACGATCCGCAGTCTGGCAGAAGACGCGGCCTCGCGAGGCGCCCTTCTCGTGGTCTTTCCCGAGTACTCGTCGTACTTCACCCCCCAGCTCGGGTCCGACTGGCCCGAGCATGCGCAGACCCTTCACGGCCCGTTCGTGCGGGCGCTCGCCGAGATCGCGGCGGAGCTCGGCATCCATCTGGTCGCCGGAATGATCGAACTCGTTCCCGGCGAGACCGATCGGGTCGCCAACACGCTCGTCGCCGTCGACGCGGCGGGTGCGGTCGTCGCCCACTACCGCAAGATGCACCTCTACGACGCGTTCGGAACGCGCGAGAGCGACCGCATCGTCGCCGGCAACGTCTGGGGTGACGGGGAGGCGCCGACCTTCGCCTGGGGCGGTTTCACCGTCGGGCTGCAGGCCTGCTACGACGTGCGATTCCCCGAAGTCACGCGACGACTGGTGGATGCCGGCGCCGACCTGGTGCTGCTGCCGAGCGAATGGGTGCGCGGTCCGCTCAAAGAGCACCACTGGCGCACCCTCGTCACCGCCCGGGCGATCGAGAACACCGTCTACGTCGCCGCCGCCGACCACGCGCCGCCGATCGGAGCGGGCAACAGCATGGTGGTCGACCCGATGGGCGTGGAACTCGTCACCGTGGGGGAATCGACGGATGTCGGCGTCGCCTGGATCTCGCCGACCCGCGTCGTCGAAGTGCGGCACATCAACCCGGCTCTCAAGTTGCGACGCTTTACGGTTGCACCGCGGTAGTTGGGCGCTGTCCTCCCCAGGCGTGCCTGAGGTGGTGGAGTGTGGATATCTCTCGGGGCGGTGAGCGACGCTCGGTACCGTAGGGCCATGCGAATGCTGGTCGGTGCGATGACGGTTGCCGGGATGCTCCTGTTCTCGGGATGCGGTGGGGGTGCCCCGATTCCCACGTTGCCCCCGACCCCGTCGGCGACCCCGATCTTCGCGTCGGAAGAGGAAGCGCTTGCTGCTGCGGAGGAGGCGTATGCGGCGTACCGAGAGATGTCTGACGTGATCGCTAGTGAAGGGGGCACCGGGCCAGAGAGAATTGCCCCTTTCGTGACCGAAGCTCGCATGGAGGATGAACTGCGCGGCTTTGCCACCCTGCGTGAGTCAGGTCTTCGGGTGGTAGGAGAGGCGACTTTTGAGGTCCTCAGTACCCAAAGGTACGAGGAGGTCGGCGGTGACGCGGAGGTTGTCTTCTACGCCTGCTCCGACCTTTCAGGTTCACGGGTTATCGACGACACCGGGGCAGATGTCACACCGTCTGACCGATCCGACCGGTTGGTACTCGAAGTCGTCCTCCGGACGGTCGACGGGATGGCACCCCTACTGCTTGAGAGTGATAGCGCGTGGCCCGACGAAAGCTGTTAGCTGCCGTCTCGCTTGGGCTTGGGTTCGCTGCAGCTTCCTTGCCATTAGATGCGGTCGCGGCCGACTCCAATTGCACGTACGTCGAGATGCAACTCGGGGTATGTACATCTGTCGAGAGTGACGGCGTGAGAATGGAGGGCGAAACGTCATCGCCCGGAATCTCCGCACAACCCGGGAGCCCGGGCGGGGGCACAGGCGACGGTCCTCCGCGCGATAACCAAGACCCGAACTGCCTCCGCCCACAGCCGAACCGGCCGGCATCCTGCTTTCAGGCGA
>CBFGZU010000143.1:0-2301 GCA_965653335.1 uncultured Pseudolysinimonas sp.
GCGGGGCAGATCGGCGGGCGGTCGAGAAGGAACTCGCTGCGGTCGAACGCCGCCTTGAGAAAGCGACCCACGGCATCCAGAAGGCGAAAGCAGAGCTGGAGGCGAGCGACCCGAGTGACTACGTCACCTTGGGCGCGAAGCAGTCGGCGATCGCGGCGCTCGAAGCCGAAGCCCACGCCCTCGAAGAGCAGTGGCTCGACCTCGGCGCGAAGCTCGAAGGTTAGACGCCGCCGCCGCCACCGCCGCCGCCTCCGCCACCTGACGATCCGCCGCCACCCCCGCCGCCGCTCGACGACGACCCCGACGAACCGGAGTACGAGGTGGAGACGTTCGACGACAGCGACGCGAGGCCCGCCGTGAACGCCGCCACGTGGAAGCCGGTCGAGCCCGAATACCAATCGGGCGGGTTGGTGTCGTAGTACTTCGCGATCTCGTTCGCCCATTCCTTCTCGAGACCGAAGATCACGGCGTACGGCAGCAGCTTCTCGTAGATCTTGATGATCGCCGTGCGGTCGGACGTGCTGACCCGCTCGGCGCCCGAGACGCTCTGCAGCATCTGCAGGCGGTCGGCCTCGGCGAGGCGGATGAACTCGCGCAAGCCCTCGAGATGCTCGCGCAGCTCCGCCCCCTTCGAGGTGAGCGGGCGACGACGGGCGAGAAGGCCGACCGCGAAGATCGTGATCCACGGTACGGCGTTGAGTCCGACGACCGAGATGATGATCGACTTCTCGTCTTCCTCGCCGCCGAAGATCGCCATCCCGAGGAGTAGGAGTCCGGCGATCACCATCGATCCGACGACGAGCAGCAACGGCCGCTTCGAGGGTTTGCGTCGCAAACCGCCCGCTTCCGCCTCCCTCTCGATGGACTTGGTGAGAGCCACGACCTGTTGGCCGAGCACGGTGTCGCCTTTGGTCAGCCAGCGCACCTCGCCCCCTTCGTCGGGGATCGGTTGCGGGGTGCTGCCGCCCATGGTGAGAAAGTTCTTCAGCCCCGGCAGCACACCGCCGACCGCGAACGGGTTGACCGAGAACAGCGCCCCCATGACGCGCTGTTCGTCGGGAGCGAGGTCGGCGGTCGAGAGCTTCTGCACGCCGAAGACCTTGCTCCAGCCCTGGTCGTGCTCGAGCAGGCGCACATTCTTCTGCACCGCGAGGTCGACGATCGTCGCCGCCATGCCCTTCTTCGGCGCGCCGATGATGTTCGCGGCGAGCATCATCCCGAGTCCCGCCGGTGGCTCGTACTGGGCGATGACGATGCCGCGCCCTCGGGCGTCGCGCCAGAACACGAAACGTATGACGAGCGCGGTGATGAGCCCGAACAGCACGAGGGCGATCGCGACGAGAGCGACGATCGGCACGAACGTCCAGAACGGTGCGCCCGCGAAGGTGCCCGGCTCGAACGCGATCACGAAGGTCATGTTCTGGTACGGGAACAGGTCGCGCACCGTCGCATGGAACTCTCCGTCCCCATCCTTGTCGATGTCGCACCGATCGGACGTGCCGTCGTAGCCGTAATAGCAGACCGTCTCCCCCGTGAGGGAAGGGACGAGATCGGCGTGCACCCGCACGGTCGCGCTCACCTCGCGGAACGGCTGCGCCCAGCCGGTGCCGTTGGTGTCCCAGTAGAACTCGTCACGCGTAATGCCATCGGCTAGGTCGGTCGAGGTCGCGGTGACATCGGATTGGGTGTACTCGATGACGTAGGTCTGCTCGCCGTGCACGTACTGCCCCTGGGGGACGGCGATGGTGAGCATCGTGAATTCGCCTTCGACGGAGCGCTCGAACGACCGGGGAGCCCCGTTGCCGTCGGTGACCGAGACGATGTCGATGTTCGTGCTGTGATCCTTGTAGCCGCTCACGAGCGCACGCCGGATGCCGCGGTTCTGGTCGAAGTCGGGGAACACGGCGACAAGGGTCTCTACGGTGTGCAGCCGCGAGCGGTCGCTGTCGTCGCGGGACAGTTCGTACACCGCGTCGAACGAGGCGAACTCGAAGTCGTCGACCCCGCTGCCGGCGGCGTCGAGCGCGACGACCGCGGGGGTGTCGGGGCTGTCGGGGGCGTCGGCCAGAGCGGGGGCGGTGCCGGTGGCGACGAGGAGGAGCGCTCCGACGGCGACGAGAAGGGCGCGGGCAGCGTGAGGTGCGTTCACGTCGCGAGCGTAGCGGGGCGGTCAGTCATCCGTCGATGAGGATGTCGGCACGGTCTCGGCGCGTGGCGGTTCGAGTCCTCCACAGGGTGTGTTCGGACGACTTATCCTGAGAATGGGTCGTCTATCTAGTAGATACGTTCGAGTGTTGTTTC